>CAZTPJ010000087.1:0-13817 GCA_964614515.1 uncultured Phycisphaeraceae bacterium | reverse complement strand
ACCGCCCGCCCCGCGAAAGCGGCGCTAAGGCGATTGACCCGCGGGCGTGTTGCCCGCACACTCGGCGACTGAGTGAGTCGCGTAAGCCGCACAGCGGCACCAGGGGTACACGATGACGACGTACACACTTGACGACATTCGACAGGCCGTGGCCGACACGAAGGCCGCATCCGTTGACTTCAACGGCTTGGAAGACGTAGGCGAACACGTCACACAACAAGCCGCACTTCGCAAGGGGGGGGATCCGGATACCGCACTCCGAGACATTTTACGCGATCATCCGTCCATCGGCATGCTCCTGGCTTGCGACGATCTCCTTGTGTTGCCGATCATCGACGCCATCGCGGCTGGTCGTGACGGCGAGGCCGAGGCCAAGGCCGCGCGCGCTTCCGGTCTGAATATATATTTATCCGGCGTCTGCCACGAGTTGCACTACGACGAGGACCCTCCGACCCAGGATGCCTTTCTGTACAACAATGCCTCAGTCGCCGAGATGCACGGTGGCGAGGTGATTCTCCACCAATCCGCATCGATCACCAAGATGAACGACGGCATTGCGAATCTCCTCCACTCCGCATTCATCGCCGAGATGCACGGTGGCATTGCGTGCCTATGCAGCCCTGACGCGCGCGTGATCAATCACATCGGAGGCGATGTGATTCGATATAAGTGGCGCGATGGTAAGCACCACGAGATCAGCCGCGTAACGAAGTGACGCCGGAACTTCCCCCCACCGCCCGCTCCAACGGGTCGGCGGTGGCTTCCGCACGGCGAATGGGTCGCCGTGCATCCATGAAAAAGGGCCGACGGACGAGCGCATGTCCATCGGCCCCGAGTTTCGTCCCCATGAAGGAGACCACCGCAATGCCATCGTATCCAATGAATCCCACGCTCGCCGCACGACTCGCCGCCGTTTCGAGGCCCGGCCCATTCGGCATCGGCTTTGGCGAAACGCCGCCCGACTTCGATCGGGTCAAGACTCTCATCGAGCGGGCGCGCAGCGGACTCGCCCAAGCCCAGGACGCACTCGCTCTGCTTGCCGGTGGTGACGACTGTGGCGTCGCCACGCCCATCGGCAACGCCCATGCCACGGAGGCCCACGCCGCCGCGTGCGAAGCCAGGGACCGCCTCCAAGCCTTGGAGATCTACTTCGACACGGACATCCGCCCGGCCTTCCGCGCCTCACTCGGCACATCGCCCGCCGCCGCGTGACCCCGAACCTTGTCAATATTGACAAGCAACGTCCGTTTTGAAGCGGAACTTCGAGCCGTTGGCGCATTGCGGCCCATCGCTCCACACGGCTCAACCGCACAGCGGCCCACGTCGGGCCGTTTTTTTTGGGGCTGACAAAATCTGGTGAACACCCCAGACAGTCAGCTTAAATGGCTGACATTATTGTTCAAAAACGGCTGCGAAGTTGTATGAAATTGAAAGTTTGTGTACGATTGTGTACAACCAAACTTCGCTATTTTTTGCAACACCAGCGGATGCACAACGCTGATCGTCCATGATCCGATTTGCAGACCGCCAACCCTCGGATATGCTGTGTGACATGGACACCACTGCCACCGTCGTTCGCTCATTCGGCCGCAACAGCAGCACCCTGCCACGCCCCACGACCATTCCGCGTGGCAACGATGATTCGCTCTACGACCTCAAGGAAGTGTGCGAGATCATCGCCGATGGGATGGCGAGCCGCCGACGTATCCCGCTTGTGACCGTCAATCGCTGGATCCGAAAGGGTTGCCGTGGTGTCATCCTGCGCAGCCAGTTGGTCGGCTCTCGCCGATACGTTCGCGCGTCGGCAATCCGCGAGTTTCTTGAAGCACTTAACGAGTCGCCAGCGTCGGCGGCTTAATCCCCCAAAAATACAGCGTCGCCCCTGCTACAAGGCGACGCTGTAAAGCCAGATGAGGTTACATGAAAGCCAGAAAAAATCACGAAGTCAAGTCCCCACCCAAAGCAAAAGACATTTCCATCGATTCCATCGTGGGCCTGCAACTGCGCGAGGCCATCAGCAAGGAGGCGATCGCCGACTATGCGGCGTGCATCGACGATCTGCCACCGATCGAAGTCGTGCAGGATTCCGAACGTCCAACGACCTTCTACGCCATCGACGGGAACCACCGCCTCGAAGCGCACAAGAAAGAAGGCCGCACAACGATCAAGGCCGTCGTCACTTCCAAGGGCACGAGAGCGGACGCCGTGATCGCCGCCGCCGGTGCGAACAAGCGCAACGGCCTTCGGCGCAGCAGCGAAGACAAGCACCGATGCGTTGAGGCTGTGTTGAACGATGACCGATGGTTCGACAAACCTGCCCGCGCCATCGCCGATCACGTCGGGGTCTCACACGAGTTCGTTCGACAGATCAAGTTGTCACTCATCAATGGACTGAACGAGCCGCCGGATCAGCCTGACTACATCGACATCGACGACTCGAAGCGGGAAGCGTATCAGCAGATGCACGACTGCGAGTACGGCCTTCTCACGCCTTCCGAAGTCCGTCAGTTGTACGCACAACTTGCAACACTCAGCAAGCCCAGCACGCGCCTCGAAGAGGAACGGTTCCAATTACAACTAACCAAGCAAGTCAACGACGCGGAGGAGAACCGCGTGTGGGGCAAGTTGCTCCGCGATCGGCGAGATGCCGGTGAAGACTTGCAACCCTTCGCCGACAACGCTGGCATGACCATGGTTCGGATCAGCCAACTGATCGACCTGTACGAGCGAGAGCCGTTCCCCAACGACGAGATTCCCTTGGAACTCATCGACCAGATCGAGGACGATTACTTCCCCAACGACGACGAAGCGGCCCAACTGGAAACGTCGGAAGCAGCCTGACCCTTACGCGGGGCGTGTGCCCCGCTTCACATCACCCTTTTCGCAGGAGTCTGTAACATGAGCGCAACAGCATCAGCCACCGTTGATCCCAAGGTCATTGAGCGCCTTCGGGAGTCGAAGTCGATTCACGGTGACGAAATGCGCCGCCTTGGCGCGCAGGATGGAAAGGCATGGGCCGAGGAGCATGCCGAGGCTCACGAGCTTGAAAGGCTCGCCGACCGTCTGGCCGATTTCCGCAACGACCCGAGTATCGACTCGAAAGTCGACTATCTCACTTGGGCCCTCTGCCCAGCCGACGACGTCTCCGCAGAGATGCAGTTCTTCAAGGACGTGGTGAGCGGCGACGAAGCCACGGAGCATTATGCCTTTTCCATCGACTACCTTGAAAGCTTCGCCGAGGCAGCGTGCGAGGTTTGGCACGCCGTCAAGGGCCAACTGTAATTCCATCCTTCCGGCCAGCCTCAACGGGCTGGCCGGGGTTTCAGATTCAACAATGCCCCACGCCCCCCCACAACCCACGCCCACGAAGACACTTGATATCCGTCCGCTCGCCGACATCCCCCGCGAGCGTGTCCGCTGGTTGTGGCCCGGGCGAATCCCCCTCAACAAGTTGACCATCTTGGCCGGCGCTCCCGATGCCGGAAAAACCTTCATTAGCATCGACGTTGCCGCCTGTGTCTCCACCGGAGCGGAATGGCCCGACGGCACCGGCACGGCACCGCTCGGATCGGCTCTGATCCTGAGCAGCGAAGACGGTCCAGGCGACACGATCCGGCCCCGCCTAGAGGCGGCCGGTGGCGACATGCAGCGTGTCCACTTCGTCGGGGGACTGCGAAGCGCTCAAGGCACAGAACCATTGGACCTACCCACCCATTTGGTCTACCTCTCACGCGAAATCCGCCGCATCGGCGATGTTGTTCTGGTAGTGATCGACCCCATCACCGGCTTCCTCAATCACAAACTCGACACCAATCGGTCGAATGAAACCCGGCACGCGCTGCAACACCTGGGCCGCTTCGCCGAAGAAAACAACGTCGCGATTCTGGGAGTATGCCACATCCGCAAGTCCGCCGCGGCGAGTGCAGGGCATCGACTGTTAGGCTCTCAGGAGTTTGGGGCCGTGTGCCGCTCGATCTTGATGGTGAGTACGGACCCGCGCGACGAGTCGGGCGACTCGCGACTCTTGCTCCACGAAAAGAGCAACCTTGCCAAGCGGCCTCACGCCCTTCGGTTCAAAATCGGCGAGGACTCGGTGGTCCACTGGCTCGGAATCGACACGAGCATCCGCGCGAGCGACGTGTTCTGCGAGCAGCCACGCGGCAAACGTGAGCCGGGACCGCGAGTGAAAGAGGCAATCGCGTTCCTCCGCGACGCTCTGGCCGACGGCGAACGGCCGCTCGCCGATATTCAGGCCGAGGCGCAGGCCAAGAGCATCAGCATGGGGTCCCTTCGTAGGGCCAAGGAACGGCTTGGCGTCATTTCAACAAACAACGGCACCATCGGCGAGCCTTACGTCCTTCGGCTCGCACAGGAGGCGACTGCATGACAGGTTCCAACGGCCAGCATTCACCACAACCAACGCCAACGCCGCCGCCGAGCAAGCCGCCAATCGGCCAGCACTTCGCGGCTCTCATTGAACATTGTGATCAAGTCCTGTTCACGGACGAGAACAACCCCGCCGGAAAGCCTGTAAACTTGACCTACCCGCCCGTCGCAGACTGGATCGAAAGGGCTTGGCGCACGCTTCACCAGCAGCGCATGGACTTCATTCGCCGAAGTCATCAGTCATCGCAACCACAGAAAGACCAAACGCAATGAGTCAACTCCCAACATCACAAGTTGGACCCCTCACCGGCATCGGGCGACCGCGCACCGCCGACTCCATCCCACGCCAGGACATCGCCGCGCTCGCCATCCCCGGCATCGAGGCCACGAACACCATCTACGACGAGGGCCTTCGACAGTTTGCGATGCTACAGAAGGCGCTCGGACTCGGGGGCGATCTTGTCGAGGCCGCTGGCAACGTCGCACGTCAGGAGCGAGCGGAAAACGATCGAATCGAACTCGACGCGGCCGCGCTTCACCGTGCATCCGCGATGCAGCGCGCGGACGAACTCGCTCCGACGATCATCGCGGAGATTCGCGCGAATCGCATCATCCCCGGCGACCTTGATCCCGACGAAGCGGCACGGGTATTACTTGCGCAGTATGTTCCCGACGATGATAACATTTCCCCAACGTACCGCACCGCGTTTCTCGATCGCGCAACACCGCGCCTTGTCCAAGCCTTCGCCGACCAGCGCACAACAATCCTGCGCGACGTGGACCGCGAGATCGTTGACCGACTCGGCGGAGCGGCCGCGAAGGCCACAAGCCGCGAGGAGTTTCAGGCTTCGATCAACGAAGCCAGACGACTCATCCCGAACGCAACCACGGACGAGATCGACCAGCGCATCGTCCTCACGGCCGCGCAAACCGCCGCGATCGAGGGCGATCCTCATGGAATGCTTGACATCGCGCTCGACTTCCTTGGTGGACGCCATCCCGACAAACAAGCCGCACTCCGCACCCAGGCCGTGGGCGTGCAACGTGCGAGAGCCAACGCCGCCGAGTCACACGCGATCAATGACTTGTACGCCCTATCCAACGACGGCTCGCCGCATGGCGTGATCCTCAGCAGGCTCGCCGAGCATCGCGCATCCGGCGCGATCCCCGAGTCGCGTGTCGATGATCTTCGCCGCGACTTCATTCGCCGCGGGCAGGCCGAGACGGAGCGAACGATTCGCACGCGGATTCTGGCCGGGACCATCACGGCCGACGAGGTTCGCGCGGAGACGTTGCGAGCAGCACAGTTTCCCGCCGACGACGTTCGACACATCGACCCGGCAACGGCACAGGTCTTGACCAATCAGGCACGCGAACGCGACGCCGAGAACGTCGCACTTCGACACGCCGTAGCCGTGTTGTCCGGCGGCGATGGTGTGTTGACCAAGGCACACGACAACGCCATCGCGCGGATCGTCGGGCCGAGCGGGGCGGGGTTCATTGACCGAGCGAACCGGGTCGCGAACCCAATTGGCCTGACCAATGCAATCCTACAAGCGCGTCAACTGCCGAGCGAGGTTCGCGACACACTCCTTGCGAACTTGACCAGCAACGTGCCCGCCGAAATAGCGACCGCCGCCGAGGCCGTCGGCGCGCTGGCCGTGGGCGATCCCGGCATCTTCGCCGCCATGCTTGATGCCGCGGGCGATACGGTGGACCCGATCTTGACCCAGGCAGCCGAGGAGTATCGACGCGGCCGTTTGCAGGAACCCAGCACGCGCGAGCAGGCGGTCCAGCGCATCCGCGCCGCCGCGAGCGCGACGCAACCAGCACAGCGAACGCCCACGGCCATCATCGACGACTTGCAAGCGGGCCGACCCAACTGGACCCTTGAAACAGAGGCCGACTCCATTCTCGCCGCCATCGCCGCCGGGCATGAACACGCGAAGAATCGGGGTTTGTTCGGTCTGGACATGCTGTGGAGAGATCCGCCCCGCGCGATGGCGGACCACAATGTTAGGCAAATGGTGGGGAGATGGTTCGCCGACCGCTTCGAGCGGAATCGCTTTCAAATGTCACGCGGTCGTGCGCTGTCCGCAGCGCGTGATTATGCGGAAGCAATGACTCGCAACTCTGTGGACTTTGTGCGCTGGAATGGACTGGTGACGCCTGTCTTGATCGACGACGGCCAGGGCACGCCACTGCCCGAAGCGTTCCGCTGGGGCCAGAACTTCGAGCAGGAAGCCAAGTTTGAACTGGAACAGGCGGGCTTTGATCCGCAGGAAGTCGAACCAAGACCCTTCACATCCCCGCAGGATGGGCAGGTCGGCTGGCAATTCATCGACGCGAACGGTTCGCCTTTGGTCAACGATGCGGGCGAACTCATCATCTATCGCCCTAATGAACACACAGCAAATTTCAACGCCAAGGACCGCCGCCGGTTCTTGAAGATGATCCAGACTCAGAAGCAACTTTCGGAACACCACCCCGAGTTTCGCGGCCAGCCAGGAACGATGGATTTCTCGGCGGTGAAAGATTGGCTCAACGATCCCAACTGGAGTCAACGATAATGCTTGTAGCAATCCCACAGCCGACAGTTTCCGATGCGGCCATTCTGCCCGAACGCATCTTTCCTACCGGCCGCGATCGACTCGCGACTCATGCACAACGCATCGCGGCCACGGGCGATCCGCTCGCCACGCCGCCGGAACAGGAACGCCCAACGCTCGGCCAAACGTGGCGCGCCGCTGTCGGCACGACCATCGTGCAAGACGTGATCGACATGGCCGTCCGCCCGCGCTTCGAGCGAGAGGACGACTTTTTCTTGCCCGACTTCTTCGACGCGAATCGCCACTTGCGCGATGATCCTTTGGTGCAAACGCTGCGCGATCTGGGTCAGTTTGACGGCGTATGGAGCGAAGGCGACTTCCACTTCGAACTGGCACGCGGCCGTAGATACCTTGAGGACTTGGACACGTTGAGCCGTGCGAGTCTGCGAAACAAGGCGCTTGCGATCGGCGGGACGTTGATCGGCGATCCTACGAATTTGCTTCCCTTCGGCGCGGCGTTCAAACTGGCGAAGTCAGGCACAACGCTCGGCCGTGCTGCGCAGTTTGCCGCGATCGCGGGCACCATCAGCGTCGGCTTTGAAGAACTCCAGAACACATTGAACCCGGCGAGTGATGAACGCGGGCCGATCAACGAACTCGCGACATTCGGCATCGGCGCGAGTCTTGGTGCTGGCGTTGGGTTCCTCACAAGCCCGGCGGTCCTCAACAGTCTCTCGGGCCACATCCCCACGCGAAAAGTCCGCCAGATGCAACGTGATTGGGAAAGGCTCGCGACCGAGCCGGTTGTGCGCAAATTTGATCCCGCCAACCCCGCCGTCGATCCCATTCGACTCTCGCTCGCCGATGAAGTCGCGCGCGGCAAGGCGTCCATCCAGGCCGCACTCGCCGATGATCCTGTCGATAACCGTGTAGTGTCCGCGATCCACGTCGAAGGGGATGAGTCGGCCACGCTGATTCAGCAACTCCGCACGAAGTACCAGGAAGCGGGCAAGGCGCTCCACGTCATCGAGCATCCCGACCAGCCGTTTGCAAACTTGCTCGACGATGTGCGAACGATCATCGACCACAGCGACGCGCAGGCCGCGGCGACATCGGCGGAACTCGGAGGCAACTGGATCGACCGGGCCTTTGGAGCGGTCACAAGCCGGTACGCAGCACTCGCGGCCGTTGTGACGCCACAGGGCAGGCTTGCCAGGACGACGCTCGGCAGGCTCCATGACGTAAATCGCACGCTCAGCGGAAGCGCCAGAACCGTGACCAAGGCATCCGCAGACAACGCATTCGGCTTCGCTTCCGGCACGGCTGCGGAATCCGTCGCCCACATCTACGACGCCGCGAAGGAGGCCGCTGTCATCGGCCTGCGCCGCGAGTATCGCGCGCTTCGATCCACACAGAACCCAACCTACAACGGTCAACCCATCGCCCACCGCTTCGACTACCACACGTTCCGCAACGCCGCCTATGACCTCATGCGCCGCGAGCACGCGAAGTCACGCGGGTTTGACGTAGAGATTCCAACGGACGTACCTCAGGCCGTGCGTGATGGGGCTGAGCGTGTGCGCGGGTACTTCGCCCGGATGCGAGACGAGGCCGAAGGCGTCAACTTGTTGCACGTCGGACCGCGAGCCTTGGCCGTGGCCAAACGGGAAGTGGACTCACTCACCACGCGCGTCGCCAAACTCCAGAGGGCGCTCGATGGCGCCGCCGATGATCCGATCCTTGCCGCACGACTACGCCCGCGCTTCGAGAAGGCACAGACCGCGCTCGACGATGCCAACACTCGGCTGTCAACCATTGACAAGGCCGTCGCTGGCCAGCGGTTCTACCTCCCGCGCGTGTGGATCGCGAGTCGCATCGTCGCCCAGGCCGACGACTTCAAGCGTCGCATCGCGGATTCCTTCCGTCGCAACGATTCCATCGTCGATGGTTCCCGCGTCGCCGATGATGCGCGGCCGTTGATCCCGGAAGCCGTTGAGCATTTGGACCGCGCCCAAGTTGAGAACATCATCGCCGCCAAAACGCGCGCGGCCGAGGCACAGGGCGCAGTGCCCGCGGCGCTCGACGCCGAGGACTTCGCGGCCGACGTTGCACAACTCACTGAGGGCGACCTGCCCGCCGATCTGAGAACCGCGTACAGAGCCGAACTCGACGCCTACTACCGCCGACACGCCGACAGCGCCTTCGACACGCTCACGAAGCCCGACGAAGCCCACGGCGTTGAAGATGCGCTGCCAAGCCCGATCCGCCGCCGCATCTTGACCATCGACGAGGCGGATTTTGCGGAGTACTTGGAGACGGACCTTGAAGTGATTTTGGAACGGTACAACAGAGTCGTCGGCGGAAGAACCGCCGTGCGCCGAGCGATTCAACTCAACCCGGAGATCTGGCGCGATGCGAGGCTCCGCGACGGCCGGGCCATCACCGACGGCGCGGACATGATGGCTTACCTCCGCGAGACGGCGGACACAATGGAGCAGTTTGCCGCGAAGGCCGACGCCACGGCGGGCCGCACGGACACATCCAGCGCGCTCATGCCGACGATCCGAAGGCTCAAAGGCCGCATCGAGCGAGACATCGGCTTGCCTCTGTCCTTGATGGAAGGTCGAAATCCAATCACCCAGGATCGGGGCGTTTTCGCCGCATTCAGCTACTTCGGCCGCCAGTTGCTTCGACTCAGTTACGCGAATAAATTAGGATCAATCGCTTGGGCGCAATCGAATGACCTTGCACCTTCGACGCTCTACGCGATGCAGAGGCCCGGCACGCTCGGCTTGTTCCCGCGCGCGATCTTCAACTTGAAATCACTCCCGCGCCGAGACTTGGAAACGCTCGGCTTGATGTTCGATGGAGTCACACGGGCCCGGGCCTTGTCAGATGTGGACTATCTGGCGAGCGGATCGGGGTTCGGCGAGGGACAGGTCCGCCGGGCCACGGCACGGATCGAGCGAGGCATGGAGCGTTTGGGCGACATCCACAGCCGCCTCTCGATGATGACGTTCATCACCGATATCAACAAGAGGGTTGCTGGCGGCATGGTCATCGACAGAATGACGGACAACGCGCGGCGACTGCTTCACGCACACGCGATCATGGGCGGAGGCATGAGTGAAGCCAAGGCACTACGCAAGGCCGGATTGAATTCATTCGACGCGGCCAAACTCAACAGCATGGGTCTGAACGCACAGAGGGCACGCCACTATCTCACGTTGGTCCATCGCCACGGGTTGACGCCTGACGACGTGCCGATCAGTGAAGTGATCCCCGATTTGGAGACGTTCCTCACCGGCGACATCGGCCCACTGACTCAGCGCGTGTTGAAACCAAACTTCGCCGAGTGGCAGATGGACCCGGCCACGCCGCAAGGCAAGGCCAACCGTGATCTGCATGACATCCTGACGGCCAATGTCGCGTCAGAGGTTCACCATGGAATGATCGTGACGCCCGGCCACTTCGACAAGCCCCACGTCAACCGCACGGTTCTGGGACGGATCTTCAATCAGTTCCAGACCTTCCTTATGGCGTTCGCCAATCAACGGCTTGCAGTGATGGCGCAGATGCCAGCACACTATCAAGGGTGGTACGCCATGGCCTACCTGTTCCTTGGATCGTTGAGCGATGCAATCTCGAATCACCTATCCGGCCGTCGCTCGCTGGATGAGACGATCGAGCAGTGGCAGAAGAACCCGCTCGGCATGACCTATGCCGCGTTCGAGCGCTCCGGCCTGTCCGGGTGGCTGGCCCGTCCGCTGGCGATTGCAGACTCGCTCGGGATCCCATTCTCGCCCGGCAACCTTGTAGGCAATCCGCTCGGTTCCAGTGCGGCACGTCACGTCACGCCGGGAAGGGCCTTGACATTCTTCGGGCCAGCAGCCGCGGATGTGGACCGCTTCGCGCAAGTGCTGGCCGGAACCGCTCGCGGAGACTTCGACCAGCAGACGCTCTACAACGCCGCGAAGTTGCTACCGTTCCAGAACTTAATTTGGCTCCGCTTGCTACATTCAACAACGGGCGCGCCTATCGTGCCCGAAGCAATCTGGGGCGACCAGAATCGGCGACAGCCGATGCAATGAACAGACTCCTGCGCCAGGGGACGGCGCGGGCAAGTCTCGGCGGCTTCACCGCCGCTGAGACTTTTACAACTCATGTTCTCCGGCGCGAACATTGGACTGCGGTCAGCGCCGGACCTGGGCTTTGGCAGGGTCGTTTCCAGAGCAACGCGACGAGGGCATCCTACGGCCTGTGGTATTTGGGACCACCAACCCGGCGGCGTGAGCGCAGCCCTTTTCGCGGTACCTGACCGCTGTAGTCGGCGTCCGACACACTGCTACAGCCTTTGCCCACGGGCATCATCCATGGATCGGGCCGGTAGGGTGAAACCCAGCGACGCCGGAACAAAGTACGCTGGGCGGTGTGTCCGGCTCCGTTCGCCGAGAAGCACATCGCCGACTCCGCAAAGGGGTCGGTGCGCCCTCTCCGGTTGCCTCAAAGCACCGCAGAGGACAGAGGGACAAGCATACACGACTTACAGAAAGGAACTTACATGACCACCAGCACAAAGCAGCAGCAGACAAACCCGCTCGACGAGTTGACCAGTGTCCTTGATGCCTTCAAAAGACGCTTTCCGGACGAACAGACGGCCTTGCTCGCGATCATCGCCTGTCAGGGATTCCAGATGCAGAAGGCGATCGGGGAGTTGAAAGAAGCCATCGACACCCTCGAATCAACGGCGTTCATCACCGGGTCCGAGGCGAAGTAGACTTCCGCCGCCGACGCCACGTAATCTTACGTCTTTCCTTCGGCACGCCAGCGATGATGTAGTCGATCGCCGCGTCCACGGTGATGATGAACCGCGTTGGCGTCGCCGTGTCAGCGACGGCAAGCCGTCCGTGGTGAATGGCCTGGTGGAGATGGGCGGAGGAGAACCCCGTCGCCGCGACCATTTGGCGCACGGTGATGGTCTCACCCTTCAGGCCCAGAAGTTTGCGGATGTGTTCGCGATATGCGGCTTCGTCGTCACTCATCGGCGTGGCTCGACATGGACGTTTGTAAACTTCGCCCCGGCATCAATCATGGCCTGTAGTCGCGTGCATTCTTCACGGAGGCTCGACAACTGGTTGTTTTGAAACTCGACCCACTCATCGAGGTTGACGCGGGTCGTGGGCAGCCAACACCACGCATCGCGCGGCGGACAACCTGACAAGACCCAATCCACGACTTCACGCCGGCGCCATCGCACGCACGCGCGAGAGAAGGTGATCGACTCGGGCATCATGGCCCGCCGCGACCACTCAAAGATCTGAGATCGCGAGACGCCAAGCAGCCGACCGACATCCTCCGCATCGAGGAGTTCCCGTTCGGTGATCGGCAACAGTTCGCGGTCATCGCGGGCACGGTGGCGACGGCTCACGACTCGTCTCCACGAGGATCGAGTTTACGCAGATCGAGCAGCCCGGCCTTGGCGCGGGCATTTGCGGCATCGAGCAGTGCTTGCCCAGAAACGCCATCGGGATTCGACCCGATTTGTGCGAGCCGCGACACGATCGCCCGAAGGTCCGCCCCGCTGGGTGGGGCGTACAGCACCTTGCCATTTTCGTCGGTCAGAACGACACCACCGGCCCCGATCATCGGTCGGCCCTTGCGGACCAACTCCAGCATGCAGCGATCATTTGCCTCGGCGAGTTTTCGCTGGACCGATTTCCCAGGCCCGCGTTGGCCGCGTTTCTTCTTGTTGGGGGGCTTGTCCGCCACGGGGTCAACCTCCCGAATCATCCGCGGGAGCGCCACCGAGCAAGCGATGCCAGCCTTGCACCAACTCGGTCACATGGCCTTCGCGCGTCGCAAGTTCCATGTCGATATCCGTTCGGTCGGCCCGCCATGCTTCGAGTTTCGCCCGCTCCTCATGGAGGGCGACGATCGTGTCAGCGATTTCCTTGATCCGCCGGTCGTACGTCGAGTGGACCTCTGCCTTCGGAGTCATCTGGGCCGCGCGATCGCGCACGTCCTGCAACCGCCGCCGTGCCTTGTGGATCTTCCGGCGAGCCTCAACGGCCGCGTCAAACGTCTGAGGCGTCATCGGCTGCCAGTCTGGCCCCTTCTCCAGGAAGGTAGCGACGAGGCGGACATCCGACTCCGACAGTTCCCCGCCATCGGGCAGGGCGATGATCCGGTCGGCAAGCCCTTCAAACACGGCCCGCCGTTGGGCATCGTTCGCCTTACGTTCGTCGGCGGCCTTCGTAGCGACGCTCTGTGCGATGCTCATCATCATCCCCATTGCATGACCCGTTCAACGGGCGTGGCTTTCAAACGTGCCTGTGCGGCCTTGTCACCCTTGCTCGCGGCATCGACCAACGAGAGGTATTCCTTCTTGTCGCGAGCCATGCCGCTGCCACCGGAAGTCAGTGTGCCGTTGACCAACGGCTTGACCTTGCTCTCGGGCGTGGCGTCATACTCGGCTTTGATCTCGGCCAGCGCACCCTTGTAGAGCGACGGATTGACCAGACGGCGGTTGAGGTCTTCGATTCGTTCCTTGCCGAGCGCCTTGGCGGAGGCAAGCCAGCCATTCAGCGTTTCTTCACTCCCGGCGAGTTCGATCGCATCGGATTTGATCTTGGCTTGCTCATCATCAGCGTCCGGGGGATCGGGAGCAATGACCGGATCAGGATTGTACGTCATTCAGCACCCCCGCCGACCGGAATCGCACGGCGACGATTCCGGGAGATCGACACCGGCCCGGCTCCATCCCCGTCAGATGGGCCGGAGCCGGTGTCGTTCAATGGGGCGTGTTCACCCTTGAGCGCCGCCACTTCCGATTCGAGTTCCTTGATCCGCTCCGCCTGTGCCTTGATCCGACCGTCAGCCCTC
>CAZTPJ010000086.1:0-14805 GCA_964614515.1 uncultured Phycisphaeraceae bacterium | reverse complement strand
GCTCGGCGAACATAAGAAACAGTCGATACTGCTGCGGCAGGCCGAGTTGCTCGGGCGTGGGATTCGGCACGACCTTGATGAACGAGGCGAGCACCTCAAGCGGATTGCGGATCAGCAGCACGTTGCGCATCGAGTGAACCCAGTCCAGATGTTTCCAGTCTTCGTGCAGAATGTGATGGGCCATGTGCTTCTGATAGAGGATGGTTGTGCCCGGCGGGAGCGGGGCGGTGAGGGAAGCGACGATGTTGTCATACTCGGTTTCGCACGCGGCGATGACTTCATCGCGTCCGGGATGGTCCGCGCTGGTGCGCAGCAGGTATCGCGCGTAGAAGGGTTCATCGCAGACGATTGTGTCGGGGCGTGAGCCGAAGGATCGCATCATTGCCGTGGAGATATTTCGCGGGCCGGACCACATGGCGATGCGGATGGGTTGGTTCATGGGTGGGTTCTGGACACATGGGGGCTTGGTTCAACTTTGTTGCACAGTTATCTTATGAGGCGGGCCAGGTGCTTGGAACGGGTGCAGGCGGGACGCCCGCACCACCGGATCCAAAGAGAAGGAAGTGCAGGCGAGACGCCCGCCCCACCGGATCCAAAGAGAAGGAAGTGCAGGCGAGACGCCCGCACCACCGGATCCGGTTCATGCATCACCGCGCGGCCGCGCCGCAGAACGCCACAGGACTGCGATATCCCTCGCGGTCATAGGCGCGTACGCCGAAGAACCAGTCATCCTTGCTCAGGTCAATCGTCGCTTCGGTTGCAAGCCCGACATCCTTTCCATGCGTCCAGTCGTTGTCGGTGGTGAGTCGCCAGACGACTTCATATCCCGCGACATCCGGCTCCGGGCATGGATCCCAGCGGATCGTTGTGTCGTTGCTGAGTTGCGCGGTGATGACGCGCGCGTTGGGCGGCGTGCGCGGCGCATTGGCCAGATGCACGAGCACCGCCGCGTTCAGCCGCGTTACGGCCGCAAGATATTCCGCATCCACAAACGTCGCGAGATCGCCATACGGCTTGCCATCCTTCTCGCTGACATCGACGTGCTGCCGGTCATAGTGCTCATACGGCACGGTGAAGCGCACGGCGGGCAGGCCGATTTCGTTGAAGGGCGTGTGATCGCCGCCGCGCAGGAAGCGATCGGGGCGAAAGACGAGCATCGGTTGGGCCTGAGTGGCTTCGCGCCGGGCGATGTCGGCGATGAACCGCGCGAGTTGACGGCTGTCGCCATCGGATTCAGACGCGAGCGAGCGAATGCGCATCGCTTGTCGCTCATCCGGCCGTGGCGGAAGACCTTCTGAGAACACGCGGATGATGAAGCGGCCGTGTTCATCGCGAATGGGTTGGCCGTCCGCGCCTGTGGGGTCTCCGACCATGTCGTTGTTGAGCACGCCGTGGACTTGCCAGTTTTCCTCTTGAGCGCGTTTGGCGAGGTTCCGCGCGCCGAGCAGGCCCTGTTCCTCGCCGCTGGTGGCGATGAACACGAGCGTGGCGTCGAGCGGCTTATCCGCCAGCGCCCGCGCGATCGCCAGCGCCAGCGCGACGCCCGACGCATCATCGTTCGCCCCCGGCGAATCACTTTCCGCATCGAGCGGATCAAGCACGCGACTGTCGAGATGCCCCATCACCAGATATCGACGCTCCGCCGCCTCGGGCATTGTGCCCTTGAGCACGGCCACCACGTTGGCGATCTCCACCGGGCGTGGAATTCGTGGCCCGGGTGGCTGCTCGAATGTGTCGAAATAGACCTCGAGCCGATCGCCGGCGATGGGCTTGAGTTTCATGAACTCATCGTGAACCCAGCGGCGCGCAGCGCCGATGCCGCGCGTGTCAGAGGTCGCGTCCGACAGCGTGTGCCGCGTGCCGAAGGATTCGAGTTTGTCGACGATGGCCTTGACCGACGCTGGATCGATGCGGGCGGCGATGTCGCGTGGGAGTGTTTGCCCCACGACCTTCGACGACGACGCGAGCAGCAGCATTGCGCCGCCAACCAGGAGGAAATTGGCGAGTGTCATGTCGCCAGTGTATCCGATGGGACCAGCGCAGACGCGAGGATTCACAATCCACGGCGGGAAGCCCGATCTCAATGGCGCGGCGAGCGTACAGTATTGTGACGTTGCGTATCCACTATCCAGAGGAGGGATCCATGAAGATCCGTGGAATCGGTTTGGCGTGTGTCGTCGCCTCATTGGCCTGGACGACGGGCGTGGTCACGAGTTCTCGTGCGAGCGGTCCTGACGACGTCATTATCGGGCTGGTTGCGCGAGACGGAACCGTGCAAGTGCGTCCTGGGGCAAGGACGTCGGTCCTAACCTATGAACCGCACGTGATCTCAGCCCCATCAGGCGCTATCACAACGCTCGAAGACTCGTGGCTTGGTCCGATCATTCGCATTCGGAGAGGCGCCACCTTCATCGCCACTCTCTCCAACACGCTCGACGAAGAAACGACGGTCCATTGGCACGGGCTGGATGTGCCGGCACAGATGGACGGCCACCCGATGCACGCCGTCGAGCCGGGCCACTCGAGGACCTATGCCTTCAGGGTCGAGAATCGGGCGGGGACGTATTGGTTTCATCCGCATCCGCACATGATGACCGCGACGCAGGTGTATCGCGGCCTTGCGGGCATGTTCATCGTCGAGGATGATGAGGAGCAGGCGTTGCCGCTGCCGCGAGGAGACTATGACGTGCCGCTCATCATCCAGGATCGAGTCTTCAATGCCTCGAATGAGATGGTCTATCAGCCGTCGGGCATGGCGGGGATGTTCGGCGACCAGATTGTTGTCAATGGTCGTCCCAACGCCGTGCATCGCTGCGCCACGCGCGTGTACCGTCTGCGCTTCCTGAACGGGTCAAACTCTCGCATTTACAAACTCGGCTGGAGCGATGAAGCGCCGATGACCGTGATCGGGACGGATGGCGGGTTGCTGCGGGCGCCGGTCACCGTGCCCTACGTCATGCTCGCGCCGGGTGAGCGCGTCGAAGTCTGGGCCGACTGGCGAGGGAAGGAAGTCGGCGAGAGCGTGATGCTTCAGAGCCTCGCGTTCTCTGGGGCCGGGCCGGTCGGCAATCCAACTCTGCCTCACGGTTCGGCCTTCGACATCATGCGATTCGACATGGCCTACCTCGATTCCGATACGCTCGTTCTCCCGCAAACGCTCAGCACGATCGATCCACTCCCATCGAGCCAGTCGCCAAACTGGAACAATCCGCGAACATTTGCGCTGACGATGCAGATGGGCCAGTTCCTCATCAACGGGCGCACCTTTGAGATGATGGCCGTCGCTCCTGAGGAAATTGTCCGAAGCGGTGAGATCGACACATGGAGGTTGACCAACACCGGCACGATGGGACTCATGCCCCATCCGATGCACCTCCACGGTCGCCAGTTTCAGATCCAAAGCCGCACGATCCTCCCATCGCAGGCGTCGAACTGGGAGACCGTACGATACGGGTATGTCGATGAGGGCTGGAAGGACACGCTCCTGCTGATGCCCGGCGAAAGCGTCACCTTTCTCGTCAAACATGGCCCGCACCTGGGGCTGTTCATGTACCATTGTCACAATCTCGAACACGAGGACATGGGCATGATGCGGAACTTCCGGATCGATCCGTAAGACGAAGTCGGACGCATCATCAACGCCAGGATCAAGGGCATGTTGAACGCCGGCCGAGCCTCGGCGCATGACGCACGCGCCTCGCGAGGAACGTCTGAGTCGTCAGTTGGCTTGCCTGCGACTTCGTCTTGGCGTTCCCTATGATCGTCCATGCACGATTCAGATACACCAGGTGATCAGTTGCGAGAACGCTTGCGGGGCGGCTGCATCGCCGCGCCGGGTGCGTTCAACGGCCTTGCGGCGCGGGCCATCGCACGCGCGGGGTTCCCGGCGTGTTATGTTTCGGGCGCGGCCACGAGCGTCTGCGCGGGCGTGCCAGATGTCGGGCTGCTCACACTCGAACACTTCTGCCGCGTGATTCGCGAGGTTTCCGATGGCGCCACGGCCGCGGCTGGGCGAACCATCCCCGTCATCGCCGACGCCGACACCGGCTTTGGCGAGGCCGAGATGGTGCGCCGCACGGTGATCGAATACGCCCACGCAGGGGCCGCGTGCCTTCACATCGAAGATCAGGAGTTTCCGAAGCGCTGCGGCCATCTCGATGGCAAGCAACTCGTCACCCCCGATCACATGTGCGAGAAGGTCGAGTGGGCGACAAAGGCGGCCGCATCAATCAATCGTGCCACCGATGTCGCTTCGACATCGGTGTCTTCGCGTGCCACCGACCGTTCAGCACAACGGTCGGTGTCCCATGGCCCCATCATCTGTGCCCGCACGGATGCCCGCGGCGTCGAGGGCTATGACGCGGCCGTGAAACGCGCGGCCGCATACTGCGAAGCAGGCGCTGAAATGATCTTCCCCGAGGGCCTCACGACCGAGGATGAGTTCGCCCGCTTTGCTTCGTCCCTGCGTGCCTCCGTGTCTCCTGTGTATCTCCTCGCCAACATGACCGAGTTTGGCAAGACGCCGATGATCCCGCTGTCGCTCTTTGAGGCGATGGGATATAACATCGTGATCTATCCCGTCACGCTGCTTCGTGTGGCGATGGGCGCGGTGACGCGGGCGCTCGAAACGCTCGCAAGGGACGGCTCGGCCGAGGCCCTGCTCGACCAGATGCAGACGCGGCAGGCGTTGTATGACCTGATTGACTACACGCCCGGCAGGCCGTGGGAGTTCCCCGCGAGGTGAATCGTGCGCGATGTTCGCCGGCGAATCCGTGTGGCCGCGAAGATGATCGCGATCTGCCTCTGCGCTGGCGTCATCATCAATGTGGCCGTGGCGTGGGGGTTGGCTGTGTTGTTGACTGTGGAATCGAACTCCGTTGTGCTCGTCGACGGAATCGTGGTGTATTCGCGCAGTCCGAAGATGGCGGCGCAGTTCACTTCGTTCTCCAGATCGGGAGGGGAGTGGCGTGGGTGGAGGATCGCAGAGCGGTTCCGCCAACAGGGTGACACGATGGGGTATCGCGTCATGATGCTTGGAGACGATGCGTCGCCTCCTCCCATTCGACTATGGGGGGCACTGCCGTCTCGACTTGCATCGGGCGAGGCTGAAGGGGAAGAGCGACTTGAGTACGCGGCGGGTTGGCCGATGCTTGCGCTTTCGTATGAACGGGTGTGGCGTGACTCCGGCAGAGTACTCCGTTGGGGAGTTCAGCTCTCCGATCCGAACAGTGCGGCGCACATCCGCGCACTTCCGTTGCGTCCAATCTGGCCGGGACTCCTCGCGAACTCAAGCTTATACGCCACCGCGATCTTTCTGCCGTGGATTGCGTTTCTCATGCTGCGAGTACTGCATCGCCTCCGCCACGGACGTTGCCCGCAGTGCGCCTACGACCTCCGCTTCGACCTCGCCTCCGGCTGTCCCGAGTGCAGCTGGCGGCGTGAAGGCGCTCAAGGCTCTCAATCTGTCACGATCGAAAGAGGTGCAGCCACATGAGCGAGCCGCGACGCCAACGCAGTGGTGTAACCGGCCGACCAGAGGGTCAATGGGCACGGCTCGCGCGGATGATCGCGATCTGCCTCTGCGCTGGCGTCATCATCAACGTGGCCGTGGCGTGGGGGTTGGCAGCGAGGCTACCGCACACGGTGCTTTCGTATGCCTTCGAACAAGTCACACGACCCAGAGATACAACTCCAGAGGGAGTTGTTCAAGTTCAGTCCTTCAGGCGTGTGGGTATGGATCGGCGTGAATGGAGTTACGCAAATTCAAACGGCGACTATGGCCCATGGCTATTATATCGCAAACTCGCCTGGACTACAGCATGGCATTCAACAACAAGGAGCGCATGGGAACCGGGTGTTCAGATCGAGGCCCGACGATGGGGGTTGCATCGCCGCTTTGTGAATGTCGGGACACAGCAGGCGTTCCATGGAGTTGACGATGCGCGCGGTTGGCCGATGCTGGCCATGTGGTGCGAGCTCTATCAGGATCCCACATTGGTTCGGGCGACCGGCGGAGTTCCGTTGTCCCGATCCGACACGCACATCGCCGAGTTTCGCGCGTTGCCATGGCGAATCATCTGGACAGGGTTTGTCGGCAATTCGGCCGTTTACGGCGGCGCGCTGCTGATCCTGTGGATGTCGATGTTGGTCGCTCGGGAGCGGCGACGCCTTTGGCGTGGTTACTGTCCCATGTGCGGTTTTGATTTACACCATCGCCTGGCTGAATGCTGCCCACAGTGCGGAGATCGGCTCGATGCGCGCATGGATCACGCCGAGGGGCCTCAACGGGCCACGTCGGGCAGGGGTGGCATCAGTGCCGGAGCGCGCCGAACCGCTTCTCACCCGCGCGGTGCGGCGCGACCGATTGCGTGTTTGAGGATCGCCCTCACATGTGTGTGCATCGCCGTCGTGATCAACGTCGGCGTGTCGTGGGCGCTGGCTGCTTGGTTGCCGCACAAACGGCTATCGCATCTGGCGCACATCAGGAGGTTAGAGAACTTGCCGCGCCGCTCGGCTGTCTTTCTCGATTCCTTCGCCAGAATTGGCATGGAGCGAAGAGAGTGGACCGTCTACGCACGAGAGTTGTGGGTGCCGAGTGAGCTTGACAGCGCTCTTGGTCCAGTCTCTGTGTGGGTTTCGGCCTTCCGCGCCGTCTCTCTTGAATATGGTCCGCATCCGAAGCGGTGGGGAACGTGTGACCTGTACCTGGAGTCGAATGCACCGCCCGCATTGCACACCATCGAAGATGCCCGAGGATGGCCAATCCTGTCGTTGTGGTGCGAATTGTACCAGCAACCGGCGACTGTTGGTGTCAGTGGCGGCGTACCGATCTCAATCGCAGGCACGACGATCGACGAATTCCGCGCCTTGCCATACCGTCCGATATGGCGCGGATTCCTTGGAAACACGACACTTTACACGGTTGCGATTCTGATTCCGTGGATGCTGGCGTTTGGCGTATGTGATTGGAATCGCCTCCGCCACGGCCGTTGCCCCCACTGCGCCTACGACCTCCGCTTCGACCTCGCCTCCGGCTGTCCCGAGTGCGGCTGGCGGCGTGAAGGCGCTCAAGGCTCTCAATCTGTCACGATCGAAAGAGGTGCAGCCACATGAGCGAGCCGCGACGCCAACGCAGTGGTGTAACCGGCCGACCAGAGGGTCAATGGGCACGGCTCGCGCGGATGATCGCGATCTGCCTCTGCGCTGGCGTCATCATCAACGTGGCCGTGGCGTGGGGGTTGGCGGCGTGGTTGCCGCATTACAAACTTGTCGAGCGGGTTGACTCGCGCCTGGGGTCAGGTGATGTACCGCGCGGGACCATGGTTGTGTGCTATTCATACTCGCGCGCCGGCATGGAGCGACGCAAGTGGAGTCTTCTGAGTTTTGGCGATCCGTACGTTACCCCACCCAATCGCACCCTGAACATGCGAGTCACGAGTCGCCTGCGATCCGAATCGTCCGGGGATCTCTCACGGCCGTCTGATTGGGGTGGGCATCGTGACTACTGGATAGCGCTCAAGTTGGACGGTACCCAAGTGATCGAGGATGCGCGAGGGTGGCCGTGTCTGGCGCTGTGGTGCGCCTTCGCTGAGGGTGCGCAGAGGACATCGGTTTCAGGTGCTTTTCCCATCTCGGCACCTGCAACCGAAGTGTCGGAATTTCGCGCACTTCCATACCGCCCCATCTGGCGGGGATTCATAGCGAACACGGCCGTGTATGCCGGCTCAATTTTCGTCCTTTGGATGCTGCTGCTTCGGTCTCGCGAACTGCATCGCCTCCGCCACGGCCGATGCCCATGCTGCGCCTACGACCTCCGCTTCGACCTCGCCTCCGGCTGTCCCGAGTGCGGCTGGCGGCGCATCGGGCAGGGGCCGCGTGATGAGAAGGGTCTTGCGTGAGTACGGCAGCCCGTTTCCAACGGGCTTCTGCTCCAGGGCAACCGCATTATCGCTCACGCCTGCACTGCTGGATGGTCCATCGCGCGTCGCACGCGCACGGGAGGCGGGCGGGACGCCCGCCCCACCGGATCCAATCAGACTTTGCGGTTGCCCTGGCTTCTGCTCCCTTGCCTCGCGCCGCTCGCTTCACGGCCATATGATGCACCCAAATCCACCGATTCACGCACGAACCGATCACGCAAGGGAGACCGATCATGACCACCACCAGCAAATCCGACCAGGCCGCGGCCTTCGCCAAGGGGCTTGAGGGCGTCGTCGCCGGCGACTCGGCCATCTGCTCCGTCGAGCAGGGCAAACTGATCTACCGCGGCTATGAGATCCACGACCTGGCCGCCAACGCCACGTTCGAACAGGTCGCGTTCCTCCTTCTCGAGGGGCACAAGCCCAGCGATGCGGAACTCGCCCGCTTCAAGAGTGAACTCATCGCCGAACGGATGCTCCCCGGCCCCGTGCTCGACTACATCCGCGGCTCGCACACGATGCTCACGGCCGGGCACGCCGTGCCGATGGATGTCCTTCGCACATGCGTCTCGATCCTGGGCAACCTCGACAAAGATGCGCAGGACAACTCCGCGGCCGCGAATCTTCGCAAATCCAAGCGTTTGCTCGCCAAGATCCCCGCGATCATCGGGCACATGCAGAGCGTGATCGACGGCAAGCCGCTGGTCCAGCCCGACACCGGCGGCGATCCATCGCTCTCGCTCGCGGCCAACCTGCTCTACCTCATGTCCGGCGAGAAGCCGAGTCGTGAACACGAACACGTCATGGATGTCTCGCTGATTCTCTATGCGGAGCATGACTTCAACGCGAGCACGTTCACCGGCCGTGTCATCGCGGGCACGCTCAGCGACATGCACGGCGCGGTGACGGGCGCGATCGCGGCGCTCAAAGGCCCGCTCCACGGCGGCGCCAACGAAGCCGCCATGGACATGCTCAAGGAGATCATGCACGATGTCGGCGAAGGCGGCATCGGCACGCGGGCCGTGGAAGACTGGATGGAACGCGCCTTTGAACGCAAGCGCAAACTCATGGGCTTTGGCCATCGCGTGTATAAGAACGGCGACCACCGCGCCCCGATCCTCCACAAACTCGGCCGTAAACTCGCCGACAAAGACACGCGCAAGCCCGGCGGCCACCCGGCCACAAAGTGGTTCGAACTCGGCGAGCAGGTTCAGAAGATCATGCTCGACCGCAAGAACATCCACCCCAACGTCGACTTCCCCTGCGGCCTGACCTACTTCACGATGGGCATCCCCGTCCCGCAATACACGCCCATCTTCGTCGCCTCCCGCATCACCGGCTGGTGCGCCCACATTGCGGAACAACACGCGAATAACAGGCTGATCCGGCCGTTGAGTATCTACTCAGGCCCGGCGGAGATGAAGTGGAATGGGTGATGGGTAGCCCGCCACTCCGTGGCGGGTTTCCGGGTGGCCCGCTCGCTCCGCGAGCGGCGCATCAGAGCACGAAGCGCAAGCGAGTGACTGCCTTGGGTACCCCGCCTCTTCGAGGTGGCTCCTGCTTAGCTCATTCGTTCCGCGAGCCGTTTCCCGGATCCGGTGGGGTGGGCGTCCCGCCCGCCTCCGCGCGGCGGGTGGATCGCCCAACCCGCGCTTGACGTCCCTGCATCGCCACGTCATACTGAAGGCATGGCGACCAGACCCCTTGCAATATTCTTGACGACGTCGATAGCGGTGGCTCTTGCCCTGTCCTCTGGATGCGCATCGAACCGAACCGAACCGCTCATCACGCACCTCTTCGCACCCCCCGGCGGACTGCCCGTTTCGACGCCGCACGTCCAGATTTACAACGATGCCGGGCCGAGGCAGACCTCACTTTCCTATCGGAACGGAGTTCCACACGGCGTGCGGGTGATCTACGACGCCGAGCGACAGCCTATCGTGGAGCTGACGTTCGTGGACGGTGTGTGTCGGGGAGTGTGGACGAATCAGGATGACGCGTTCCTCGCGCGATATGGCCTGACCCGCGATGAAGTTAACGCCAACCCGACGCTGGCGGGCAAACGGATGATGGAGGAACGCCCACGGGAGGGTGAAGCGAGGCGATAGTCGCCCAAGCTTGCGGCGTGTCCCGTCTATTTCGCTTCGGCATGGTCGGGATTGGGCGTCCGAAGACTGCGCGGTCGAGTCGTGGATCGTGCGTCCATCGCCCGACAATCCGAGGACGGGTTGTCGGGAAACACACCGCCGCATCCGCTGATCCCCGACGCCCGTATAGTAAGCGGATGGTCGCGCTGCTAGCCAACATGGTCATTCCGCTAATGCATGTGGCCTGCGGCGCTGTCGTTGTTCTGAACGTCATTATCGGTTGCATCGAGGGCTTGGTAATCGCCCGGTTTTGCCGCGTTTCTCGCCGCGCGGCCATCCAGACGATGATCGCCGCGAACTTCACATCGTCGTTTGTCGGGTTCATAATACTCGTCCCGGCAGCCATGGCGTTCGTCGACGCGGGTGTGGACGGCCCTCCGTTGCATACCGAGCCGCTCCTGCTGGGCGCGATCCTCTCATTCTCCTGCCTGGGCAGTTTGATTGTCGAGGCTTCCTTCGCGATCGTGGCCGGTCGAGGCGGTGGTCGAACCACGGCGCATGTTCTCCTCGTGTTCTCCGTTGTTCAGTTATTGACCCATGCCGGCGTCACGGCATGCTTGCTGCTCATGTCATCGCTGTCGCTGTACACGGAGCTGGAACTCCATCGAGATCTTACATTTATTCCCGACGATGCGCAGGCGTGGGTGTATTACATCGACGCGGACGATGGTTCCCTCAGAAGAATCCGACTCAATGGCGAGCATCCCGAGCATGTACTCGACGCGGCGGCCGAGCCAAACAGTATCTGGGGCTATGCGGGCACGATGCTGCATCTCTTGCCGTGTGACGACTCCGGCGACTTGGACTTGTTCGTGGACGGCGAGGCAGATCGACTGCTCATCCCTGCGATGGCCAAGATCGGCGGTGTTTTTCGTGACGAAGACGGGAACGCGGTGCCTTCCCGCTTTTCGGGCATAGCCGACATGCGGGCACCCCATGATCGGCCGTGGACAGTGACGAGTGGGCACTTCTTTCCCGGCGGCTTTGAAGTGCGAGAGTATGTCGCCAAGGATGACGCTTCTCTCGGCCTGGCGTGGGGGCGGTACACACGCATGCTCTGGCGGGGTGCGTTTCACCATCCTTGGATGGAGTGGCCGTGGCGCGCCGAATCCATAACGATACTCCCGGGAGGTCTCACCGTCATGGAGTTGGATCCAGCGCAGATCATCGTCGTGGACGTGGAAAACCGGCGATTGGGCTATCTGGCAAGGGGACACGGCCCGGTTGTCGTCATCGAAGAGCCATAAGCGGGTGTTGGGGCCATCGTTTTGGTTGGCTTTGCAATCGTTGCTATACTCAGGTCCGTTTCGCATAGCCGAAAAGAGTCGAGTCCATGGCACAACGGCAGAAGAACACTCGCTCGCGCTTCGTGCTCTGATCGGCCGTGCCCAATCTCACGCATACTCACTCATCGGCGGACACACGCACACCAGGTTCCGATCGCCATACGGGTTGTCAACACGGCCCACATGCGGCCAGAACTTGTGGTCGCGCAGCCAGGGGGCGGGGAACGCGGCGGTTTCGCGGGAGTAGGGGTGTGTCCAGGTGTCTGACGCGACGGCCGCGATGGTGTGCGGGGCGTGCTTGAGCGGATTGTCATCGCGCGGCCAGCGGGCCTCTTCGATCGCCCGGATCTCTTCGCGAATCGCGATCATCGCATCGCAGAAGCGATCGAGTTCACTCTTGGATTCGCTCTCGGTCGGCTCGATCATCAGCGTGCCGGGGACGGGGAAGGACATGGTGGGGGCGTGGAAGCCGTAGTCCATCAGGCGCTTGGCGATGTCGTCAACCTTGATGCCCGCGGATTTATCAAACGCGCGGCAGTCGAGGATGAACTCGTGGGCGCAGCGCCCGTTGCGGCCCGCGTAGAGAATCTTATACTGCGATGACAGTTTCGCGGCCATGTAGTTGGCGTTGAGGATGGCGACCTGCGTGGCCTTCTTAAGTCCCGCTTCGCCCATGAGCGCGATATAGACCCACGAAATGAGCAGAATGCTCGCGCTGCCCCACGGCGCTGCGGAGACGGGGCCAACGGCACTCTTCGATGCGTCGATCGGGTGTCCGGGCAGATACGGCGCGAGGTGTCTCGCGACGCCGATTGGTCCCATGCCCGGGCCGCCCCCGCCGTGGGGGATGCAGAAGGTCTTGTGCAGGTTGAGGTGGCAGACATCGGCGCCGATGTCGCCGGGTCGGCAGAGGCCGACCTGCGCGTTCATGTTCGCGCCATCCATGTAGACCTGCCCGCCGTGTTGATGCACGATCTCGCACAGTTCGCGGATGCCCTCTTCGAAGACGCCGTGGGTAGAAGGGTACGTCACCATGATCGCCGCAAGTCGATCTTTATGTTCCTCCGCGCGGGCGCGAAGGCTCGCGAGATCGATGTTCCCGCTCGCATCGCACGCAACGGGCACGACGCGCATGCCCGCGATCACGGCCGACGCCGGATTCGTCCCGTGCGCGGAATCGGGAATCAAACACACATCGCGATGCGGCTCGCCGCGAGAATGGTGATACCCGCGAATCGCAAGCAAACCCGCATACTCGCCCTGACTGCCGGCATTGGGTTGCAGCGACACGGCCGTGAAACCCGTGATCTCCGCAAGCCACTTCTCAAGATCCGCGAAGATGCGTTGATAGCCCTTCGTTTGCTCGATGGGTGCGAAGGGATGAATCGCGCCGAACTCGGGCCACGTCACGGGCAGCATTTCGCTGGTCGCGTTGAGTTTCATTGTGCACGAGCCAAGCGGGATCATGCTGTGCGCGAGCGAAAGGTCGCGGTTCTCGAGTTTCTTCATGTAACGAAGGAGTTCCGTCTCGCTGTGATGCGTGTTGAAGACGGGGTGTGTGAGATAATCGCTGGTGCGGGCGAAGACGGCGGGAATGTCGAGCCGTGCGGCCGTGGCGAGCGCGGCGATGTCCTCGCGTCCGCCGCCAAAGGCTTTGAGGATCGCGCGAAGGTCGGCTTCATCTGCGGTTTCATCGAGCGTGATGCCGATGGTTCCATCGCCAAAGTCGCGGAGGTTGATGCGTTCCGCGCGTGCGGCGGCGATGATGGCCGTGGCGTCGCGGCCCTTGGGTGTGATGCGCAGCGTGTCGAAAACGAGATCATCGGCGATGGCGTGTCCCTGGCGGAGCAGGCCCGCGCGAAGCGTCTGCGTGAGTACCCGTACGCGCTGCGCAATCGCGCGGATGCCCTGCGGCCCGTGATATACGGCGTACATGCCGGCCATCACCGCGAGCAGCGCCTGGGCCGTGCAGATGTTGCTCGTGGCGCGTTCGCGTTTGATGTGCTGTTCGCGCGTCTGGATGGCCATGCGATACGCGATGTTGCCGTGCGCATCGCGCGACACGCCGATGATGCGCCCCGGCAGCCGCCGCGCGAACTCCTGCCGCGTCGCGATGTACGCCGGGTGCGGCCCGCCATAGCCCATCGGGATTCCGAAGCGCTGGGCGCTGCCGACGGCGATGTCCGCGCCCCATTCGCCCGGTGGCTTGAGCAGCGCCAGAGCGAGCAGGTCGGCCGCCGCGACGACAAGCGCCCCGGCCGCGTGCATCTGCTCGCACAGATTTCTGTAGCACTCGACGCGCCCATCGGTCGTCGGGTATTGCACGAGTATGCCGCAGACCGTCGCCACGTCGATGCCGTCAAGCGATACCGCGTCAGCGCCGCCGGCCCCCGACTGTCCCGGCGCGACGACCAACTCGATGCCGATTGACTCTGCGCGAGTGCGACACACGGCGATGGTCTGCGGATGGCAGTCGCCGGCGACGAGGAATGTCTTGCGTGAGCCTTCCGCACCGCCGCCGGCTGCGAAACACATCGCCATCGCCTCCGCCGCGGCCGTGGCTTCATCAAGCAGTGAGGCCCCCGCCAATGGCAGTCCCGTGAGGTCCGCGACCATCGTTTGAAAGTTGAGCAGCGCTTCGAGCCGCCCCTGGGCGATCTCGGCTTGATAGGGTGTGTACTGCGTGTACCAGCCTGGGTTTTCGAGGATGTTGCGCTGGATCA
Organism: uncultured Phycisphaeraceae bacterium; assembly: GCA_964614515.1. Taxonomy (GTDB): domain Bacteria; phylum Planctomycetota; class Phycisphaerae; order Phycisphaerales; family UBA1924; genus CAZTPJ01. Next base: position 730 of record CAZTPJ010000086.1, on the reverse strand, counting down.
CCGGCGGCGTGATCGTCCCGTGATAGCCCATGCCGATGAACGACTTGAAGACCTGGTTTCGCGACGCGATCTCGCGAAGCGCGCGGATGAGTTCATGCTCGCCGCGCGGGCGTCCGAGATCGAGCGGCTGCTTCAGTCGGATGGAGGTGGGGACCGTCGCCGCGGCGAGTTCATCAAGCGAGCGGTAGCCGAGGAGGCCGAGCATCTCGGCGATCTCGGCATCGTTCGGGCCGATATGGCGGGGAATGAAGCCGTCGGTGGGGGCCAGGGGATCGGTCATCGTCTGGCTCATGGCGGCGTGGGGGACTTCGACTTCCACGCCCCGGGGGGTGGAAGTCTTGACGGTCGCAGTCGGCGTGGACATGGGTTGATGGATCCTGTGTGAGGTCCATCAATCGTATGCAAGATCGCCGCGTGGCATGGGCAAGGCGCTTCGGCTTGCCCGTGCGGGGAGCGCGTGGCATGGGCAAGGCGCTTCGGCTTGCCCGTGGTTGGATGCTCATCGCGCAGGGAGCTCGCGACGCGGGCATCGTCGCACGGGCAAGGCTGAAGCCTTGCCCATGCCACACGGACGCGGACACGGGCAAGGAAGCCTTGCCCATGCCACACGGACGCGGACACGGGCAAGGAAGCCTTGCCCGTGCCACACATACAGTTAGTCTGAGGAAAGCGGGCGAAGGGACTTGAACCCTCGACTTTCACGTTGGCAACGTGACGCTCTACCACTGAG
>CAZTPJ010000085.1:10327-14948 GCA_964614515.1 uncultured Phycisphaeraceae bacterium | reverse complement strand
ATGAGGACGAGACCCGGACGGCCACAACTCAGGCCGATGGCACAACATAGCAGATTTGCAGCCCCTGTCAAGAGCGTTTCCACCCTCGTCCATCCAGATCGCCATTTTCTGTGGACAATGTGTGAAGTGCCGGGGCAAACCGCGAGTCGCCAGTTCGTGACCAACGCCCGGTAACTTCCCGCCCGGCCGCCGACGATGCTCCACAGACGCTGTCTTCAATCGTCCGCGGTCAGTTCGCGCGGGCCGTGCTTGCCGGCCACGCGCTCCATGTATCCATCGCCGCGGCGTTCGTATTTGGTGAATCCGAGGCGTTCGAGGTTCTTGTTGCTCAGCGATGACCTGGCCGCCATGCCAGACCACTTCCCCGCGATGGTCGGCACGCTGATGATGCGTCGAACAGGTTCGCCGGTCTCGGGGTGCGTCGTCAGCGCGGGCGCATGGAGGCTCTGCATCACTTCGAACGTACGCCCGGTGCCTTCGCCCTTGCCCGTCAGGATTTCATACTCATACAACGGCATCGTCACGATCCTCGCCCGAACACAAGTCCCGATTCAAGATCAATCATCGACCACGATTCGCGTTCGCATAATCGCATCAGCACGGGAAACGCGAAGTCATCATCAACCAGCGTGGCAATGACCTGCGTCACGCGATCCAGGCCCGTGGGAACTTCGATCACCAGGCCCGGGCCGTGCAGAATGTGCGTGCCGGCCGTGCGCCCGTTCTCCGCGCCATCACCGGCGATGTTGAACCGACCGAGGATCGCCTCAACTTCGCGCAGCGTGCCCAGCGGCGGTGTCTCGCCGCCGTTGTTCGATCGCATCAGGACCAGTTGTCGCTTTGCCCCCACCCGTGTGCTCCCTCGCTACGCGCGTGGCCGTTTCGCCTCGACCGCGCGCGGTGTGTCATCTTCTTCCTGATCGCGCTGATCGATCAGTTTGACCGCCAGGTCCATCAGGTGTCCCAGCGGCACAGGCTTGAGCAGATACGCATCGACGCCGAGCGACTCGGCATACGCCTGATGCCGTCGTCCTTCGTTGGCCGTCACCATGATGACGATCGGGCTGTCCTCGCGTCCCTTGATGCGTTCGAGCACGAGGAATCCGGATCGGCGCGGCAGCATCATGTCCAGGATCACCAGATCCGGCGGATCATCCGTGTTGTTGCAGATGCGCACCGCTTCGTTGCCGTCAATCGCCACGGCCGTCTGCGCACCTTCAGATCGCATCGCCGTCTCAAGCGAGTCCAGCACATCGCGATCATCGTCAACGATCAGGACGCGCACGTCCTCGAGTCGCCCGGTCATGGAACCTCCTACCCGGCCACGGCCGGGGGCGCCTGCGGCTCTGCGGCGGGGCCGCCAAGCCGTCTGGGCCGATAGGCAAGTGTAGTCTTCAAGCCGTGACGCACCGCCACGGCCCGGACCTCGCCCACCTCACCCTTACGAGAGCTTCGTCGCCCCGGTTTCCGCCAAGCGCTGCGCATCGCGGGCGGATTGATCTTTGATTCGTTCGATATCGGCCTCTGTCAGCCACGGAAGCCCGCGCAGGTGTGCCTCCAGGCGGGCCGGGAAGGGCTTGCCCTGTCGTTCGTGTGGCGGGCGACTGCGCCACGAACGATGCATCCATAGATATTGTGACGGCGCGGTACGAACCATCTGTTCCATCGCCCGACGATATCTGGCCGTCAGATAAAACAGCGAATCCTCGTGCGCCTCCCACTCTGCCGGGCCAAAGACATCATGGAGTTCCATCGAATACAACAGGCCTCGCGAGGCTGCGCGGATTCGCGCCGCCTCGCGCGGATCATCCGTGAGTTCGCTGGCGGATTCGATGTGCCTCGCGCACCCGCAGACCACGGTCGCCCCGAACTGCATCGCCAGCAGGCCAATGGCCTTGTACGTACTCGCGAGGCGATTGAAAAACGGCACGAACACGCCGCGATCACCCCCGTTCTGATCCGCGACGAATCCGGCCGGCGCACCTGCGTGCATCAACTGTGGCAGTTTGTTGACCGCGCCGAACTTGTCGACGAGGATCAGCCCGCGCCGCGCCCGCGTCTGACGAACCCAGCGATCCAGAGGGCGCGAATCCAGTGGCCGATACAACGCATGCATCGGAAACCCAAGCAGCGCGATCGTAAAGCCCAGAACTTCCCAATTGCCACAGTGCCCGGTGATGAGCACAACCGGACGGCCTTCGATCAGCGTGCGCACGGCCGCTTCGATGCGACTGACGTGGATGTGGTTTCGCCACCCATCTTCGGTGAGCAGTCGCGGGCCGTAGGCCACCTCCGCCCCGAGGCGGAACAGGTGCTCATAACTTCCGATGGCGCAGTCGCGCCGTTGCTCGGGTGTCCAATCTGGAAACGCGATCTGGAGGTGGTCGATCGCGCGTTGCAGCCGTCGTGTGTTGATGCGCGAGCCGCCATAGGTGCGCCCGATGGCCCCGGCGATGCGCATCGCCTCCTGCGGCGGACACGTCATCACCGTGCCCAGCGCCATGCGAATGGCGATGTACGTCGGCGCATGCATCCAGCTCGAAGCGCCCTGGCCCACCCATCGCCCCCTGACATGGCTCGATAACGGCGGCACAGGCGTCCGGCCCGCCTGCTTCCGATCAAGCGCCGCGTGCCATCGGCAGTTCAGATCACCCGTGTTGCGCGACCCTCAGTTGCCGATCAACGTCCGAAGGCGATTCTGATTCAGCACCGGCACCGATGTCGCGATCGCCTGCGCCAGCAGCCGATCATACGTATCCGCCTCGCCGCGAAGCCGCATGTACTCCTGCACAATGCCAAAGGGCGCGGTCGATGACGGCGGCGGAGGAATCAGCGGACGCTCGCCAAGCACGAGAAAGTCCACATCGCCCTCGAGCGCATCGATCACCTGACCGCCCCACTGCTGCACGATCGCCGCCACACGGTCTCGCCCGGCCGGCGTCGCGATCCCCGAACCTTCGGGATCAAAGTTGCCGAACACGACGAACTTGTAGACCTTGCGCGGGTCATACAGCGGATTGGCGATCACATCCCCGCGAATGATCGGATTCCCGCGAATCTCTGATCCAGGAACCACGCGGGCCACCGACTGATTGTCTTCGATGCGAACAACCTCAAGCACGGCCTTGCCGCGAGGATAGTTGCCTTCCGCGTCGGGCCGAATCGCGGCCGCATCCGCGTACACCGGGAAACGCATCCCCAGCACGACCTTGTCGCGTCGCCCGATGTCGATGAACACCTGATTCTCGGCGGGGTTCATGCCGATCACGCGCCCGTCAACCAAGGCGTATTCATCCGTCGGGCGCAGCGTTTCGGTGCGCGTGGCCTTGAGTTTGTTGAGTTGATCCTGCAACGTCGCGACGGTGGTCTTCGCGTCGAGCAACTGGCCCGCGAGGGCTTCCTTCTCCGCGTCGAACGACTGCCGCGCCCGCTCGATCTGCGCGTTCATGAAACTCTGAAGATCGTCCGTGCGCCCACGATAGGAATCGACCTCGCCCTTGTACGCTTCGAGTTGCTGCGTCAGCGCGGCGAGCGTCTGCGTGTGCGTGCGCTCCAGGGCCTGCACACGCTCCACTTCGTTGCGAAGATCCGTCTGCGCGCGCTGCACGGCCGCCTCGGCCTGCTGCACCGCCGCGGTCAGACGCGCCACCTGCGCATCGCGATCACGGATCACGTCGATCAGGTTCGCGCCCTCGGCCGCGTTGACCCGCTGAAGTTTCCCGCGCATCTGATCGAGCGTGTCGGTGCGAACGCCCGTGATGCGACCGATCGTGTCGCCGAGGCCGTCACGCAGATATCCCACGACCGACTTGTTCGCGGCGGCGGCAGCCTGCACCACGGCCTTGACATCGTCCGCCTCACGCTCGCCCGAACGGACAAACGCGTTCATCGACGTGCGCATGTCGGCCAGTTCGGTCTGCGCCCGCTGCTTCTGCGCCAGGAAGACGATCGTCGTGATGAACAGCGCGAGGCTGGCCAGCGACAACACCACCACCGTGATCCCAAGTCCAACACCCATGCCTGTCCGAGCCGCCATGTTCGTATCTCCATTTCCCGGCGAGCACCTCTCGCGCGAAGCGGATTATCCCAAGTCCGCAGTCTCTCGGAAAACCCCGGCCCGTCGATCGCAGGCAGGATTCATCCGGTAACCACCCTGTACGCACCGAACCCACGGCGGATGCCCGCCGACGGGGAAGGGCAAGTGTCGCGGATCAACACCCCCGCGTCAAGCCGGAACCATGAAATACTCATTCGAGTGAGATGGAACGGCACGAAAACCGTTCGGAAACTCGCCACAATTCCATAGGAAGCCCGACCGTGAGGGAGGGCTTGGCTCACGCCCCGAGCAGGAAGCCCGACCGTGAGGGAGGGCTTGGCTCACGCCGCGAGTAGGAAGCCCGACCGTGAGGGAGGGCTTGGATCCGGTGCGGGGCGCGGCAGTCCAAAGGCTCCCCTGCGTCACGACGACCTGCCCGGCTGCACCCTCATCAATCGCGACGCGGTAAACGAATGAACGCGGGACGCAACGCCCCGCCGCGAAGCCCTCCCTCACGGGCGGGCTTCCAACAGGAACTCGCCACGGCGTGGCAGGCTACGCAAAAGCCCGCCACGGGGTGCCGGG
>CAZTPJ010000085.1:0-10317 GCA_964614515.1 uncultured Phycisphaeraceae bacterium | reverse complement strand
CCCCCCCCCCCCCGCCCCCCCCCCCCCCCAACCAACCCCCCCCCCCCCCCCAAGCACCGCGGCCCCCACCGCCCCGCCGCCACCCCCACCCCCCCGGCCGCGCTTCCTACTGGAACTCGCCACGGAGTGGCTGGCTACGCAATCGCCCGCCACGGGGTGACGGGGTACCCACTACACTCGCCGGATGTTCGGATCGCACCTTTCCATCGCAGGCTCGCTCGCCGGTGCTCTTCGTGAGGCCGAGAGGCTGCACATGGACACCGTCCAGGTGTTCACCAAAAACCAGCAGCAGTGGAAGGTCAAGCCGCTCGATGACGTCGTCGTGGCCGAATGGAAGGCCGAAGTGTCGCGGTTGGGGTGGGACACGGGCTGCGGCCGGGATGGCTCGGTCGGCCGCACCGTCGCTCACGCGTCGTACCTCATCAATCTCGCCTCGCCGGATGACGAGTTGTGGGCCAAGTCGATCGACCTGATGACCATCGAGATTGAGCGATGCGAAACGCTCGGCATCCCCCATCTGGTGCACCATCCCGGCGCCTACACCACATCTTCGATCGACGACGGCCTCTTGCGAATCACGGCCGCGTATCGAGAAATCCTCACCCGCACGGCCGGATTTCAAACCGTTTCCTGCCTGGAAAACACGGTCGGCTCGGGATCGAACCTCGGCGGGCCGTTCGAGCAACTCGGCCGTCTCCGCGCGATGATCGTCGAAGCCACCGGCCAGCCCCATCGAGTCGGCTTCTGCTTCGACACCTGCCACGCCCACGCGGCCGGGCACGATCTTTCGACGCGAGGCTCGGCGACGGCCGTGATGTCGGCCTTTGACACGGCCTGCGGGCTTGACAACCTCCACGTCGTGCATCTCAACGACTCCAAGGGGGCGTGCGGAAGTCGGCTCGACCGCCACGAGCACATCGGTGAAGGCACGATCGGCGGCACACCGCGGAGATTGGCAGAATCCGGATTCGCCGAAGTCGTTCGTCATCCGGCCCTGGAACACATCCCGAAAATCCTCGAAACGCCCAAGGGTGAGTCTGAGGGCGGGACCAACCTGGATACGATCAACCTCCGCCGCCTGCGCAAACTCACGACGTCCGAGCCGTCCGAATCGACGGTTCGCGTCCGCACAGGCACACGAACCCGGGCGAATGACCGATAGGGTTCATCCCACAGCACGCGATCCCAGGCACGGGCGGGTCCGTATGCTTGCTGACACCATGGTGCATGAGGTGAGCGGAATATGAAGCAACAAACGTGGATGGGCGTGTGGGTGATGGCCGGATGCCTGACGGTTGGATGCCTGATGGCCGGATGCGCGAGCCGGCGAGATGCCGCGCCTGAGGCTCCCCCGCCCGAAGCGGGACAGAGCCACCTTCAGTCGGCCGTGACTCTGCTCGATCAGGGCGAAGTCGATGCCGCGCTGGTGGAGTTTGAGGAAGCCATCGCCGAGAATCCGGAACTCACCGTCGCGTACCTTGCCGCGGCGGACATTTATCGCGAGCGCGGGGATCACGCCATGGCCGCGGAGCGTTACGGCGAAGCGGCCCGGCTCGAACCGCGATCGTTTGAAGCGCAATATGGGCACGGTTTGATGTTGCAGTTGCTGGGTCGTGCGGCCGAGGCCGTGCGGGCCTATCTCAAGGCGCTGGACGTTCGCCCCGACGATGCGGAAGCGAATCTGAACCTGGCGACGGCGTACATGCAGATGGGTGAATCGCGCGAGGGGCTGGCGTTTGCGCAGCGCGCGGTGGAGTTGCGCCCGACGGATGGCCCGTCGCGCGTGAACCTGGGCGCCATGTATGCGGCGCTGGGGCGACATGATGAGGCGGTGGTTGAGTATCAGCAGGCCGCGGAACTGATGGAACTCACCCCCCCCCTGCTGATGAATCTGGCGGACAGCCTTGGGCGCAGCGGTCGCCACGCGGAGATGGCCAGCGCCCTGGAACGATTGGTTCTGACGCATGATTCGGCCGTGGCACGAGAGCGGCTGGGCGCGGCGTACTTCCACCTGCGGCGGTTTGAGGATGCGATCGAGTCGTTCAAGCGTGCGGCCGAGCTTGAGCCGGGCCACTACCCGGCGTACAACGGGATCGGCGTGTGCCATCTGAATAAGTATGTGTTGTCGAACCAGTCGGATCGCGCCTCGATTGAGGAGGCGCGTGCGGCGTTTCGCAAGTCGCTGCGCATTCGCCCGGAGCAGCCGGCCGTGATCGACCTGCTCGCGCGATATCGGTGAGAGGGAGTGTGCGCGATGCCTGATCCTTCACTGCTCGAAGCGTTCCCCACGCCCACCGATGCGCCGTTTGTCATCGAACACATCGCCGAGGAGTTCACCTCGCGCTGCCCGAAGACCGGGCATCCTGATTTTGGCGTCATCACGATTCGCTTTGAGCCGCGGGCCGGGCGCGAGGGGGGGGCGTGCGTCGAACTCAAGAGCCTCAAGTTGTACCTGCAATCCTTTCGGGAGGAGGGGGCGTTTTATGAGGCCGTGACAAACTTGATCCGCGATGATCTCGTCGCGCTGATGAGGCCTCGATGGCTCCAGGTGCATTCATCATGGCGCGGGAGGGGGGGGATTCGCTCGGTGATTCGTGCGGAGCATGGAGAGGCGCCGGCTCACTTCCGGGCGTAAGAGGGAGTACGCAGAGATCACAGAGGGTTCGCAGAGAACGCGGAGGAAGGCATTGGAAGGGAAGAGGCGGAGGAGGCGCACAGGCGAGACGCCTGTGCCACCGGTTCTTGGATATTGCGGCGATGCAAGGCGGTTCGCGCGGGTGGCTTTCGACTCCGCGGCGTCTGCGCAACCTCAGCGTTCTCTGCGTACTCTTCCCGACGCTCAATCACGACGCCCACATGACCGAATCAACCGACCCAATGCCTTTGTCTCCGCTGCTGTGGGATCAGCCGGGGGCGACACCAGCGGAGAAGGAACCTCGCATGACGACGCCGGCGCGACGCTTCATCAACGAACTTGGCCCATCGGAGCGCGTGCGCGGCGCCTTCGCCATCGCCAACGCCCAGCTCGGCAAGACGCGAAGCGACAAGCCCTACTTGCGATGTCTGCTCTCGGATCGCTCGGGCGAAATGCCCGGACGCATGTGGTCGATCGACGAGGCCACGTTCCGACGACTGCCCACCGATGGCTTTGTGTGGGTCGAGGGTGAGACCCAGCCGTATCAGGGCGAACTTCAGTTCATCATCCAGGCCATCGATCCGGTGGACCCCACGCCCGAGCAGATGCGCGACCTGATCGCGTGTTCAACGCGCGATCCGGAAGAGATGTTCGCCGAACTTCGCGGGATCCTCGGCACGATCAAACACCCCTCGCTGGTGGCCCTCGCCGATGCGTTCCTCGCGGATGACTTCATCATGTCGCAGTTCAAACGGGCGCCCGCGGCCAAGAGCATGCACCACGCCTTTCTCGGCGGCCTCCTGGAGCACACGCTGCAACTGCTCAATCTCGCGGATCGGATGTTGCCGCTGTATCCAAAACTCAGCCGCGACATGATCCTCATGGGCCTGTTCCTGCACGACATCGGCAAGACGCGAGAACTGGCGTATGACGGGCCGTTCCACTACACCGATCGCGGCGAACTCGTCGGGCACATCGTCGAAGGCGCGGCGATGCTGCGCGAAAAGGCGCAGCAGGTCGTCCGCGAGTCCGGCCAGCGCATGCCCGCAGGTGCCGTCATGGCCCTCGAACACATCATCCTCTCGCATCACGGCATCCCCGAGTTCGGCGCGGTCAAAATCCCCGCCACGCCCGAAGCCATCTTCGTCTCGCTGCTGGACAATCTCGATGCGAAGACGGCCATGGCCCTGGCCGCGGCCCGCGCGGATCGCCGCGGCGGCGACCTCGGCGGCAACTTCACCGAAAAGCACTGGGCGCTGGGGACGAAACTCTATAGACCGGACCCGTTGGCGTAAGCGCAGGGTTCACGCGAGGTGGCCAAGGCCCGCGATTTTTGGCTTGGCCATGATCCGCCGCGCTGTGAACACGCAAGGAGGCGGGCGAGACGCCCGCTCCACCGGATCCGCCGCGCGTGCATCCGCGCTCGCCCGGACAACGTACAATCCTGCATGTCCGACGAGATGACCATTCAGGTCAACTTCGGGAAGCCGATGGCGATCTTTCCGCTGGACTCCGTCTCGCTGTTTCCGCAGCAGGTCTTGCCGCTGCACATCTTTGAGCCGCGGTATCGACAGATGGTCGAGCATGTCCTCGATGGCGCGGGACAGTTCGCCATGGCCGTGTTTCAGGGCGAGCGATGGAAGCAGGAGTATCACGGCCGTCCGCCGATTCGACCGGTGGTGTGCATCGGTCACATCGTGCAGCATCAGAAACTGCCTGATGGTCGGTACAACATCCTCGTGCGCGGCGTGTGTCGGGCGCGAATCGCCAGGGAACTCGCCGCTTCCGCCCAGCGGCTCTATCGACTCGCACGCCTCGAACCTATCGGCCTGCCCTTTGGCGATGATGAGCGGCTCTACGGCCTGCGCGAGCGCCTCTCAGAGTTGCTCGCCGAAGGGCCGCTCACCCAACTGGTCCTGGGCAAGTGGGTCATGGAGCGCGTGCAGAACGAAGAGATTCCGGCGTCGGCACTGCTCGACCTCACGACGTTCGCGCTGATGACGGATCGCGAACTCAAGTACAAGTTGCTGGCCGAGCCGGATGCGGCCGTGCGGGCGGATCTCGTGGAAGATGAACTCCAGAAGATCGGGCGCTTGGTTGAGCAGGCGGCGCAGCAGCATCCGGAGCGCTGGCCGCGGGGATGCAGTTGGAACTGATCGCGTCGAGCGCGAACTCCATGGTGTGAACACACGGTGGCACGGGCGACTCGCCTGTGAACGATGTGCCAGCGACCGGCGGAGTCCTCGAAGCCGGTCGGTGCCTGGGCGTGCGTGACGCACGATCATCCTCCACCTGCGCCCCGCGCACCGACCGCGAAGCGCGGTCGGTGGCAGAGACACTCCTTGGTGGCACAGGCCTTTAGCGGCACAATCGCTTGGTCGCGTCCGCGAGGGACGCGGGCGGGTCCGCTACTCGACATCCTTGCCTTCGACCACATCGGTGATCTTTGGATACTCATGCCCGACGAACTCGCCGGCCTTGAGTTTGCGCATGTACTCGTGGTAGGCCTTCATCGCGATCGGGCCGAAGATGAGCATGATGGGGATGTTGGCCCAGAGCATCACGCCTGTGCCGAGGCTGGAGATATTCAGAATCGTGTTCGCGTTGACGTAGGGCGTGGCGGACACGAGGATCATCAGGCAGAACAGGATCCGATAGGGCATGACGCTCTTGCCGCCAAAGAAGAACACCACCCCCTGTTCGCCGTAATACGACCACGAGATCATCGTCGAGAACGCGAAGAGCAAAGCCGTCGCCGGGACGATCCAGATCCCCAGGCCGGGCAACACGCGATCGAACGACTTGGCCGTGAGTGTCGCTCCATTGAAGTTGAAGAACACGCCATCGTGAACGACGGTGGGTGGGTCGCTGGATGCGAAGGGCTGCGTTTCGATGCGCCAGCCCTGCTCCGCGTTACCGCGGAGGAATCCTGTGACTCTGTGACGATTTCCACCCGTCACGTTGTTGGTGCCGGCATCGACTTGCAGGATGACTTCCGTGCCGTCGCGCATCTGGCCCTTGCCTTCGTTGGCATCACGCAGGTTGACCGTGATAGGCGCGAACCGCCAGGTGACCGCGCCGTCCGCGGCGACGATGCGTTCGGCCGTGGGCACGCCATCGGTAAAGATCAGCGCGGGCGGTCGGCTCCACGCCCCGCTGAGGAGGATGACCAGCGCGGTGATGGTGCAGACGCACAGCGTGTCGATGAACGGCTCGAGGCCCGCGACGACGCCCTCGCGAACCGGCTCATCCGTCTTCGCCGCCGAGTGCGCGATTGGCGCAGAACCCTGCCCCGCTTCATTCGAGAACAACGCACGCTGCATGCCCACGAGGAAGCCGTACCCGGCCGTGCCGCCGATGAAGGCGCCCACGGCCTCGGTCGGTGTGAACGCCTCGCGGACGATCAACGCCAGCAACTGCGGCACTTCACCGATGTTCACGACGACGACGTACAAGCCCGCGAGCAGATACAGGACGCACATGATCGGCACGACGCGCCCGGCCACATCGCCGATGCGCTTGATGCCGCCGATGATGACCATGCCCACGGCGATGGCCATGACGATGCCGGTGACGATCTGAGGAATGCCGAAGTAGTTGAAACCGAGGTCGGCGACGTTCCACGCCTGGAACATGTTGCCCCCGGTCACGGTCGAGATCACGAGCGTGACGCAGAAGATTCCGCCGAGGACCACTCCCAGGGGAGCCAGCGACGGGCTGATCTTCGCAAAGCCCTTCTTGCAGACCCACATCGGTCCGCCGCGCGGATTGTCCGGATCCGACGTATCGCGGAAGAGCATCGACTGCGTGACTTCAGTCATCTTCAGGGCCATGCCGACAAAGCCCGTCACCCACATCCAGAAGACCGCGCCCGGCCCTCCGACAGAAATCGCAATCGCGACGCCGGCGATATTGCCAAGCCCCACCGTCGCAGACAGCGCCGTCGAAAGGGCTTGGAAGTGATTGATCGCCCCCGGATCACCCTTGCGGTCAAACTTGCCGCGAATCACGCTGACACCGTGCGTCAGCGCACGGTACTGCCCGAACGCGCTCCACAGCGTGAACAACACGCCCGTGCCCAGCAGAATCAGCAGGACGTACCGGTGCCACAAAATGCCGTCGATCGCTGTCAGAACTTCCATCAGGCTCATGGCGACTCCCGTGCAAGAGGTTCGGCCGGTCATCGAGTCCCCGGCGAAGTGAACATCATGGCCGAAATCATCGCGCCGTGCAACCTGGATCGCGGCGTTTCCACCGTGACCCCGCGACATCCCGCGCCTTGTCGGGTACGCTCGCTTTCATGTGGTCCGCCGACGCCATCGTTCACGCCGCCGCCGAGGGGCTGCGGGTCTTCGCCGAGGCACTCGATGCCGAACAGGCCGTCCATGGCGTCGATGCGCTGGAAGAAATCGATCTTCATCCCGTGATTGGCAAAGGACTTACGTCCGCGGGCTGGGGCCTCGCCGCCGAGCAGCCCTATCCCAGCAGTCCGCTGGCCCGCCCGCAGGATCGCGATCGACTTCGCTGCGATCTGGTTCTGCTGCCGCGGCCCGGACAAATACTGGCCGATTCGATTCTGCAGCAGCGCGAAAGAGATCGCGCCGCGACAACGCTTTTCGCCGAGGTGGCGGAGCGGATGATGCCGGATGTTGACGCGGTGGATCCGCGCGAGGCGATGTGGATCGAGGTCAAGGCCGTGGGGCAATTCACGCCCCTGCGCGGCGCGAGCGATCCAAACCCGACCTATGGCTCCGAGATGGTGCGCGGCCCGCTGGCCGACCTTCGCAAACTCGCGGGCGACCCGATCATCGAACACGCGGGCGCCATGCTCATCGTCATGTGCGAACGGCCCGAGGTCGCCGAACACGACCTGGGCATCGTCACCCACCGATGTCTCGATGCGGGACTCAACGTCGCCGCGCCGGTCATCGCGTCAATCCCGATCGTCAACCGCATGGGCAACGCGTGTGCGGCCGTGGGACTGATTCGGCTGCGCAGGTGATGCGATCACGCCGCGCAGCGGTGGCACGGGCGTCTCGCCTGTGCGCCTCTTCTTCCATGCCGTTGTTGGCCCCCGCCTGTTGTTTGAACTCCCGCGCCGCGATCAGGCCTCGGTTTCATCGCCTTCATCGGCCTCTTCGATGATGCGCGTGGGGTCGCAGTAGCCGCGTCCATCGACGAAGCCCTGGAGTTTGCGCGATCGGATCGGATGCTGGAGTTTGCGAATGGCCTTGGCCTCGACCTGGCGCACGCGCTCGCGCGTCACCTTGAAGATGCGCCCGACCTCTTCCAACGTGTACGTATACCCATCGCCGATTCCGTAGCGAAGTTTGATGATCTCGCGCTCTCGGTACGAGAGGGTCTTGAGCACGGCCTCGATCCGCTGCTTGAGCATGTCCGACGCCGCCTCTTCGGATGGAACCTGCTGGCGCGTGTCCTCAATGAAGTCTGAGAAGTAACTGTCCTCGTTGTCGCCCACAGGCCGATCGAGCGAGACCGGCGCACGGCTGACCTTCATCACGCGTCGCGTCTCGGCCAGCGTCAGGCCCGCCTTTTCCGCGACTTCCTCGATCGTCGGCTCAACGCCCGTCTCCTGTAGCATCTGCTTTTGAATCGCGCGGAGTTTGCCCATCGTCTCGATCATGTGGACGGGAATGCGGATCGTGCGGGCGTGATCGGCGATGGCGCGGGTGATGGCCTGACGGATCCACCACGTCGCGTAGGTGCTGAACTTGAACCCGCGCTTGTACTCATACTTGTCCACCGCGCGCATCAGGCCCGTGTTGCCCTCCTGAATCACATCCAGGAACGACAACCCGCGATTGCGATACTTCTTCGCGATCGAAATCACAAGCCGAAGGTTGCCGCCCGAGAGATCGCGCTTGGCCTGCTCATACTCCCAGAAGACGGACTGCACGGCCTTGATTCGATTCGCGAGGGAATCCGGCTCCTCCAGCGTCAAGGCGCGAAGGCCGGCGAGTTCCTCGCGCATGACTTCCAGGTCTTCGGGATCGCACTTCTTCGCGCCGCGTTGGACCTTGCGAATGTCGGCCTGCAACTCCTGCATCTTGCGTGAGATGCTCGCGAGTTTGCGCATCAGCGGAATGATCCGCCCGGTGCGCAGCGAAAGCTCCTCCATCAGCGCCGACATGCGCCGGCGACGCGCCAGGATCGACGCGCGACACGCCCGCGCTCCATCCTCATCGCCCGCCGCCATGCACGTTTCCATCGCGCACCAGTCGCGACGGTTGTTCTCAAGCAACTGTCGAATCGTCGCCAGATTCGAGGGAATCCGGCGCGTGATCTTCTCCTTCGCGTTCTGCTCGGCCGTGGAGATCCGCATCGTCCGGTCAAACGGAAGTTCGCCGGTTTGCACCTGCCTGAGGGTATCGACGGCCTGCTGCACGATGTAGTCGCTTTCGAGGCATCGGCGTCGGAAGACCATGCGCGTGAGTTCGATCTTTCGCGCGAGACGAATCTCCTCGTCGCGCGCCAGGAGCGGAATCACGCCCATCTGCGCGAGGTAGGTGCGAATCGGGTCGTCCGCGCGTCCGCTGTCGTCCAGGCCGCCTTCATCGAGTTCGGATTGAATCTCCGCGTCCACGTCGATGCGTGGGGTGAGTTTGGCGGGGGGTTTGACGCCATTGCCGTTGAGCAGGTGTGTTCCGTTTCTCGGTTCACCTCCGGCGACGCTCATGGCGCGTGTGCCGTTGACGCCGGGCGCGCCGTTGGTCTTGGTCTTGCGCCGGTTCAGCCGCGCGCGGTATTCCATCTCGTCGATCAGGTCGATCGACGCGCGATCGATCACGACGAGCAACTCATCGAGTGGTTCAAACTCGATGACTTCATCGGGCAGGGTGTTGTTAAGTTCTTCATAACTCAGCCAGCCACGACGCCGACCGAGCGCGATCAACTCCGACACCGCGGGATGCAACTCGAACATCACGACACGTACTCCCATCCGATCCGTGGGGCGACGGACCCTTCATCCCCGTCCATGGACGTTGCGATCGCCTCGCGATGCGCCCACCGCGCATCCCACCTCTTCCTGCGACGACGATTTCAACGCTTCCCTTCTCGACCCTCTGACACGTCACCACTCCTTGCCACTATTCGACAACCGTCCGCTTGTGTTCCAACACTTACACGGGCCGCGGCAGCGACCGGCGATTCGGCCCGAGCCGCGTCGCGCGATCACGGATCGCCGTCAACGCCGTGCGATATCCGTCGCCATCCTCCGTCGGCTTGACCTCCATCGCGGGGCGCGACATCAGCACCGACCGCACGCAATCCTCCCATAACCGCGCCAACCGCTGCGAATCCTGTTCGATCTCGATGTCAATGCGGCGCTCATATCTCACGGCCGCCGCGATGGCCCTTTCATCATCCAGCACCGCGAGCACCCGTTCGAGCGTTGGAACAGCGCCCTCGGCCATGAGCATTCGCACGCCGGCGGCCACGAGCGCTGCGACTTCATCGGTCGGCGCCAGCAGGAGCGCGCGCTGGTCCTCCGCGATGCGCGTCCACAAGTCCGCGTCGCGCAGCGCGCAGCCGAGCAAACATTCTTCATGCGTGAGCCGCGCCGCCACGGCCGGCGCGGGCGACTCCTCCTTCGCCCGCGCACGTCCACCCGCGCTGGCGATAGCGCGAAGCACGCTCGATTCATCCACGCCCGCAATACC
>CAZTPJ010000084.1:0-15204 GCA_964614515.1 uncultured Phycisphaeraceae bacterium | reverse complement strand
TCGTGGGCAGGCAGGTGGGTGATGTCCCGGCCATCGAGCGACACCTGGCCGCTGAGTTCGAGCGAGCGAACGAGCACATCAAACGTCGCCCCTTCGGGCGCGCCGACCGGAATCGCCGCCTGCACAATCACAACCGCAACATCCTTATGACGCACCACCTCGCCCGGCGTCAAGCCCGCCAGCGGCGTGCCATCAAACTGCGATGATGATCGCGACACGCCAAGCCGCGCGAGTTCGTGTTCCATGGTCACGGCCACGCCCGGCGGGATCGAGCCACCGCCCGTCCCCGGCAACCCCACGACCAGTCCGAACCCCGACACCAGCACCGGCTCCACACGGCGAAACGTCGCCAGCGAACCAACCGTGCCGCGAAGCGCGGGTGCAACATCACGCTGTATCACTGGCCGTGTCGGCTGACGCTTCGGGCCGCCACCGCTGCACGCACTCATCGCCACCACGGCCGTGCCAATCGCCACCGCCGCTGCCAGATCGAACCACACTCGTCCGAACCTTGCCATAGTTACACCCTTTCGCCCACGCAGGAAGGGCATGGTATCGCGGGGCGCCCCGCGTCGCCCTAGGCCGTGTCTCTCACCCGTTCGCGAGCGATGCGAGCCAGGTCCCGCAGCGAACACCGGTTTGCCAAGGGGGGCGCAAAACTAGTGGTAATTCGTGCGTCCCAATAACCATGTGCCTAACCCGCGATGCGAGCGAGAGTTGACGCTTGCCGACAGTTTGTCCCCATCATTTCGTGCGCGAACAGACTTGCAACCCCAACGGGTAGTGGGTAGACTCAAAGTTCCGGGTTCCCGGGAGCCGATGGTGGGTTGGTGGCGGGACTTCCCCGAGAGACTGAAGGTGGGCCGATGGGCGTTTTGTGCGACAGTCAGATCCGCGAACTGATCTCGATCAAACCCTTCGCCGAAAGCGAAAAACGGCCTGGTAGGGTATCGTTCGGGGTGTCTTCCTACGGCTATGACGTGCGCGTCGGCACGAAGTTCAGAATCTTCACGCCCACGCCGCGCACCGGCGGCATCACCGTCGTCGATCCCAAGAAGTTCAGCGAAGACCTGATGGTCGAGGTGGACACGGCCGAGTTCGGCACGGATCACGTCATCATCCCGCCGAACAGTTTCGCGCTGGCCGAGACCATGGAGTGGATCGACGTGCCGCGCGATGTGCTCGTGATCTGCCTCGGCAAGAGCACCTATGCGCGGTACGACATCATCGTGAACGTCACGCCGCTCGAGCCTGAGTGGCGCGGGCGTGTGACCATCGAAATCAGCAACACCACACCCCTGCCCGCGCGGATCTACGCCGGCGAAGGCATCGCGCAGTTGATCTTCCTGCGGGCCGAGCAGGTGTGCCGGAAAAGTTATGCGGACAAGGGCGGGAAGTATCAGGATCAGCAGGGTTTGACGCTGCCGATGGTGGATTGAACGAGTGATTTGAGTTGAAGAGAGGCATCAAGGCAGAGGGCATAGGGCATGAGCGATCCCATCAATCGATACTCAGACCTGATCGCCTGGAAGAAGGCGTTTCAGCTCGGCATCACCGTACATCGCATGGCCGGGACGCTTCCGGATCACGAGCGATACGGCCTTGTGGCTCAACTGCGTCGGGTTGCGGCTGACATTGCGACCACGATCGCCCGCGGATACGGCACGGGCAACACGGCCGATTACCTGTGGCACCTCAAGCATGCCCGAGGCGACCTCTACAAGATGGACACGCTGCTGCTCTTCGCGCTCGAGTTCACATACATCGATCAGCAGCAACACCAACCTGTCAAGAAGGATCTGGACGAGACTGAGAGAGTGCTTGCTGGTCTGATTCGCAGTCTCATCGGCTGATGCCTTGTGCCACATGCCTCATGCCTCTCTTCGAGTCGAACACGTTTTTTGCATGGATTCGCAGTTATGAAGATCTCCCGCAAGTTCACCTCCCCCTCCCGCGACCCTTTCGCCACTGTCGACTGGGTCACGCGGTCGAGCAAGATCAGCAACCCCGACGGCTCGGTCGTCTTTCAGATGGACGACGCCGAGGTGCCGGCGACGTGGAGTCAACTCGCCACCGACATCATGGTGAGCAAGTACTTCCGCAAGGCCGGCGTGCCGCAGATGGAACGGCCGTATGCGATTCCCGGTCAGTCGCCGGCGAAGAAGACGGCCGATGGCAAGCCTGTGCTGGGGCCTGAGCGTTCGGCGCGGCAGGTGATTCATCGCCTGGCCGGGTGCTGGCGCTATTGGGGCGAGACGCACGGGTATTTCGACACGCCCGAGGATGCGCAGGCGTTCTATGACGAACTTGTCTACATGATGGTGCATCAGATGGCGGCGCCGAACAGCCCGCAGTGGTTCAACACGGGCTTGAACTGGGCGTATGGGCTGACGGGTCCGGCGCAGGGGCACTATGTCGCGGATCACGAGACCGGCGAAGTCTCGCTGGCGCACGATGCGTACACGCATCCGCAGCCCCATGCGTGCTTCATCCAATCCGTCTCCGACGATCTCGTCGCCGAGGGCGGGATCATGGACCTGTGGGTGCGCGAGGCCAGGCTGTTCAAGTATGGCTCGGGCACGGGCACGAACTTCTCGCGCCTTCGCGCCGATGGCGAGTCGCTCTCCGGCGGCGGCAAGTCATCGGGCCTGATGTCGTGGCTGCGTATCGGCGATCGTGCGGCCGGGGCGATCAAGTCCGGCGGAACGACGCGCCGTGCGGCCAAGATGGTCTGCCTGGACATGGATCACCCGGACATCGAGGCGTTCATCGACTGGAAAGCCCGCGAAGAGATCAAAGTCGCGGCACTCGTCGAGGGTATGAAGCACCTGCCGTCGGATTTGAAGGAGTCCGCGGGCACGCTGGGCCTCAAACTCGACTACGACTTCAACGGCGAGGCGTACTACACCGTCTCCGGCCAGAACAGCAACAACTCGGTGCGGATTCCGGATTCGTTCTTCAAGGCGGTCGATGCCGACGCCGACTGGGAGACGACGTGGCGCACGAGCGGGAAAGTCGCGCGGACGTTCAAGGCGCGGAAGTTGTGGGACAAGATTGCCTGGGCCGCGTGGCGATGCGCCGACCCCGGCGTGCAGTTTGACACGACGATCAACGATTGGCACACATGCCCGAGCGGCGGCAGGATCAATGCGAGTAACCCGTGCGTCACGGGCGACACGCTTGTCGCGACGACGGGTGGCTACGCCCGAATTCGCGACCTCGTTGGCCGGACGGTGGAGATCATCAACGGACGTGGCGATCGCGTCTGGGTTGATCAGATCTTCAGTACGGGTGTCAAACCCGTGGTTGAGTTGCGGACGCGCGCGGGATACCGGCTGCGACTGACGGCGGAGCACCTCGTGCAGACGACCAACCGCGGCGATGTTCCCGCGTGCGAACTGACCATCGATGATGAGGTTCTGCTCAAAGGTCCGGGCTTCGGCCTTGAGTTCGCGCCGCCGCCGTTGGCCGAGTTGCTTGGAGCGGCCGTGGGCGACGGGTGCATCACGCATGATCGCAAGCAGGACTTCCTGTTCGTCACGCTGGGCGACTCTGAGCGAGCCGTGGCCGAGGCGCTGCGCTCGCGTATTGATGCGTGCAAACAGTTGAGTTTCGCGGGAGACCGTCGAACCACGCGTCCGACGGCCGTTGTTGAAACGCCGACAGGCGTCCGCGTCGGCACGAGCGTGCAGGCGATCGTGGATCGACTGACCGCGTTCGCGGTGCTTGATGAAGGCTCGCACAACAAACGGTTCACCGACGCGATCTTTGGCCTTGATCGCGCGACGATCGCAGCGGTTCTGCGCGGTCTGTTCACCACCGACGGTACGGTCGCCAACTATGGCGAAAAGTCGCAGTATGTTTCGCTTGACAGCACCAGCGAGTGCCTGCTCGAACAAGTGCAACTGCTGTTGCTGGCCTTCGGCATCAAGTCCAAGGTTTATCGCAACCGCCGCGCGTTGCACCAGACGACATCGATGCTTCCCGACGGGCGAGGTGGGCACGCAGAATACGAGGTGCGTCAAATGCACTCGCTGCGGATCTCGCGGTCCTCCCGCGTCATTTTCGAGCGGGCCATCGGCTTCATGCCGGAAAGTGACAAGGCCCGCAAACTCGCCGAACTCAATGCCAATGTCTCGGTGTATGCCGATCGCATGACCGATCGCGTTGCATCGCTGACGCCCGCGGGTGTCGAAGAAGTCTTTGACCTCACCGAGCCCATCAGCCAGCACTTCGTCGCCAACGGCATCGTGATCCACAATTGCTCGGAGTACATGTTCCTCGACAACACGGCCTGCAACCTCGCCTCGATCAACGTGCTTCGCTTCTACGACTCGACGACGCGCCGCTTCGACATCGACGCCTACGAACACGCCATCGACCTGTGGACCATCGTGCTCGAAGTCAGCGTGCTGATGGCTTCGTTCCCCAGTGCGGCCATCGCGCAACTGTCGTGGAAGTATCGCACGCTCGGTCTGGGCTATGCCAATCTCGGCGCGATGCTCATGCAGGCGGGCATTCCGTACGACAGCGATGAGGCCCGGGCCGTGTGCGCCACGCTGTCCGCGATTCTGACGGGCCGCAGTTACCGCCAGTCGGCCGTGATGGCCGCGCAACTTGGTCCGTTCGCGGGGTATGTCGACGATCGGGCGAACATGCTGCGTGTGATTCGCAATCATCGCCTCGCGGCTCACGGCGAATCGCGCGACTCGGCCGCCTACGAAAACCTGTCGATCACGCCCGTGCCCATCGACCATGGCTTCGCCGTGCCCGGGCGCATCACCATCGACAACGCGCCAGCGCTCTTCGATCGCGCCAAGACGGCGTGGAACGATGCGCTCTCCCTCGGTGAACATCACGGATACCGCAACGCCCAGGTCACGGTCATCGCACCCACCGGCACCATCGGTCTGCTGATGGACTGCGACACCACCGGTGTCGAGCCGGACTTCGCCCTCGTCAAGTTCAAGAAACTCGCCGGCGGCGGGTACTTCAAGATCGCCAACGAATCAGTCCGCCCCGCCCTCGAAGCCCTCGGCTATTCGCCACCGCATGTCCGCGACATTCTCACCTATCTCCTGGGCACGCTGCATCTTCAGGTGCCGCTGCCCGCGGGCGTCAAGGGCGCCCAGCCCGGGCAGACCTTCGCGCAGTGGCTCATCGGCAAGGGCCTGAACGAACTGGACCTTCAACACATCGAACGCTCGCTCCAGGGTGTCTTTGAACTCTCCTTCGCCTTCGCGCCCTACGCCCTGGGCGAAGAAACGCTCAAGCGGTTGAAGATCGATCCGGCCAAGGCGTTCAGCGATCCGTCGTTCAGTCTGCTCAAGACCCTCGGACTGTCGGCCAAACATATTGACGCGCTCAACCAGGTCATCTGCGGAACGCAGACCGTCGAAGGCGCGCCGCATCTCCGGCCGGAGCATCTGCCCGTCTTCGACTGCGCCAATACCTGCGGACGGATCGGCAAGCGATACATCGCGCCCGAGGGGCACATCCGCATGATGGCCGCAGCGCAGCCGTTCATCACCGGGGCGATCAGCAAGACGATCAACCTTCCCAACTCGGCGAGCGTGGACGACATCAAGTCGTGCTATCGCCTGTCGTGGGAACTCGGGCTGAAGGCCAATGCGCTCTACCGCGATGGGTGCAAACTCAGCCAACCGCTGAACACGTCTTCCGGCGAGACGCCCGCGGATGATCCGGCATCGCACGAGGAGACCCACGACCTGGAACTATCAACGCCCCACCCGGGGCGCGACGGGCGGGATGGGGCAGTTGCTCCGGCGGGTGCGCAATCTGAGGTTCCTGGTACCGAGATTCGCATCGTTCACAAGCCGATGCGACGCCGTCTCCCTGACACGCGACAGTCCATCACCCACAAATTCAACGTGGCCGGGCATGAAGGCTACCTCACCGTCGGGCTTTATGACGACGGCAAGCCCGGCGAACTCTTCGTCACCATGGCCAAGGAAGGCTCCACCATCGGCGGGTTGATGGATTCGCTCGGCACGGCCACCTCGGTCGCGCTGCAATACGGCGTGCCGATCGAGAGCCTCGTGCAGAAGTTCACGCACCAGCGCTTCGAACCCGCGGGCATCACCACCAACCGCGACATTCCTTTCGCCAAAAGCCTTGTGGACTACATCTTCCGCTGGCTCGGCATGGAGTTCATCCCCGGATATCGAGAACAGAACGCGCCCAAGCGCCTTGGCGATACGGCCACCAGCGCCGACGCTCGCGCCAAGGCCTCACCCATGGAGGATCACAGTTGGAAAGACTCACCCAGAACCACACCCTCACTCGGCGCGACATCCCAGGCCGGCTCGAATCATCCCGAAGCGCGACGGCCGCACGACGGGCCGGCATCCCAGGGCGACTCGCCGCCTGTCGGCTCGCGCCATCACGAACACCTGAGTCTCGTTGTCCAGGCTTCGACGCTCAGTCTCGCGCTGGAAAGCGTCGCCGACGCGCCGCCGTGCGATGTCTGCGGCACGATCACCGTTCGCAGCGGCACATGCTACAAGTGCCTGAACTGCGGCGCGAGTCTGGGGTGCAGTTGAGGTTTGCACGTTGACCCACCGTCTCGGGATCGAGTGGTGCTCCCCTCCAGGGCACAAGCGCTTCAGCGACCTCGGTTCCGAGCATCCCGCACCCCTGGGCGCCCCACCGACGCCCAGGGGCTTTTTCTTGATTTTGAGTATCGGGATCAACAAATGGCGCCTGCCAACGCATGGTCGATCTCGTCCATCTAGTGATTAAACTGGTTCCGACAAATGCGGGGCGTTCTCTCGTTGGCGTTGTGGCGCAAAGCAGGCATGATCTGGTCCGAGAACGTGCTGAGTTTCGAGTTACCGGAAGTACAAAATACTTTCCGACGAGGGCGTGATTTTTGCCGGATTCGTGCCTGAAACCCCTTGACAAACGCCGACGGGGCCGTATGCTGGTAGGGTCTGGAAGTATCGCAGAGAGAGACGCGCAGGCGATATCGCATCGCTTGCGTCTGGAGAAGAGAAACTTTTCAGAGGGAGATGAGATCGTGAATACCAAGACTTGTGTGATTGGCTTGGTCGCTGCTGCTGGACTTGCGTCTACCGCGAGCGCGACCGTTGTTGCCACGTTCGGATACAGCGATCTGCGCGGCTCGTATGACGCCGGCCCGGGTCAGTTTACCGCTGTCGCGGTTGACAACGGCTCGTTCCAGAGCGCTGGCGACGTGACGCGTTTGCTCAGCCCGGGCGGCACGGCCCAGTTTGAGCCTGGCTTCGTCTCGAACCCTCAATCAAACTTCACGTTGAACATCAGCGTTTTCAACATCGTCGGCAACAACGCTGACGGCGCTGGTTCGTTCACCGCGACTGACCTCAATGGCGACAGGCTCTCCGGCAACATCCGCGGCAACTGGATCAGCCCGGGTTCCGGCATCGTCTTCTTCAACGGCCTGCTCACCAACGTCGTGTTCACCAGCGTCAGCGGCGACAACAACTTTGCCAGCGCTGACGGCGGCTTCACACTGGCCGGGCTGACCGGCAACGTGTACAGCGGCGCTCTGGTGCAGCTGTTCACCCGCGTCGGCGGCGGCTTCTTCAACAACAGCTTCACCGACGTGTCGACCCTGGTCTCAGGCGACTTGATCCCGGCGCCCGGTGCGTTGGCGCTGCTCGGCATGGGCGGCCTGCTCGCCATGCGTCGCAATCGTCGCCGCTGATCGATTCCGACCATCCCTCAAGTCTCTCAGCACCCCCGGCCCGGCCGGGGGTTCGTTTTTTTTGCTCCCGATTGCAAGGAAATCTAGGTTTTTTACTGGTGTCCAATAAGCATGAGATTTTGAGCAAGGCGTAGCGGATCGGCTACGAGTCGGAAGGCCGGGATCGAAAATCACACAATTTTGCGCCGAGAAGGGGCAAAACCCCCTTGACAATCGGCGAAGAGCGTAGATACTGTGGGGGAGTTGGAGTCGTAGAGAGACGCGCGGGCATAGGCTTTGCGCGACATTCGGAGAGAAGATTTCTTCGTATCGAGGGAGATGAGATCGTGAATACCAAGGCATTTGTTGTTGGCGTGCTGGCTGCGGCTGGTCTTGCGACGAGCGCGAGCGCGACCGTGGTGGCGACTTTCCAGTACACCGATCTGCGCGGCGCGTATGACGCGGGTCCGGGACAGTTCACCGCAGTCGCGGTTGACTCGGGCTCGTTCCAGAGCGCGGGCGACGTGACTCGCTTGATCGCTCCGGGCGGCACGGCTCAGTTTGAGCCTGGCTTCGTGACGACCACCGGCGGCTCCGCCATGGTGTCGATCAACGTCACGAACATCGTCGGCCTCACGGCCGATGGGTCCGGCACGTTCTCCTTCGCTGACGCCGATGGCGACACCATCACGGGCGACATCAGCGGCGACTGGCTGTCACCCGGCGGCGGCATCGTCTTCTTCAACGGCCTGCTCAGCAACGTGACGTTCAACGGCCTGGGCAACGGATCGTTTGAAGGCACGACGGGCGCGTTCGGCATGGGCGACCTTTCGGGCATCTACAGCGGCGCCATTGTGCAGCTGTTCACCCGCGTCGGCGGCGGCTTCTTCAACAGCAGCTTCTCCGACGTGTCCACGCTCGTCTCCGGAGACATCATCCCGGCGCCCAGCGCTCTGGCCCTGCTCGGCCTCGGTGGCTTGGCGGCCATGCGTCGTCGCCGCTGATCGCGACGGATACATTTCAGACATCTCCCATCCCCCGGGCGGCATCGCCCGGGGGTTGTTATTTGAACGCAGAGCGGTTCGCACGCCGGACGTGTTGACGTTCGGGAACTGATCGGACTATGCTGGCTCACCGTGTCACCCTCGCCACCACCACCCACGGCCGGCACCGAGAACATCGCCGACGCGATCCGCCGCACATGGGGCTTCACATCGCTTCGCCCGCAGCAGGCCGAGGCGATCGACGCGGCCCTGGCCGGGCGAGACTCGCTCGTCGTCATGCCCACCGGTGGTGGCAAGAGTCTGTGCTATCAGGCCCCGCCGCTGGTCAGTCACACGCTGACGGTTGTGGTCAGTCCGCTGATCTCGCTGATGAAGGATCAGGTGGATGGGTTGAAACTCAACGGATATCCGGCCGCGGGTCTGCACTCGGGTTGCACGTCGGATGAAGTTCGCGCGTCGATGGCGGCGTGTGAGCGCGGCGAGTTGCGGTTGCTCTTCATCGCGCCCGAGCGTTTGCTTGGCGATGGGTTCCTTGATTGGCTGGCGAGCGTGCGCCAGCCCAGCGGAGCGTTGGGCGTTCATGCCTTCGCGATCGACGAGGCGCACTGCATCAGCCATTGGGGGCATGACTTCCGTCCCGAGTATCGAAAACTCGCGGGCCTGCGAAGGCGCTTCCCCAACGCGGCGATGCATGCGTTCACCGCCACGGCCACGCCGCGCGTGCGCGAGGACATCGTGGCGCAACTGGGCTTGAAGAACCCGGCCGTGCTCGTGGGCACGTTTGATCGGCCAAACCTGGTGTATCGGATCGTGCCTCGCGTGACGCGGGATTCGCAAGCCCTGGAGGTGATCCGTCGTCACGCGAACGAAGCGGTGATCGTGTATTGCATCAGCCGCAAGGACACGGAGAATCTCGCGGCGGTGCTGGTTGCGTCGGGCGTGAAGGCCGCGGCGTATCACGCGGGCCTCGACGCCGCGCGGCGGCGGAAGGTGCAGGATGCCTTCACGCGCGAGCGGCTCGACGTAGTCGTCGCCACCGTCGCCTTTGGCATGGGCATCGACCGATCGAACGTGCGCTGCGTGTTGCACGCGGCGATGCCCAAGTCCATCGAGGCGTATCAGCAGGAAACCGGACGCGCCGGGCGCGACGGCCTCGAGGCCGAGTGCGTCATGCTCTACAGTTCCGCCGACGCGGCCCGATGGACGGAGTTGATCTTCAAGTCCGCCGAAGACGCCGGCGCCGACCCGAACATCACCAAGGCGCAACTCGAACTGCTCGATCAAATGCATCGGCTGTGTGCGGCCATGTCGTGCCGACACAAATCGCTGTCCGAGCACTTCGGGCAGGGGTATCCGTTTCCGAACTGCAACGCGTGCGATGTGTGCCTGAACGAAGTCGATGCGACGCCCGAGGCGGATGTGATGGCGCAGAAGATCATCTCGGCCGTGGCGCGGGTGATGCAGAAGTCCGGGACGCCCTTTGGCGCAGCGCACATCGCGGATGTGCTTCGCGGTTCGCACGCGGCGAAGATCCGCGAGCGCGGGCATGATGAACTCAGCGTGTTTGGCCTGCTGCCGATGGTTCCGCGCAACACGATCCTGAGTTACATGCACCAGTTGGTGGACCAGGGGGTGCTCAAGCGCGACGGGGGCGAGTTTCCGACGTTGTCGCTCAATGCGGCGTCGCGAGAGGTCCTGCGCGGGCAGCGCAGCGTGAAGCTCTTTGATCCCAGGCAGCCGGCCGCGACGCGCGGCAAGCGCCCGGGCCTGGTGCTCAACGCCGAAGAGGCCGCGCTGTTCGAATCACTGCGCACGCTGCGGCGGGAACTGGCCGACGCACGCAACGTGCCGCCGTATGTCATCTTTGCCGATTCGACGCTTCAGGAACTCGCCGTCACACGCCCGAGTACGCCGGAGCGCATGATGAGCGTTCGCGGGATCGGCACGCGGAAGGTTGAGGAGTTTGGCGAAGCGTTTACATCGCACATCCGCGAGTGGTGTGCATCGCACGGCCTGCACCTCGACGCGGCCTCCGGCGGGCGGCGCCTCGCCCCGCCCCAAAGTGAACGCCGAAAGATCGCCGCGCAGCTCTTCGCCAAGGGGGAGTCGATCGAAGGGGTCGCCCGCACACTGGCGCTCTCGCCCAACACGATCGCGGAGTATCTGGGTCGTTGGGTTGAAGAGACGCGGCCGAGGGACATTTCGCCGTGGGTTTCCGCCGACCTTGAGACCAGGATCACCGACGTGGCGGAAAAAATCGGCACAGATTGGCTCAAGCCCATCCACGAGGCCCTCGGCGGCGAAGTGCCCTACAACGACATCCGTGTGGTGGTGGCGAAGGTTCGATCACGGCAGGGATAGATCGGCGCTCGCACCTACACTTGCCTCACGGAATCAACGGGGAGACACAATGGCGTCGGAATCTCGCCTGCTGGTGATCGCTTCGCGCCTGGTTCGCGCGGGCGTGGGAGTTGGCCTGCTGGTGATCGCGTTCGCGATTTTCGGGTACCTGGCGTCATCGCGCCCGGAGCCGCGCCGCGCTGAGCAGGACATTCCCCCGCTGGCCGTGCGGGCCATGCGTGTCGAGTTCGTGCCGATCGCGCGATCGTGGCGTGGTCATGGGACGGCGGAGGCGATGGAGGCGGCGAACGTCGCGGCGCAGGTCACGGCGCGGGTGGTGGCTCGGGCGGAGCGCATCGAAGCCGGCGCGAGCGTCAAGGCCGGGGAGGTGCTGCTGCAACTGGATCAAACGGACTTTCGCCAGCGTGTGATCGCGAGCGAGCAGGCGATGGCGCTGCTGACGGCTGACCTTGAGTCGTGGGGTATCGAGAGGGAAAGTCTCGAAGCGCGCGAGCGTCTGGTGGTGGATGAGGCCGCCGTGGCGCAGCGCGAATATGAACGGGCGGTCGCCGCGCGTGAGGATGGCGTGGGCTCGGTGCAGGAGGTTGATTCGCGTCTGGCGGCGTACAACCGCGCGCAGCGCGAGGCGACGTCAATCCGTGAATCGCTGGCGCTGATGGCCCCGCGCCGGGCGCGACTTCAGGCGGACATCGCGGCGCAGCAGGCCGCGCTCACCCTCGCCCGTGAAGACCTCGCGCGCACGACCATCACGGCCCCGTTCGACGGCGTGATCCAGCGCATCGCGGGCCGGCCGGGCGAACTCATCACGGCCGGGATGGAAGTCGCCCGCATCGTCAACACGGACGTACTCGAGATCCCGCTGCAACTTCCGCTGTCGGCGCATCGCTTTGTGCGAATCGGCGATGAGGTTGAGTTTCGCACGGATCGCGGGGACTCCGCCATGGGCTGGCGCGGCGAAGTGATTCGCGTGGCGCCCGAGGGCGACCCGGCCACGCGATCCATCACCGTCTATGCCGTCCTGCGGCAGCACAGGGACGCTCGCATCATTCCCGGTGAGTTCGTGCTGGCGCTGGTGACATCACGCGAAGTTGAGCCGCGGGTGGTGGTGCCGCGCGTCGCCGTCACCAACGAGCGCGTGCTTGTCGCGAGCAACTCACCCGGCGACATGCACCGTGTGCGCCATGCTCCCGTGCGCGTGTCACACTCGATCGACGCGGCCTTTCCACACCTTGATCCAAATGAGCGGCAATGGGCCGTGCTCGAAAGCGGGCTCGAAGCCGGGCAGATCGTCGTGATCTCGAACCTTGACGCGCTGGAGCCTGGCATGGCCGTGGTCATCTCGGAGACAACGGCCGCGCGCCTGGAGGGCGCGCCATGAGTCTGGCGTCGTTCGGTGTGCAGCGTCCGGTTGTGGCGACGATCATCAAGTTCGTGCTGCTGTTCGGGGGCCTCGCGTTCGGGCTTGGCCTGCGGCGCGAGTTCTTTCCGGAGACGAATCCCACGCAGGTGATGATCGCCGCGCCATATCCCGGCGCGTCGCCCGATGAGATCGAATCCTCCCTCGCCACAAAGATCGAAGACCGCGTCGCCGACCTGCGAGACATCAAGGAACTGACGACAGTGGTGTCCGAAGGTGCGGCCGTGGTGCGCATCGAGTTCAAGGAAGGCGTGGACATCGACGTGAAGGTGGCGGATGTCAAGCGTGAGATCGACGCGCTGCAGGACCTGCCCGAGCGATCGGAGCGGATCATCGTCTCGAAGTTCGAGCCGAACATCCCGGTGATCATTCTGTCGCTGGTGGGCGACGCGGGCGAGCGTGCGCTGAAGGATGGGCTGCGGCAGATTCGCGATGATCTGCGTTCGTTGCCGGGCATGGGGGACATCACGCTCGGCGGGACGCGGCGCGATGAACTCATCGTCGAGCCGCGGATGGAGGCGCTGCTTCAGCACGGACTAAGCCTTCCGCTGATCGCGGATCGCATTCGCACGGCGATGGCCGAACTTCCGGGCGGATCGGTGAAGAGCCCGACGGGGATCGTGGCGATTCGCACGCTGGGCGCGGAAGAGCGGGCGCAGGCGGTGCGCGATGTCATCATCACGGCGGATGCGAATGGTCGCGTGCTTCGGCTTGGCGAGATCGCCGACGTGCGAGATGGTTTCGCGGACACGGACGTGATGGTGCGCCTCAACGGCAAACCCGCGGTGAACCTCACGGTCTTCAAGGTCGGCAAGCAGGACGCCGTCGAGATGTCGGAGATGGTGAAGGCCTATGCGGCCGCGAGAAGTGGTGAGCCGTTCACGCCGAACACGCGGGAGAAACTCGCCCAACTCGCGGGGGCCGGGCGCGATGGGCAACCCATGTCTGATCGACATCGCGCGTGGCTGCTTGGCGCATCGCGTGCGGCGGAGTTGCCGGGTGAAATTGTGCTGACGACGGATCTTGCGCGGTTTATCACGGGGCGGCTTGAGTTGCTCAGCCGTAACGCGCTCATCGGCGCGCTCGGGGTCTTTGTCACGTTGTTTCTGCTGCTCAACTGGCGTGCGGCGTTCTGGGTGCTCATCGGCCTGGCCGTGTCGATCCTGGGCACGCTGATGTTCATGCGCATCACGGATGTGACGCTGAATCTGTTGTCGATGTTCGGACTGATCATCGTGCTTGGGATGCTGGTGGATGATGGGATCGTGGTGGCGGAGAACATCATCACGCGGCACGACTCGGGGGAGCCGGCGTTACAGGCGGCCGTGCATGGCGCCAACGAAGTCACCTGGCCTGTGATCGGGACGGTGACGACGACGATCTTCGCGTTCACGCCGCTGCTGTTGATCGGCGGGCGCATGGGCGACTTGCTCGGGGCGCTGCCGATCGTGGTGGCCATTGCGCTGGCGGTGTCGTTGATCGAGGCGTTGTTTTGTCTGCCGACGCACATGGCCCACTCGCTGCACAAGGCCGACACGCGAAAGCAGGCCACAGGCCAGCGCCGCATTGAGCGATTTGAATCCCGCTTCGATCACTGGCGCGACGGGGTGTTCGAGAATCGCGTGGCGCAACCCTTCGGTCGTCTGCTGGGGTGGTGCCTGCATCGCCCGTGGCGAGTGCTTGCGGGGATTGTGGCGGTGTTTATCGTGTCGGTGGGGGTGGTGGCGGGCGGGCGATTGCCGTTTGTGTTCTTCGGCGGCACGGATGCGGAGACGATCATCGCCAACTTGCGCATGCCCATCGGCACGCCGATCGAGCGAACGGACGACATCATCAAGCGACTGGAAGCCGCGGCCCTCGCGCAGCCGGAAGTGCAGCACGTCTTTGCGATCTCCGGCGCGGCCGGAGACATCGAGGGCGGGACCGAGGCCGTGCAGTCGCACCTGGGCCAGGTGTTCATCGAACTGCTGGCGGTGGAGGTTCGTCAGGCGCGGGGGATGCGCACGAGCGATGACGTGACGGTGTCGATTCGCGAGGCGGCGGGGTTGCTGCCCGGGGTCAAGAGCTTGCGGATGGAACCCATCGCCGCTGGCCCAAGCGGACCGCCGATCTCGCTGATGCTCACGGGCGAAAAGCCGGAGTTGATCGCGGCGGCGGCGGAGCGCGTCAAGGCCGCGCTGGCCGACTTTCAGGGTGTGTATGACGTCGCGGACGACAGCGATCGCGGGCAGCGCGAACTGCGGCTGACGCTGCGCCCGGGCGCCAATGAACTGGGCTTGACAACGGAGTCGGTGGCGCGGCAGGTTCGTGCGGCCGTGTTTGGCCTTGAAGCGCACACGTTCGCCGGCAATCGCGAGGATGTGGATGTTCGCGTGCGACTGCCGGAGACACACCGGCGGAGTCTTGCATCGATCGAGACGATGCACATTTTTTCGCCCGCCGGCCGAGCCGTGCCGTTGGCGGAGGTCGTGGAGATCGATGAAGCGTCGGGGTATGCGACGGTGCGCCGGTTCAATCGGCTTCGCGCGGTAACCGTGACGGCGGAGGTCAACACGGCCGCGGCGAACGTGGAATCGGTGATGGCGGCGATGGGTCCGACGCTGCGCGAGATCGAGCACAAGGATGCCGTGTTCGTGCTCGGCGAGGACGTGAGCCAGACCGCGGCGCGCATCGCCCTCGCGATCCGCCAGGCCGCGAAATCGCAAGCGCGCAAGATGCTGGCCGAGAAGAAACTG
>CAZTPJ010000083.1:6723-15448 GCA_964614515.1 uncultured Phycisphaeraceae bacterium | reverse complement strand
GGACGCGATCGAGAAGATGCGGGCCGAGGTCCGGGCGAACCCGCCGCTGTTCGGGGGTAAGTGATGACGGCGATTCACGACGCGGGGCGGTCGTCGTCCAATTGGGAGGACGCCGAGGCATCGGAAATGTGCGTTCGAGCCGCGCCGGCCTACCCCGCGTCGTTTCGATTCAAGCGGCAACGCCGCAGGAGTGAGTGATGAGTAAGCGGAAGTGGACAAGGGAGCCGTGGGAGCATGGTCACAAAACGCTTTGCGGTGCACCGTGGTTTGGTGTGTACGCCGGCGGCGTAATCGTGGCCCACCTGCTATCCACGGTCGGGGAGTTCAACGAAGAGAGCGCCAACGCAGAGCGCATGGTCGCCTGTGTCAACGCCTGTCGCGGCATCGACGATCCCGAGGCCGCGATCAAGGCGGCGAGGGAGGCGTTGGACCGTGTCGAGGGCGTACTTGAAGAGAACTGGCGGAACAAGGGTATCGGCGAGAAGTACGAGGCGCTGACCGATGTTCGCACCGCCCTGGCTCTGCTCGGAGAGGGGGCGGAGTGATGGCCCGCAAGAAGTACCCCAGACGAATCTACGCGACGTGGGAGGGCGACGACGGCCCGGATGGGCACGAAATGGTCGCGGACGCCAGCCCGTACAACCACTTCGTCTGCCACATAGACAGCGCCGATGGCCCCGTCCGCTGCGGCCTCTACCGATTCGTCGGCGTCGTCGAACTGCACAGCCCGAGTCCGCGAGTACGCCGGGTCAAGGGCGATGAGATTGGAGGGGCGGAGTAATGGACGACCACATCCTCACCATCGTCGCCGACCGACTCTGGACCGACATCCTCCGCCTCGACCGCGAGATCGCCGCCACGGCTGCGGCGGTCGATGTCGAGGCGGCGGACGTAAACGAACTGGCGACGGAACAGGAGGCTGAACATGGGTAAGCCAAGACACAGCATGTCGGGAACATCAACACACAACTTGTGGATGTCGATGATTGACCGATGCACCAATCAGCGATCTCCGCGTTATGCGGACTATGGTGGGCGTGGCATCAAAGTTTGCCAGAGATGGATGAAGTTTGAGAATTTCCTGGCCGACATGGGGGAACGACCACCAGAACATTCATTGGATCGAAAGGACAACGACGGGCCGTATTCGCCAAAGAATTGCCGGTGGGCTACGCGATATGAACAGGCCAACAATGCTCGCAGCAACAAGAAACTGACTTGTCGTGGCATGGTGATGGGTGAGTCTGAATGGGCGCGTATCCGAGGTATGTGTCGGAGCACATTGCAGCACCGGCTGCGTGCTGGGTGGCCTATCGAACAGGCGCTTGGATTTGAGGATCGACCACAAGCGGAAAGGTATCGACGATGCGAATTGAGGAAATGACGAGAGAGCAACTCGAATATATTGTACGAAAACTTCCGCTCACGGCAGATGGCGTGCCGGTGGTTCCGGGGATGACGGTATACGAAGTTCGAGCGAGCCGCCCCGGCGAGCCGTGTGAGATGCGAGACTTCCGTACAACGACTCCTGACGAGCAGGGGTACAGCACGTTTCACTGGGAAACTGGCTACTCGGCGATTGGACGACTTGACCGCTGCTACTCCACCCGCGAAGCCGCCGAAGCCGCGAAGGAGGCCGACGATGACGCATCCGCTGGCTGACAAACTCCGGGCCTACGACGCATACGAAGGGCACAACGGCGATGCTCCGTTCGCAATGTGCTTCATCGACGAACAGGACCGGGACGCCGCCGCCGACGAACTCGACCGCCTCGCCAAGCGCGAGTCCGACCTGTTCGACCGACTCGAAATGGTTGAGGAGTTTGCGGAGCCGTTCCTTGACGAGATTCGCGCCCGACTGACTGACGACGAAATCACCCGCTTCGCCTACGCGCTGTGCGGCATCACTTCGGAGCCGTTCATCAGACGAGACGATCCGCTCGCCGCGAAGGAGGCCGACGATGCCAAGACGTGAATCGCTCTACCACATTGCTCAGCAGGTAACGGATGAAGTGATGGGCGCTGGAACATACGCCCGTATCAATCACGGGAATCCCAATCCCGGCGTGCAAGCGGCTATCCGCGATGCCGACTACGACCCCGCCCGCATCGTCGAGACTCTCATGGACGGCGTGCGGGCCGCTCGGGCCGACTCACGCCGCACGGACAACAACATCGCCGACGCGAAGGCCGCGCTCGATGATCTCGCCAGCGATCTGCCGCCGGTTGAGCGTGCCCGATTCTGGCGGGCCGTGTTCGGCTATTGTGCGAGCCAGGTCCGGCGTACCGCGATCAAGCCCCCGACGCCGACGGCCGAGTGGCTGCCGGGCGGGGCGAACTACGACGCGATGGCGCAGGAGGATCGGTTCGATAAGGAGGACGCCATGCTCGCCGAGAAGCGACGGCGGGAAAGCGATGCGACGCAATGAGGATCGACCCGAATGCACCGGCATACCCGTTCGTCGCGCCGACGAGACGTGCATCGTCTCCCGGCCTCACGATCCGGGCCGAGATGGCGAAGGCGGCGATGCAGGGGATTCTCGCCAACCCAAAGTCTCTTGAATACTACCACGCCCTCGGCGGACCTGTTGGGCGCGGCATTGGAAGAGACGCTGTTCTATGTGCGATGGAACTCATCACCGCCCTGAACGAAAGCGAGGACAAGCCATGACCGACGACGGCCCCATCGAGTACGCGCACGAATGGCCCCACTGCCGGCGATCCGACCGGATGGAACTGACGATGAAGCGGGCCGGGACGTGGACGCCCGAACTGCTCGCGGTCAAACTCCGCTGGCTCGACGCGACGGTGCGAATGCTTGAGGCTCAGCGTCGCCGGACGATGATGCCGGAGCATCGCGCGAGGGTTGTCGCGGACATCTGGAAGCGGCACAGAGAGACGCTCGCGGAGGCGTATCACGAGTTGCACCCGATGTACCCGAGGGGGGGTGGGAAATGACGAATTACGAACACTATCGGCGGAAACGGGACAAGGAAATGCACGAGTTTGTCGGGCGTCTGGTTCGCATGGGCATGGACGTTGACACGCCCGGAGACATGCGGAAGGCCGCGCATATGGCAAAGGACGCCGGACTCTACGCGCCGAGCACCTACGTCAACGACATCCACATGGAAAAGCACTTCAATCAGTATCATGCGCTCAGGGAGATTGCAGACCTTGCGGCGTTCCGTCCCGACCCGTCGGCGATGCTGCTGGCGGAGTGCCGCGATTGGATCGCATACATGCCGCACAAGCCGCCGTGCGCATGCCTGCGGATCATCAATGAACTGGGCGAGGCGGAACTGCCATGCAATTGCGGACGCGACCGGCTGCTCTCGCGGCTCGCGGAGGCGGGGGTGCCGCCTAAGTGATCGTAACCGCTGTGGCGTGCGGCCCGTCGGCACGCTGCGGCTCAATCAAGAGACGGGTCAAGGCTACACCCGCCAGCGCGGGGAGTGCCGGAAAGGATCATCATGGCTGGATTCAGAAAAGCGAAAGCGGAACAGGCCGCGATCAAACTCGGCATGTACGGGCCGCCGGGGAGCGGCAAAACCTTCACCGCCCTGTTGGCCGCCGAAGGACTGGCGAAACTCAGCGGCAAGCGGATCGCGTTCATCGACACCGAACGCGGGACCGACTTCTACTGCCAAGCCGTCAAAGATCGGACCGTCCATCCCGAGGCGTTCGACTTCGACGCGCTCTACAGCCGGTCCATCACGGACATTCTCGATTCGATCCGCAACCTGCCGGACACCTACGGAGTTGTGGTGCTGGACTCGATCAGCCATGTCTGGGATGCAGCGATCGCGGCCTACAAGGGCAAGCGAACGAAGATCGACACGATCCCGATGAACGCATGGGGTGAGATCAAGCGTCCCTACAAGGAACTCATGGCCCTGCTCCTCTCAATGCCGATTCATGCGATCATCTGCGGTCGGCAGAAGAACGAGTTTGGCGAGGACGCCGACGGAGACCTGAAGAAGATCGGCGTGGCGATGCGGGCCGAGGGCGAGACTCAATACGAGCCACACATCACGATCCGCATGGAGGCCAGCAAGGTAAATAAGTCGGACATTCTCGCCAACGTCGAGAAGGACCGTACCGGCATCCTTCAAGGGAAGGTGCTGGTCAACCCGACGTTCGATTCACTCATCAAGCCCATCATCCCGTTACTCGGAACCGTCCAGGCCAAAATGGAGACCGAGGACGAGACGGCGGCGCACGACGCTGAAACGATGGCGTCGGAGGAATCGAAGAAGAATGCTGAAAGCGAACGTCTGTTCGCCCGGCACAAAGCCGCGCTCGAAGTCGCCGCAACCGACGGCAAGGCCGCGCTGGAGAAGGCGGCGAAAGAGATCACGGCCGCCGACAAGAAGCGGATGCTTGCCGGACACGTTACCCAACTCCGCGAACTCTACAACGCACTCGCCCAGCGGGCGTGAGAAAGGATGAGGCATCATGGCATATGACTGGAATGCAGCGGAGCAGGGCCAGACGGCCGATCGTGTTCCGCCCGGCGTGACCCAACTGGAGATCGTCAAGATTTCCTACAAGGTCAAGGCCGCGAAGGATGGCTCGCCGAAGATGATGGTGATCTTCGTCGATGAACAGGAACGCGAAACCTACATGGTCGTCACGCTCTCCGCAAAGGCGGGATGGGTGCTGGCGAAACTCATGTCTCGCTTCGGCATCGACCTCGACGAACTGAAGGAGCAAGGGATCGAGCCGCAGCACTTCGCCAATCCATCAGTCGCCGAGTATTGGCTGCTGGGGAAGAAGGGATGCTGCATCGTCAGTTACCGGCAGGACGGCGTCAAGGAGTATCCCGAGATTGAGCCGAGACACGTCGATGAACTGACGGCCGAGGAACGTGCGGCGTACATTCTGCCCAAGCCTGGCCGCGATGAGGAACCTCCGTTCGATCCCGACAATCCGATCTGATTCTTTCTCCCCTCCCCCTGCGCGCCGCTGACCCGGCGCGCGGGGTTTACTCAACACCGGCGACGCCGAGATTCTGGCGGAGTTCAATAGCCTCTGCAAGAGATACAGGGAGCGACGATGAAACTTCACCCGATCTTCGATGACTGCTGCCACAAGGGCGAGCCTTCCCGCTACGCGATCGACCGGCCGTTCCGCGACGGTGAATACGTCTGTGCTACAGACGGACGGATCGTCGTGCGGCTTCATGATCCGGCGAACGAGTACCCATCGGACGCGAAGGGGCCGCCGGTCGGCTCCCTGCCGTGGTCCGAAAAGCACGGTCCGCCGATGCGGATGCCTCCGCTGCCGGAGGCGGTCGTCGAGCCGTGCCCGAAGTGCAAGGGCACAAGGAAGGTTGAATGCGGACGATGCGATGAGGGCAAGATCAAATGCTCTGAGTGCGGCAACATCTATCGTTGCCCGGATTGCGTTGGCGGGGAGTTCCCGTGCGAGAAATGCAAGGACGGTACGATCACCCGCGACGGCTTCCGCGCTGTCCGCATCGGGCTGGTCTGCATCGCGCCGGGGTACGCTCGCCTGCTCGCACGGCACGGGGCAGTCGTCCACCCGCCGACGATGGGCGGTCGGAGTCCCGTCTACTTCAATGTCGGCGAGATCGAGGGTCTGGTCATGCCGTACAAGGTTGACAACCCGCTCGACCCTGACATTCTTGAGGCGGTGGCGGTATGAGCGAAGTGACGATCATCCGAATCAACCCGATCGGCAAGCCACGAATGACCCAACGCGACAAGTGGAAGAAGCGGCCCGCTGTAATGCGATACCGGGCCTTCTGTGATGAGTTGCGGCGACAAGTGTCGAGTAGATTTCGGTTCCCCGAGTGCGGCTACCACATGAAGTTCGTCATTCCAATGCCGGAGTCGTGGTCGAAACGGAAGCGGGCCGAAATGGATGGCAAGCCGCACCAGCAGACGCCCGACAAAGACAACCTAGAGAAGGCGGTCCTCGATGCGTTGCTTGTTCAGGATTGCCGCGTGTGGGATGGTCGGGTGACGAAGCGGTGGGGAGAAACAGGCATGATCGTGATTGAAGTGGAGGCTGGCGATGGCAAGTGACCTCAAGCCGACAACGCGGGCGGAACGAGCGGCGTGGGCCGAGAAGGACGCGATAGCGATGGCCGGACTCGGCGCGGGCAATGAGCGACTACGCCTCATCGCCGACATCGAAAGGGCCGATGCGATCCTGAAGCGTGTAGAGGAGTGGTACACCCAGCACGGCTACATGGCGCTGTTCGCCATTCAGGCCGACGCGAAGCGGCTGCGGGAGGCGTGGAAATGAGGGAACTGGAGCAGCGCATCTACGACATCGAATGCGAACTCGGCTACTACGAGCGGCTGGCCCTGATCGTTGAGCAACACATCTCAACGCTGGACAGCGACGCGATCCGCGAGGCGTTGCGGGTGCTACGTCGATACCAGGAGGCGAAGGAACGGGAGTCTCGAAAATGACCGCCGACCGCTTCCCACTCGGCATCCATACGGCGATTGCCCGTGCGGACAAACTGTTGTGGATGCACTCATCCGAGGCCGACGTGAAGAACAAGTACATGCCAAGCGTTGTCAAGCGGTGGAAACGGTGGTGGCTCCTGCGGGAGACGACGATGCTCAGCCTGCCGGAGATCGCGGCGTACACCGGGGCGGGCGGGCACTCGACGGTCTACCACGGCATCAACCGGCTTAAGTCGATGATGGAGCGGTACGATACACTACGGGCCGAGATGAACCGGCTGAAGGAGGCGATGTATGTCGAGTCGTGAATGGGCGTTCTTCCTGATGGTCCATGTCCCGCTGTGGTTCGGAGGTGCGTGGTGAACAAAGCCCAGGACAAACTCGCCGACGAAATCTACCAAGTCCTCATCGGCTACAAGTGCGCCTTCACGCAGATCGAGAATGACGGCGGGGCGATGCCGCTGGTCGATCTACTTTCGCCCGGCAAGACCATCGAGGAAGGCCGCGAG
This sequence comes from uncultured Phycisphaeraceae bacterium, assembly GCA_964614515.1. Lineage (GTDB taxonomy): Bacteria > Planctomycetota > Phycisphaerae > Phycisphaerales > UBA1924 > CAZTPJ01. Next base: position 8,493 of record CAZTPJ010000083.1, on the reverse strand, counting down.
GAGTGCAGCGAACTGGCGGCGGAGATCGCAGAAGCCGTCTCCCGCCACTTCGCCGGGCTGGCGGAGGAGTGGCGGGACATCGAGACGGCTCCGAAGGATGGGACGATGATCCTGCTTACTGACGGTGATATCGTCGCGCTTGGCTGTTGGGATAAACGTGGCGGGTTCCCTTGGCGATTCGTCACTGATGATTTTGATGATTTTGAGGAGGACTGGTGGGTAGAGGATGCCCCAACCCACTGGCGTCCCCTCCCCCCGCCGCCGAAGGAGGCTGACAATGACTGACCCCATCACGCACGCCAACACGCTGGCCGAGATTGACGACCTCAAGGCCCGCATCGCATCAGTCGAGCGCGAGCGGGATGAATGCGACGCGCTGCGAGAGCGCATGGCCGACCTGTTGACACGAACAACGAACGCACTCAAAGGGGAACCGGCAGAACTTGAGTTGCACAGTTGGCACGATCTTCCAGATGTCGCCGTTGCCATCCGTTCCCGCATCGACGCCCTCGAATCCCGCAACGCCGCGCTCGTCAAGGCGGCACGAATGGGACATTCCGCCCTTGATCGACTCATGGGTGATAGTGATCTTTCGGAGGACGATTCATACGAAATGCAGGCTTGCCAAGCACTCGCTGCCGCCCTCGCCGCAGCCGAGGCGGCGGTGGACAACACGAAAGGACCAACCAATGACTGACAACCGGGACAAGGAGATCGTGGCGCTGGCGGTGGAGTGGGCGGAGGACGTACTCAATGATGATGGTCCGCTACGGTACGATTCTGACCAGCGGCGTGCGCGTGGCATCCTCGCCCTCGCCTCGTCGCCGGAGCCGGTGAAGCCGGAGCGGTTTCCCGGCATCGACGCGGAGCCGAAGTTGGAGCAGCCTATGCGCGGGCGCTATCAAATCTACGCGGTCGGAGAGTGGTCGGTATACGGTCCTCTCGGTCCCACTCCCGCCGCCGCCGTCTCCGCGTGGAACGAGATGATCGACCGCATCGCGGGGGGGGACGATGAGACGGTGCGGCTGGTGGGAGACCTCACAGGGATGCTCAATCATCCCGACGCGGACGTACTGCACCGGGCACGCCGCTGGCTCGCGGAGCGGACGGGAGGGGCCGATGGACGCTGACAGCATCATCGAAGGGATCGCGAAGAAGGCGTGGATAGAAGACGAGCCTATGTGGAGGGTGCGCATCGCCGCCCGTCTCGCCTACGTCGCGGGCATGCGCGAGGCGGCGATGGTGGCGAGAAGTTACGGTAGACTTGATACTGCCACAGCAATCGCATCCGCCGCCGACGCGATCGAGAGGGGGGAGTGATGAAGCGTGAGCCTGTCAATATGGAACTTCTCCGTGGGTTTCGCGCTATGAACGACTGCTACGCGCCTCGCAGGGACGACGACACATTACCGCAGAAGAGGCTCAAACTGTTCGCGTTTCTGCGATGTGTCGAGGGCGTACCTCTTGGGAAGGCGTTGCGAATGGTCAATGAAGCGCATCCTTATCCATCGGTTGAGAGGAGCAAACTTCCATGAAACTCACCCCCGCCGACCTCGACCGCATCGAAGCGCTGGCACGCAAGGCTGGCGATGAATGGGGTTACGAATGGCGGCTGCACGACGGATATAAGCGAACACATCTTCGATCAGCCGACGGAAGATGGATCGCTGAATATCTTGCCGAAATCGCAGACAAGCACATCGCCGCCGCCGACCCCGCGACCGTGCTCGAACTCTGCCGCCTGGCGAGGCGGACACTTGAACAGGAGAC
>CAZTPJ010000083.1:5083-6623 GCA_964614515.1 uncultured Phycisphaeraceae bacterium | reverse complement strand
GCGAGGCGGGGGATGGAACAGGAGAAGCCATGAAGCCAACCTACGACGTAACCACATGGGACGCCGACAAACAGGCGTGGACGCCGCAACAGGGCGTCAGGCGCGGGCCGTGGACAAAGTGGGGACTGCGGAAGGCGCTGCGGAAACTGCGCAACCTCGGCTACTCGGCACGACGCGGAGATGCGTTCGTCGCGGTTGCAAGGCGGGGGATGGAGGGCGAGGGGCGATGAGGGTGCTCGTGGCCTGTGAGGAAAGCGGCATCGTCCGCGACGCCTTCCTGGCACGCGGGCACGATGCGTATTCATGCGACATCCTGCCGCGATCGCACACGAGGCACATCACGGGCGACGTGCTTCACCTGTTCGACAAATACGGCTGCCCGAACTGCAACGGAGACGGGTGCGAGCGATGTGCGCCATTCGACCTGATGATCGCCTTCCCGCCGTGTACGCATCTGTGTGTCAGCGGGGCAAGGCACTTCGAGCGGAAGCGGCGCACCGGCCAGCAGCAGGCCGCCATCGACTTCTTCATGGCCCTGGTCAACGCACCCATACTACGAATCGCAATCGAGAACCCGGTCGGGATCATGTCTACTGTCTATCGCAAGCCGGATCAGATCATCCAACCCTGGATGTTCGGGCACGAGGCGAGCAAGGCAACGTGCTTGTGGCTTACGAATCTCCCGCCGCTTGTACCTACGAAAGTGGTCGGACGCGGCGAGTTCATTACGACAAGCGGCGGCAAAACTCTACCTAAGTGGTATAGCGACGCCAAAGGAAGCCGTAACTGCGCACAGATTCGATCAGCCACATTCCCCGGCATCGCCGCCGCTATGGCCGACCAGTGGGGCAATCCCTCCGCCTCCGATCCGGCCGGTTGCTGATCGCGCGCACCTCCGCATCCGTGAACAGCCAGACATCGCGGCGCTGCCGCAGGCCGAGCCGCCGGGCGATGCGGCGGACCGTGCGCTCGTTCAGTCCGAGCCGGTCGGCCACGTCGGCGGGGGAGTAGAGGGTGGGTTCGCTCACTTGCCCGCCTCCCGGTCGCTGCGCTCGATCGCCTCTGCGGCCGCGTTGTAGCGTCGGATCGCGTCGGCGCGGGTGGGGCCGTAGACGGACAATTCGTCGGCAATGCACTTAAAGCGACAGCATTGCCAAGGGCCTCCGCCACAATCGAGCACATCCGGCGAACCTCCCCACAACTCACGCGGTTGCGGAGGGTCGAGTTCGGCGACCACCCGCTCGGCCAGTTTCAACGCCGGGCCGCTCGCCTGCAATCCCTTGAAGTCCGCCACGGTCTGACGAGCCAGTTCAATCAGTCGTTCACGATCCGTCATGGTCAGTCCTTTCGGTTAGAGGAAAGCCCGCCCCTGGCGTTGGCCGGGGACGGGCGAGGAGAGAAGGATTCAGAGTACGGCCCGCACGAGGGCGATGACCACGCCCCACATCGTGAGCGAGCCGATGAGGATGGAGAGCCAGACGAGGGCGGCGCCGAGATCGAAAATCTCGTCGTCGTCGCGGCCCTGGCCTCCACGCACGGG
>CAZTPJ010000083.1:0-4983 GCA_964614515.1 uncultured Phycisphaeraceae bacterium | reverse complement strand
TGGTCCGCCTCGGTCTCCAGCCAGTCCGCGATCGACAGCGCCGCATTGCGGTCGATGATCTCGTCCAGCGATCCAGCCAGCAGGTTCGTCTCCCAGTCCTCGCCCGCCTGCGCGTATCGGTCGGCGATTTTGAGGATCGTCTCACGGTAGTTGGTTGTCGTCTGTGTCATGTCAGTCTCCTCGTTGGGGTTTCCGAACAAAGCCGCACGCTGCGGTCAGGCGGGGCGAGGCGGGGGGTCATTCGGTGATCTGTCCGATGCGGTAGACGCGGCCGGAGCATTCCGCTTTCGCGGGCGGGGCGGGACGCCGCGCCGCCCAAGGGCGACGACGCGGCAGGAATCGTCAGGCCACGATCTCGCCATTGCGCGGTCCGCCAATGAGTCGGATTGTGGCCGCGTGGAACTCTGGAGAGTCGGCCTCGGTCGCGCCGCCATGCCCATCATCCTCATGCCAGACATCTCCGATCATGCCGGGGCAATATCTGTCCGCGCTGGTGATTCGCGCGCCGTCAGGGAGGGTCGCCTCGTAGTAGCCGCGAGAGAGATCGGCATGATCGGCCTCATCGCCAGTGTCCTCATCCAGCCACACCGCCTCGATCACCTCGACGGGCGGGCGCTGTACGGCCACGATCGGCTCTATGCCGTGCTGGTCCGGTCCGAGATAGCGGCCGCCCGCGTCAAAATAGTCGCCGACGTGGTAGCCCTCGTGGCCGCTGCCATCGCCGGTCGTCCAGCCATGCAGCGTGAGTGACTCGATCTCGTAGACCGTGCCCTGTGTCAGTGTCTGTGTCATGTCAGTCTCCTCGTTGGGGTTGTCGATCAAAGCCGCGCGCCGCGGTCAGGCGGGGCGGGGCGGGGGGTCAGGCAGGGTACGCGATCCATTCCGTGTGCGACTCGCCAATGGCGTGGACGCGGTAGCCTCCAGAGTCGTTCTGTTCTGCGACCCAAGCGGACCTCGGAAGGTTGAGAATAAAGAGCAGCCACGCGGCAGGATCACGCCAAGAACATTCCCGCGTCCACAAATTGAACGGGTCTCGCGTTGAGTAGACACTCCACTTCGTCATTGTTCAGTCTCCTCGGTTGAGTCGGCCCAATCGCCGACACCACAATCATACCACCATCGGTACGCTCGTGCAATGGAGTCAAGAGGAAAATCCGCGAAATCGTGAAAATCGCGTTATCGGACGCAGGGCGGTGGACAATCGGTGGATGGGGACAGCCTTGCGGTAGGTTGCGGGGTGTTGAGGGTGGGGTATAATGGGGGTGCTCCCATGATCCTCAACCGTCAACATCGCGCGTCTCGGCCCCGCCCGTCGGCTCCATCGACCCCGGTCATGGGAGCAGGCCGGCGGGTCGGGCCGAACCGCGCCGTGAGGACGCCATGAGTACACTGAACGGATGGACGCTCTACGCCGACGGGTGGTACAGGCTTGAAGAGGACGCCAGAGCGGCAATGGAGCATTGCGAGTCGCTCGGGGCAAAGCCGGTGGGGATCATCACCCCATCGTTCGGCGGCTGGGGTTTCGTCTATTGGTCAAAGTCGGAACTCTACGCCGGGCATCGGATTGACGGGATGAACGCACTTGCGTCCGTACTCCGAAAAGGCAAGGGCGGAAAATGACCCACCCGGCCGTTCCGTTCATCGCCGCACTCTTCGACCCGGACGACTGGATCGAACTCCGGCTCATCCTCCGGCGCGGGACACCCGGCATTCAGCGATGGATCAAACCAGACGGCCTTTCGAGTGTTCTGGAAGAGGCCACAGCCCGCAATGCCCAGGGGTACAACTGCTACTTCGGTGCGAATCCGCGCAAGATGCCCGGCGGGGCGGCGGGCGATGACGTGCTGCTCGCCCGCGCAGTGTTCGCCGACTTCGACGGCGGATGCTCCGTTGAATGCGCAGCCCAGCGCATCCGCGACGCCCAACTGCCCGATCCGTCCATCATGCTCCATAGCGGCGGCGGATGCCACGCCTATTGGCTCCTCGAAGAGCCGCAGCACGATCTTGGGCAGTGGAGCATGGCGCAACGCGGCATCGCTTCCGTTCTGGATTCGGACGGGACCATCCACGATCCGCCGCGAATCATGCGGCTCCCAGGGTTCGCCAACCGCAAGCCCGGACGCGATGGAGTGGTGGCCCAGGTTGCACTCTTCGAGCCGTCGCGCCGCTGGCCGTTCGCCGAGTTTCCTCTGGCCGAAAAACCGGCGCCGCCGGTGGCGCAAACTACCGTTGCGGCCGACCTCGAAGGCGAGGCCCGGCGAGCGCTCAAACGCATGAACGCAATCAAACGCGAGGACGGGCAGGACGGCTCCCGCCGACTCATCACCTGCGCCTGCATCGCGGTTGAACACGGACTCGACGACACGACCGCCCTCGGCGTCATTCGATCGGTCAGCAAACCATTCCCGACAGACTGGACCGACCACGAGATTACCAAACGCCTACGCGACGCCGAAGGCAAGACCTCGCGCGGATCCGCGATCCGGCCCACCGGCCGACCAGCCATTTCCGTCGCAGCAAACGAGCCGAACAATCAGCGGGCCGACGTTGCCCGCAATCTCACCGACCTCGGGAACGCCGAGCGCCTCATCGACGCCCACGGCGCAGACCTCCACTACGTCAAGGCGTGGGATCAATGGCTCGTGTGGGATGGCAAGCGGTGGCTTCGAGATCAGACCGGCGAAGTCATGCGGATGATGGCTGGCGTGGTCCGCAACATCTACGCCGAGTGCAGACGCGAAGAGGACGAGGACCGCCGCAAGGCAATCGCCAAGCACGCCGCCGCATCTGAGTCCCGCAATCGAATCGAGGCCGCAGTATCGCTCGCACGCTGGCAACCCGGCATCTCCATCACCGCCGAGCAACTCGACCTCGGCCGCAACCTCATCAACACACAATCCGGCACATTTGACGTTCTCACCGGCGAGTTGCGGGCCGCATCGCGCGCAGACCTCTGCACCCGCATCACGAACGCAACACTCAATACCGACGCCGAATGCCCGCTCTTCGACTCGTTCCTTCAGACCATCTTCGCCGGACACCTCGACCTCATCGACTACCTTCAGCGTGTGTTCGGGTACTGCGCGACCGGGTACGTCGGCGAACAAGTCCTCTTCATGGCGCATGGCAGCGGCCGCAATGGCAAGACGACCCTCTTCGATACCATCATGCACACGCTCGGCGACTACGCGGCCAAAGGCTCAACCGACCTGCTCGCGCTCAAAAAGAACGACGAGCACCCCACACAAATCGCCTCGCTCCAGGGCAAGCGGCTCGTCGTCATGTCGGAAGTGGACGACGGAATGCGATGGAACGAGGCAAGGATGAAGGAACTCACCGGCGAGACCCGCATCAATGCGCGGGTCATGCGAGGCGATCCGTTCGACTTCGAGGCAACCCACAAACTCTGCATCTTCGGGAACTCCAAGCCGCAGATTCGCGGGACCGACCTTGGAACGTGGCGACGAATCCGCCTTATCCCATTCGAGCACACCATCCCCGAAGAAGAGGCCGACCCGACCTACCCGGACCTGTTGCGAGTCGAGGCTGACGGCATCCTCCGATGGATTCTGGATGGCGCAGCCCGCTGGCAAGCCAATGGACTCAGGCCGCCAAATGAAGTGGTCGCGGCCACATCAGAGTACCAGGGCGAGTCAGACACCATCGGGCGGTTCCTCGATGATTGCTGTGAGTTTGGACATGGCAAGGAAGTATCTGCAAATAGCGTATTCAAGGCGTACTGCGAGTGGTGCGAGGACTCGGGCGACCGTCCAGCATCGCAGACCAAGTTCGGGAGGTATCTCCGTGCGCGTGAACTTGGGCAAGCCAAGGACTCCGGCACGAGGCGTAAGGTTTGGGTTGGGTTAGGGTTGAGGCCGTGAACTGTTTCGCTCGAAACCCCATTATTCAGGTCAAAAACCGCGTTCCGAAACAGTCGAAACAGTTGACATGCCATTTCCTATATAAGCGCCTTAAGGAGATTTTGTTGGGCGCAAACTAGGACGAGGGCTGCAACTGTTTCGCAACTGTTTCGGACGCCGATTCTGAAGGAAAAACGATGAAGCAGACGATCCGCCTCAAAAAACGCAAGAAGTCAAACCCAACTTACCAGTCTATCCGCAAGGCGATCCTGGCCGACAAACAGCAACCGGCCGAGTTGCCATACCCGTCCAGCACGTCTGGCACGGCCCGTCCATGACGTTCCGCAACGCGGCGAACCCACCTACTATCAATCGGAGACAGCAATGACCGACGAATACGAACGCCCACAGACACGCCCGACCCTCACGCTCTTCGACTACTCGGAACTCGAAACCCGCATCGGACGCGCCGTCTTCTCGGCTGGGTTGAAACTCACCGCTGTCTGGTTCGTACTCTACGCCGTCGGCATGGTCCTCCTCGCCGCACTCTCGGGGCGCACATGAGAACACTCGGCCAACTTCGCCACGCCGCCCGGTCGTCGCTCGCAAAGGCGACTACGCTCCTGTACGATCGTCGCCGGGGATCACCCTCAGCCCGAGGCTACGGCCGGTACTGGGAGCGACGCCGCGCGATCCAACTCCGTATCGAGCCGCTCTGCCGGCACTGCAAGGCGCGCGGCCTCGACGTGCCCGCAACCGACGTTGACCACATTGTGAGCAAGGCCAAGGGAGGAGCGGACGAGTTCGCCAACTATCAGTCGCTTTGCCACGCCTGCCACTCGGCCAAGACGGTACGCGAGGATGGAGCGTTGTGTACGGGCCGCTACGATGGCCTACAATCGGTCGCAGGCGAACAGTCGACCCGGTTAGCCCTGCTATGCTTGAACGCAACACGGGCGATCCACGGGCCGTAGGATTGAAACTAGAGGACGCAACCGGATGTACCGCACCCGCCCAAACCCCAAGGGGAGCCATCTAGGGTATCTCCCCTAGGGGAAACACCCTAGACGAGCACCCCTAGGGAGGGGGGGCCAAAAACCTAACGGCGGAATCGGTTGCGTAC
>CAZTPJ010000082.1:0-15583 GCA_964614515.1 uncultured Phycisphaeraceae bacterium | reverse complement strand
GCAGGAAGCATCGAAGTCGCCTCTGGCGACTTCGATGGCACGTCAAGCAGGAAGCCCGACCGTCAGGGAGGGCTCAGCGCGTGGCATGGGCAAGCCCTCAGGCTTGCCCGTGCGTGGACTGACCATGACACGCCATTGCAAGCATCGAAGTCGCCGCTGGCGACTTCGATGGCACGCCCAATATGAAGCCCGACCGTGAGGGAGGGTCTGGCGCGTGGCATGGGCAAGCCGTCAGGCTTGCCCGTGCGTGGACTGACCATGACACGCCATTGCAGGAAGCATCGAAGTCGCCTCTGGCGACTTCGATGGCACGTCAAGCAGGAAGCCCGACCGCCGTCACCCTCCTACCCTCCCGCGCTTGCACACACGGAGCCAACCTTGTCCACCATCGTTCAGAAATTCGGCGGGTCGTCCGTCGCGGATGCGGAGCGAATCCGACGCTGCGCCCAACGCGCCTATGACGCACGCAAGGCGGGGCACAGCGTCGTCGTCGTCGTCTCGGCCATGGGCAAGTCCACCGACCGACTCATCGAACTCGCCTCTGAAATCTCGCCCCACCCGCCCAAGCGTGAGATGGACCAACTCCTCGCCGCCGGCGAACAGGTCTCCATCGCCCTGACCGCCATGGCCCTGCACGAACTCGGGCAGGAGGCCGTGAGCCTCACAGGCCCGCAGTGCGGCCTGCGCACCGACGCGGCCTATACCAAGGCGCGCATCGCCTCGATCGACCGCGCCCGCATCGAAAGCCACCTCGCAAAGGACCGCATCGTCGTCGTCGCGGGCTTTCAGGGCGTCACCGATGATGGCGATGTCACTACCCTCGGCCGTGGCGGATCAGACACCACGGCCGTCGCGCTCGCCGCCGCGCTCGACGCCGAAGTCTGCGACATCTTCACGGACGTTGACGGCGTCTATACCGCCGACCCGCGTCTCGTCCCCAACGCCCGCAAACTCGATAAGGTCAGTTACGAGGAGATGTTCGAACTCGCGGCGCTGGGCGCGAAGGTCATGGCCTCACGCGCGATCTTCCTCGGCATGAAGTTCAACGTACCCATTCACGTTCGCCACGCCATGCTCCCCGATAGTGGCACGCTCATCACACAGGAATCGCCAGACATGGAACAGAACGTCGTCACCGGCGTCGCGCTCAAGACCAACGTCGGCCGCGTCACGCTCACCGACCTTCCCAGCGCGCCTGATCTTCAGGGCCGCATCTTCGGCGCCATCGCCACGGCCAACATTCTCGTCGATGACATCATCCAGAACCCGCCGATGGAGGGGCGCACACGCGTGTCGTTCACGATGGATCACGCCGACCTCGCCGATGTCCGCCCCGTGCTCGATCGACTCCTGGCCGACATCGGGGGGGGGGAAGTGAAGATCGACGTGGGCCTGTGCCGCGTGTCGGCCGTGGGCGTCGGAATGCGCACGCAGACGGGCGTCGCGGCGCGAATGTTCCACGCGCTTGCCAACACCGAAGGCGGGCCGGTGCCCATCGAGAACATCACGACCTCCGAGATCAAGATCGCGTGCATCATTCCGAAGGAAGATGGCGAACGCGCCCTCCGGGCCGTGCATGACGAGTTCCACATCGCTCCGAACGGCGCATAAGAAGCCCCAAGGCTCCGCGCGTGGCGTGGGCAAGCCGTCAGGCTTGCCCGTGCTCGGGCTGACCATGACACGCCATCGCAGGAAGCATCGAAGTCGCCTCTGGCGACTTCGATGGCACGTCAAGCAGGAAGCCCGACCGTGAGGGAGGGCTTGGAAGCGGGAACACGCAAAATCCAATCCAGCCTCTTCATCGTCACCCGCACGCTCCCGCACGCCCTCCGTGACGCCGCAAACCCACGATCTGCCGCAGCCTCTCGCCGCCGCGAGAGTCGCAGCAGGGTCATTGGTTCCCCATCCGCGCGCCCAAACCCGCCACGGAGTGGCGGGCCACCCAAGCAGCCCTCCCTTACGGTCGGGCTTCCTAGTTGTGCGGTTCGGCTGCTTGTCTCAGCCTTGCATACCGCTCGCACGTCACCAGGTGATCGTTCGCCATTCCCACCGCCTGCATGAACGCATAGCAGATCGTGCTGCCGACGAAGCGAAAGCCCCGCTTCTTCAAGTCCTTGCTCAGCGCATCCGACACGTCCGTCTTCGCCGGCACATCCATCATTGCTCCCCGCCGCCCGTCGATCGGCGTTCCATCCACAAACCGCCACACATACGCGTCGAACGATCCAAACTCGCGCTGCACGCGAAGGAACGCCTTCGCGTTGCTCACCGTACTCTCGATCTTGAGCCGATTGCGGACTATCCCCTCATCCTTCATCAGCCGTTCAACTCGCGCAGCCGAGAACCGTGACACCCGCGCCGCATCAAACTCCTCGAAGACCTCGCGATACCGCGCCCGCTTCTTGAGAATCGTCTCCCAACTCAACCCCGCCTGCGCACCCTCAAGCACCAGGAACTCGAACAGCCGGGCATCCTCATGCACCGGCACACCCCACTCCTCATCGTGATACCGAATCGACAACTCAGTCTTCGCCCAGGGACATCGCGCCATGCGCCAACGATAGCCTCACTCCGCCACGGCCTTGATGTCCACCCCCGCGTGCATCTCCACAACCCGCCAACCCGCCGCCTCAACCTGTTCACGGAGCATTTCCGGCGTGTATTCACGGCGATGATCCTCATCATCCTTCCACAACAGACCAAGATCGCGATACATCACCTTCTCCCACCGATTGTCCATCGGCGGCACGGCCACAATCAGCCGCGGCGCACACGCCCGCAGCGCCCGCAACATCTCCACCGGCTCATCAAGATGCTCAATCACATGCGAACAGATCACCACGTCATACCGCTCTGACGGCGGATCTCGCACGACATCGCGCACCTCGAACCGCAGGCGCGGGTGCGCCATGATTGCCGTCGCCTGCGCGATCCGCGCCGCGTTCATGTCACAGGCCGTGACCTCCGCGCCCTTTTCCGCCATCCACAGCAGATACGCGCTGGCGCCGCAGCCGATGTCGAGCACGCGCTCGCCCGCGCACACGCGATCCACGATGAACGCCTTGTGCGATGACCACAGCCAGTGCTTGGGGTGCCTTCCGCCATACACGCGCTCCGCCAGCAGATTCGTCTGCTGCTGCGCCGCGCGGTGCAATCGACGTGCAAGGTCGATCTCCGCGATGATCGCATCGCGATCCGGCCCCAGCCGACGACGACGAATCTCCAGCGCACGGGACAACGCACGCTCCATCGACGCGTCATCCATCGCCGCCAGCACGGCCGCGCAGCCAGCCACATCCACCGACACCGCCCCCTGCGTGATCACAGCCATGGTTGCCTCCTGCTGACATGAACATCGGCGGTCGGCGCGAGATGTCGCGAGCGTGGCGCTGAGCGTGATCCGATCGCGCAAACGCCTCGCGCAAGGTCGGCCGTGGCGGGCGCAATCCGCACGACGCCCGCGCAACTCCCGCCGGGCCGCGCGCTCTACCCTTCCCGCAAAGGACCACGACATGACCCACCGAGACCTCGATCCATCCATCTACGGCAACCTCGACCCCAAGCAGACCTACGCCGGCTATCTCTGCCTCGACACGCTCCTGGCCGCGCAGGAGCCGCGATCCACCCACCACGACGAGATGCTCTTCATCATCCAGCATCAAACGTCCGAACTGTGGTTCAAACTCATCATTCACGAACTTCGTGCGGCCATCGAACACATTCGCCACGATGAACTCGAGCCGTGCTTCAAGATCCTCGCCCGCGTCAAGCACGTTCAGGCGCAACTGTTCAGCCAGTGGTCCGTGCTCGAAACGCTCACGCCGACCGAGTACGCGCAGTTTCGCGGCCTGCTGGGGCGGGCGTCGGGCTTTCAGTCGGTGCAATATCGACTCGTCGAGTTCCTGCTCGGCAACAAGGATCGCGCCCTGATCGACAAGTTCGCGAATCAGCCCGAGGCCCACGCGGAACTCACGGCCGCGCTGGAGGCGCCCAGTCTCTATGACGAGTTCCTGCGATTCCTCTCGCGCAAGGGCCACGCCATCCCGCCCGAGGTGCTTTCACGCGATGTCTCGACGCATCACGCGGAGAACGCCGCCGTGACGGCCGTGTTCAAGAACATTTATGACAATCCGCGAGCACACTGGGACGCGTACGAAATGGCCGAGAAACTCGTGGATGTCGATGAGCAGTTCACGATGTGGCGCTGCCGGCATGTGAAAGTGGTCGAGCGCATCATCGGCTACAAACCCGGCACCGGCGGCTCAAAGGGCGTGCCCTTCCTCCGCGAGATGATCCATTACAATTTCTTCCCGGAACTTTGGCAGGTGAGGACGCTGATCGGGGCGTGAGAAGATCGATCGGGGACTGAGAAACGCGAGCCGAAGCGTCGGCCGTTCCGATGCCTCGCATCGCACGCGCGGTGTATCGCCTGCGCAGTGCATCGCCCGTAACGCTTCGCCCGTCAGGGCGCACGATCGTTGCCGGAGGCTTCAGCCTCCGGACGTCGGGCCTCATTCGTTGCTTCGACTCACCTTCCCAAAATCATCGGCACCAGATTTTGATTCGGCAGGTTCAGCGAGCCCATGAGCGCGGCTGCGGCCGTGGCTTCATCATTCCCACCTGCGGCCGATGACGCCATGGCGACGAGTTGGGTGATGTGTCGTTCATCGAGGAGATTGCCGTAGCGTTTGGCCGAGCCTGTGACCTTTTCCAGCAGCGCGATGCGTTCGCCGCCGGACGCCGTCAGTGCCGCATCCATGAGCGCCACCTGCGCCCGCTTTTGGTTGATGCGTGAGAGCACCTCCGCCACATCCAGCCGCATCCCGGCCGACACCTCGGGCAGCGCCCGGATCAGCGGCGCGGCGGCATCGCCGACATCGAAGACCGTGCCGCTGGCCACGGCGATATCCCGCAATGCGGCCAGCGCCCGCGTCTGATACTCGCGGGCCTCGGCCGCGGAGATCGGCCCGCCCGAGGCACGCTCGACCAGATCCGTGATCGTCGCAAGGATCATCTCGCGCGTGATGCCTTGCTGGCGGATTGAGATTCGGTCATGCCCGACAAACTGACGGCTCAGGTCGATGAACCCCTGCTGCGACACGAGCACCAGAATTGGCGTGGCGATCAGCGCCGGCGAACTCGACGCTTCGTCGATCAGCCGCTGCGCCGCCTCTGACGGAAGGCTCGACACGATCAGGTCCACGCCGGGAACTTCGGCCATCGGGCCGGAGACCTCGGCGAGATTTCGGCCGTGCGGCAACACCGTGTATCCAGCGCCTTCAAGGATTCGTCGAACTTCCTGATACACTTCGACTTCGCCGGAGATGACGATCGCGAAGGACTGTGCGGCCTCGCGCGTCGCGCTGGCGAGCGTGGGCACGACGCGTTCCGCCCCCGCGAATGACCGCGACGGCTGCGCCTTGGCGAGCGCCAGCGCCGCTTCATAACGCACGCGGCGATTCGGATAGGTCAACGCATCGAGCAGCGGTGGACGTCCGGCCGTCGCGCCCTCCCACAGCACCGATCCGCCCGCCGTCATCTGCAGCGCGGCGATGCCACGGCGAACCAGGGCCGTATTTCGATCGGCGATGGCCCGCGCGAGCACGAGCTGCGAGACTTCCGCGCCGCTGGCGACGGCATAGAAATGCGCATCGCGCCGCGCGTCGGGATACGTCGGGTTTGCGTACCCGTCGGGCTGTTCGATCTCACGCCGAAGGTTCGACGCGACCCACAGCGCGATCGTTCCCGCGGCGTCATCCTTCCAGTTCGACAAGCGATGTTCGCACAGTCGCATCGCCATCGCCTCGTGGAACACTTCCGTCAACACAGGAACCGACAGCAGCCCGATGCGCCGGTCAAAGTTCCACACCAACTGGTGATCTTCGCCGGGGAAACTCGTCAGTTCAGGACGCTCGTCGTAGTAATGCTCCGCCAGTTGGTCATACAACGGTGCTGCGCCGGAGGCGATGGGGGCGGAGGTGATGCGCCCGATGGCGCGCTGGCACGCCGCGCGAACATCCTCCGCCTGCGTCGCGTCACGAACCTCAACGAGGAACGGCAGGGCCGTCTCGTATCCGATCAGCCCGAGGATGTCGGCGACCTTGGTCTGCCCGGCCGGATCAAGACCGAGGATCGCGGCGGACAACGGGCGCACGGCCTGCGGCCCCATCTCGATCAGGAGCGTGCGGGTGTGAGCGCTGAGTTCGACATCGTTGGGATGCAGCAGCGCTTGCAGGAGGAGCGGCAGGGCGTACTCTCCCGCGGCCCTGAGCCGTTCCTTGGCGAGAATGCGCCCGCGGGCCATGCCGGTGAGCATCTCGATGTTCTTGATGATCTCGTCGGGGTTTCGGACTCGTTCGAGTCGCCCCTGATTGAGTTGGCGGGCGATGCCATTGGCGATGTCCTCGACGTCGCCTTGACGCTGCGCCCGAATGACGACCTCCTCGAAGCGAGAGCCATCACCGGAGTCCTCAATGAGGTTCACCCAGTCGGATGGTGTGAGTCCGCGATCGAGCAAGAGTCGTCCGGTGGCTTGTGCGGCCTCGCGCTGATCGATCAGCACATAGTGCATGAAGTCGGCCAGGAGTTGACGATTGGAAACCGCCCCATCCTGCGTGGCCAACGCCGCGGAGTTAAACGCGAGCGAGGCGGCGAGAAAACCGGCGGCGAGAATCTTTCTGGGCACTGGGCGCTCCTTGGCAGGATATACGGGCATTCACGGGCGCGAGCCGTCAAGAGGCCGATCGGGGACGGATTGAACCATTCGCCCGCCCGAGAACGCCGGTTGCAATCCCGACGCGCCTCGAGAAGGACGTTTGAGGGAGCCAATCTAGCCGCTATACAGGTGCGTTGTCAATCGGACCCGACACTTCGACCACCTTTTCGCCGTCCCAGAATCCTATCTGAGCGCCGATTGGGCCGAGAGGGTCAAGCCGGAGGGTTCGGCCGCCGATCAGGGTTCTGCGCGATGTGCCGCCTTTGAGGGGCTGCGCGCGGGCTGCACCATTCGAGGATTGACCATGCCGTTTGACAAGGAAGTCTTGACGACAGGGGAAGTGGCGAAGGCCTGCAACGTCGCGCCGAGGACCGTCTCGAAGTGGTTCGATTCCGGGGCTTTACCCGGATATCGCATCCCGGGGTCCAAGGATCGACGCATCCCCGTATCCAGCCTCATCACCTTTATGAAGGCCCACGGTATACCCCTGGACTCCATCAATACCGGAAAGACTCGCGTTCTCATCGTTGATGATGAACGCGACGTCGTCGATGTCCTCAAGAAAGTCCTCACCGAGCAGACGAGTTACGAAGTCCACGCCGCCACCTCGGGCTTCGAGGCCGGCGCGGTCTGCGAACGCATCAAGCCCCACGTCGTTCTGCTCGACGTTCACCTCGGCGATACCGACGCTCGCAACATCGCTGACATGATCCGGAACAACGAACACCTGCAGATGACCAAGATCATCGCCATGAGCGGCAAACTCACCGACGGCCAGGTCCAATCCATGAAGAGCCTCGGCTACGCCGGCTTCCTCAGAAAACCCTTCCAGGTCCGACAGGTTGTCGAAGCCATCGAAGCCGCCACGGCCGTGGTGTACTGATCAACCGCTGACACCCATCGCTTTGCACACGGCTTCGCCCATGTCGGCGGGGCTTTGGGCGACGGTGACGCCTGCGGACTCCAGGGCTTGAATCTTGGACTCGGCCGTGCCTTCGCCGCCGGAGATGATTGCGCCCGCGTGGCCCATGCGTTTGCCGGGCGGCGCTGTGCGACCCGCGATGAAGCCGGCGACGGGCTTGGTCACATTGGCCTTGATGTACGCCGCCGCGGCCTCTTCATCACTCCCGCCGATCTCACCGATCAGCAGGATCGCGTGCGTGTCCGGATCGCGCTGGAACAACTCCAGACACTCGATGAATCCAAACCCGCGCACCGGATCCCCACCGATCCCCACGCATGTCGATTGCCCAAGCCCGCGACGCGATGTCTGCCACACCGCCTCATATGTCAGCGTGCCCGAACGCGAGACGATGCCCACGGCCATTTTCCGCTGCGATTCGCTCACATGCGTGTGGATGTACCCGGGCATGATCCCGATCTTGCACCCCGCGTTCGTATACGGATCGCTCGCCGATGACCCCGAGCCCGTCTTTGGGCCAGGCGTGATGACGCCCGGACAGTTCGGCCCGATGAGTGTGACGCGACGCGGCCCCCGAACGTTCATCTCGTCAAGCACGGCCCGCACGCGGACCATGTCCTGCACCGGCACACCTTCGGTGATGCAACAGATCACGCGAATCCCGGCGTCGGCCGCCTCAAGGACCGCGTCGCCCGCGAAGGCAGGGGGGACGAAGATCATGGTCGCATCCGCCCCAGTTTCACGCACGGCCCGCTCGACGGTGTCGAAGATGGGCAGCCCGTTCTCATCTTTCGTGCCACCCTTGCCGGGCGTGACGCCGCCGACGACCCGCGTGCCATAGTGCAGGCATCCGCGGGTGTGCTGAGCACCGAACGCGCCTGTAATTCCCTGGCAGATCACCCGGGTACTCTGGTTCACAAGAATCGACATGGGGCGAGAGGTTAGGGCCGTCGCCGCAGAGGGTCCAGAAACGCGACGACGGCCGCGAGTGCGCACGCCCACCAGTGAAAATCCCGCATCATCCTGCTTTTTCTCGACACGATCCGGGAGAATCTGGTATCTTGCGTGTACGGCGGATCCTTGGGTGTCTCTCGGCACCTGCGCCGGAACGCGCCTGACTGCGTAAGCAGGCGCAGTCGAGGAGCATTTCTCAAGGGAGGATGTCATGATGAGGTATCGTTTGGTTGCATCAGCGATGGTGGTTGCGGCGTTGGCGGGTTCGGCCGTGGGACAGCAGGTCGTGTTCCCGACGCTGGCACATGTGACGGGAAATTCCATCCCCTTCGGGAACCTGAACTCGGTTCACCATCAGGTCTTCGCGGCCGGCTTGTTCACGCCTCTGCTGGGCGGCCTGGACGCGATTCAGATCGAAGAGATCGCGTTCTCGCCCGTCTCAGCTTCGACGATCGGTCAGACGTGGATCCAGCAAATCGAAGTCAACATGGGGTACTCGGATAAGGTCCCCGGCGCCGCAGCCCCCACGGGCCTCGAAGTTCCGAGTACGGGCAACAATCCCTCGGGGCCCATGACGCTGTTCTTCACGGATCCAGCCTTCGAAACCACGGTCTTGGTTCACGATCCAAACTCGTGGGCCATGCGCTTCGTCGGCACGCCCTTCGTGTACGATCCCACACAGGGCAACCTGCTCGTCGAGATCCGCACCGATGGTGCCCGCAACCCACAGGGTGGATTGCTGTTCGTCTCACGCGCTGCGGGCAGTGGAGAATCCTCACGCTCCTACGAAGGTGGAAACTTCACCGGCGCTTCTCCCACCACCGCCCTGCGCATGCAGATCACCTACACGCCCGTCTCGGCCGGCTGCTACGCCGATTGCGACACATCCACGGGCGTGGGCGTGCTCGACATCTTCGACTTCCTCTGCTTCGGCAACCGCTTCAGCGCCAACGACCCCTACGCCTGCGACTGCGACACGAGCACCGGCGTGGGCGTCTGCGACATCTTTGACTTCCTGTGCTTCGGCAACGAGTTCAACGCGGGCTGCCCATGATTGAAGCCTGAAGCGCATATGCGCTCGATGCTCGTTCCGCACGTTGCGTGTGCCACCGAGGGTGTCTTGCCCTCGGTGTTTTTGTTCTCGGCCATGACACCGTTCGCACAACGCAAGGCAACGGCACAATCCGTTGGATCCAGTGGGGCGGGTCTTGCCCGCCTCCCTTGCGTGTCCGACGTGCGATGACTCATCCCAGCGCCGATGAGTCGGGCGATCTCACGGTTGCCGGCTCGCATGACCTGTGATCAACCCCGGATCAAGCGAACGATCCTGCCCCGCGCATGCTTCGGGTGTGACACGAGCGTCTGGCCGACGATCTTCAGGTCGCGGTTGTACGTCTCGTTGCTCGACTTCATCTTCACGACGTCGCCCTCGATCGTCCATGTGCCCTCAACGAGCATCGACTCCGTGCTGGCGATCCACGTTCCATCGGCCACGAAGCCGTATGATGGATACTGCCGTCGCAAGTGCGGAATGATCTCCTGCGCACGCATGGACAACGACGCGTCATCGGCAAACTCACCGTCGCGCTCGGACATGCTCAGTGCGATGTTGAACGCCGCGTTCGGCTCCGAGGCTGGATCGATCACCCAGTTTCCGGGCAGTGTCTCGGCCGTCAACGGCCCCGTGTCCTGCGGCGCCTGCTCGCACGCGACAGCCAACATACACATCACGGCAACCGCCAGCAACCTTGGCAACATGGGCGAACTCCAGAGGGTCATAGACGCCAAACCAACCACGCCACGATCGTACTCAGCCGCGGCCATTCATGCCCGCAACCGGCCAACCGCCACGGCCGTATATCATAATCACCAAGGCCCCGGGCAGGAGACAGGACCATGAGACTTGCGCTTTGTGTCGCCGTCGGGCTGGCCACGGCCGCCCATGCCGACATCACCTATGACAACATCACCGGCAACCCGTTCGCCGTGACCTGGGTTCCGCCACCGGACAGCGAGTTCGCCCAGCACATCCGTCTCGCGGCCGGGGCTGACCTGCGCTTGCGAACGCTCGAACTCCACCTGCGAAATCTCAGCGGCACGCAAACATACGATGCGCCCATCTGGATAGGGCTGTATTCCGACGCCGGCAACGAACCCGGCGCCCTCATCGCCGAACGCTCCCTCCCGATGCTCATCCCCCCCGACACGCGCGGCGTCTACGACTTCGACCTCACCGGCATCACCGCCCCGGCCGAGTCATTCTGGCTCTCATACCACTTCGGCGAATATAACCCATACTTCCTCGGCATCGGCGATGACCGATACCCGACCATCGGCTCAACCACGGGCTGGCGCGGCCGTCGCCCCTTCCCCGGCGGACTCGACTGGACCATGAGCGGCCCCGTCGGCGACTCCTACGGCTACCGCATCACGTCCATCCCGGGGCCAGGCGCATGGGCGATCGGCGCGGTGGCGATGCTCTGTGTATGCCGCAGACGGCGGTGATGACAGACGGATGACGCTCCAACGCGGTGGTCGTGCCAACGGGCGTTGGACCCTGTCACCCCGCGACCCCGCATCCAGTTATACTCGTCGCATGAGTTACGATCTCATTGCCTTTGCACCGAGGACGGGCGAGTCTTGGCAGCAGGCCGTGGCGCGGCTGACCGGCGATGTGGACGAGGACGGCGTCGATGCGCCGCTCTCGGATGAGGCGCGACGCACGATGGAATCGATCGCGTCGACCATCACTTCGGCCGCCCCCCAGATGCGGCGACTCGTTCCCGACCCGAACGATCTCGGAACCCATGACAGCGCGGGGCGCGACATCGAACTCAACGAGGATCCGGAGGTGATCCACGGCCTTCAAGTCACGGTTTTTCGCGATCACGTCTCGATCACGCTTCCGTATTGGCACACCGGCGCCGCGGCGCGAGAAGCGTTCGCGACCATCGCCGTGATCTGCGACGCGCTGCGTTCGACGTTCGCGATGCGCATCTACGACCCTCAGCACGAACGGGAGATCAGCGGCGACTGGTCGGCCGTCGCCGACGCCTATGCGAACTTCACATCGCAGACGGGCGACGCCGTGCCTCGGCCGAACAAACGTTGGTGGCAGTTCTGGAAATAGGGTACACCGATGGAGGGAAGATTCTGGCATGTTCGATGGGAACGCACCAGGTCCGGCTATCGCGCGTGGCTTGCGGATCGACCGAAGATCAAGGCGGCGGGCGGGACATGGGAAGAAACCGTCGACGCGATCATGGAACGCATCGGGTACTTCGGCGATGGCGAACCCATCATGTCCTTCGATCCGCCCGAGCCGATGGAAGGTGACGATGCAGCGCACGCACACCCGGACTGGTTGATGATCGGCGCGGAGGGATACGTCAATGTTGCCTCAGACCAGCCCGAACTCTTTACCGGGGGATTCTGTGAACATTGCCGTCAACCCATCGGCGAGCGGACGGATGTGCCTCTTATCGCCAAAGGCCCGGGCCACGGCGACTTCTGCTGGCCGGAGTTCTTCACCGTTGCCTTCAAGGCTGTGATGTGTTCGCGGCGATTGATCGATGCACTGACGCCTGATGAGCGTAGCCGCTTTCGCTGGATTCCTGTCACGCCAGCGCCGCGGACACGGAATCACTACACCGAGTGCGTTCCCGCACGATTCCTCGCACCCGTGGCTGTACGCGGGTGGACGATCAGCGGCGCGGAGTGTCCAGTCTGCGGATTCCGCGACGTCACCTGCACGTCGTACCCTGAGATTGACTATTCAGAGAAGCAGATCCATACCTGGGTGGCGGGCGAAGATCTTGGTGGCGAACCTTTGATCGCCATCGGAACATGTGGGAATTGGCTACCGATCTTCCCGGCCGCGCGTGCCAGAGAGCTTGCACGCGCGTTTCGCGGATTGAGCGTTTCACGAATCGGGCGTGCGCCGCCTGATCGCGTGCTGAGGAAGCCGCAGTTGCCCGTGTATACGAAGCAGCGGTAATCACACGGCGCAATCGGGCACTGCACTTGCGGCGGGTACATGCGATACGCTTTGAGGCCACGCTGCGCTGCGGCCCCGGCATCTGGCACAGAACGAACGCGCTACGACTCTTCCATAGTCCATGTAGGAAACTTAGGATCCTCATCCCTGCCAACGTCGGGCGAGAATCTCAACTGGGCTACTGCAGGAAATGGTGCGCCGATCGACTCAAGAGAGACTTGAAGATTCAAAACCAAGTTTCGGAGAGACGGCCCTACAGGTGCAACACCGGTACAGGTCAGCACAAAACCACCAGAGCCTGGAATGCGGAACTCAGTCAAAGTCGCCGTCACTGCTGTTGAGGCATCAACATTTCCCTTCTTCGTATAATCCGCAACGCACCGCATTCTACAAAATGGCTCGCTTGCGCCGGGTGTTCGTAGTTCGACGCGGCAGCGATCGTACGGTATCACGGCGGCGGCCGTTCCTTCCATCGTCGCAAAGAGGGTGAGTTTCAGCCACCATTGCCAACACTCTATACCCGTGAACTCGCCGCGCAATGCTTCGCCCTGCTGTCCGATGTTCAGCCGCCCCGCGACGCCACGCAAGCTCGGAACAGATTGAATCGGTACCAATATACGGAGGAGATCCTCCCGGGTCGCCGTCCGCACTGCGGTCCCGATGCGCCATGGCACTTCTCTAGCGATCGCTCCCTTGGTATCGCGAAGGGGATTGCGCACCACATAAGGCGCAGTCGAACTGTCAAAAAGGAGACCGACGACAGTCTTATCGTCAACCCGTGGCGCACAATGATGAATTAGCGCAGGAGCCTCGCCCTCAAATTCACTCTGAACCTGTGGCCACCAATTCGCAAACTCCTGTGCGTTTGTTCCATGCACGGCTCCACAATCATCAATACCAATAATCCAAGCCGCCAGCCCGCCGCGCGCAGCGTTACAGTGACCAGCGATTCGACGTGCGACCTTTGGTATGTCAACAGGCCACTCGCGCTTCAACTCCCAGTAGCTCGACTCGACCCGGTCACCGGCGCGAACTCGGTCGCAGATCTGGAGTACTTGGTGTTCAAACTGTTGGGGTGTCATGTGCTACGTGGCAATCCGGAACCCTCGGTTCGCACCGGGGGTTCCAGCTTCATTCCCAGCGATACGGATTCAATAATCCATATCATCCATCCCGCCGCCCGCGGGCACCTTTTCCTTCTTCTCCTTGATCTCCACGATCGCCGCCTCGGTCGTGAGCAGCAGGCCGGCGATGCTCGCGGCGTTCTGCAGCGCGACGCGCTCGACCTTGGTCGGCACGATCACGCCCATCTGGATCAGGTCGCCGTACTGGTGCGTCACCGCGTTGAAGCCGAAGTTGTTGGCCGAGTTCTCTTCAACCTTCGCGGCCACGATCGAGCCGTCCAGCCCCGTGTTCTTCGCGATCTGCTTGATCGGCGCCACCACCGCCCGCGACACGATGTCGATGCCGATCTTCTCATCGCCATCGGCGGCCTTCTTCGCCTTGTCCAGCGCCCGCCGCGCACGAAGGATCGCCACGCCGCCGCCGGGCAAAATGCCCTCTTCCACGGCCGCACGACACGCATGAAGCGCATCTTCCACGCGCGCCTTCTTCTCCTTCATCTCGACTTCGGTGGCCGCGCCGACATTAATCTGCGCCACGCCCCCGGCCAGTTTCGCCAGACGCTCTTCGAGTTTCTCGCGATCATAATCACTCGTCGTCGCTTCGATCTGGTGACGCAACTGGTCGATGCGTCCCTTGATGTCCGCCGACTTGCCCGCGCCTTCGACGATCGTCGTGTTGTCCTTGTCCACCGTCACCTTCTTCGCACGGCCGAGGTCGGAGAGCGTGACCTTCTCAAGTTCGATGCCGAGTTCCTCCATGATCGCACGCCCGCCGGTCAGGATCGCGATGTCTTCGAGCATCGCCTTGCGACGATCGCCAAAGCCCGGCGCCTTGACCGCGCACACCTTGAGCACGCCGCGAATCTTATTAACCACCAGCGTCGCCAGCGCCTCGCTGTCGATGTCCTCGGCGATGATGAGCAGGCTCTTGCCGCTCTCGGCGATCTTGCCCAGGATCGGAATCAGATCCTTCGCGGATGACAGTTTCTTCTCGTGGATCAGGACATAGCAATCTTCGAGGATGGCCTCCATCGTGGACTGCTTTGTCGCGAAGTGCGGCGAGAGATAGCCCTTGTCAAACTGCATGCCTTCGACGAGTTCAACCTCGGTGTCGAGGCTCTTGCCCTCTTCAACGGTGATGACGCCATCCTTGCCGACCTTGTCCATCGCCTCGGCGATGATCTTGCCGATGTTCTCATCCTGGTTGGCCGAGCATGTGCCGACCTGCGCGATCTCCTTGGAAGAGTCCACCTTCTTGGACATCCTCTTAAGTTCCTCGACGAGGGCCGCGACGGCCTTGTCGATGCCGCGCTTGACTTCGTTGGGGTTCGCGCCGGCCGTGATGTTCTTCAGGCCCTCGGCGTAAATCGACTCGGCATAGATGGTGGCCGTGGTGGTCCCGTCGCCGGCGTCCTTGCTCGCCTTTGATGCGACTTCCTTGACCATCTGCGCGCCGAGGTTCTCGTAGGGATCGTCGAGTTCGATCTCTTTGGCCACCGTCACGCCGTCCTTGGTCACCGTCGGTGCGCCGAAGGACTTCTCCAGCACGACGACGCGACCGGAGGGACCAAGCGTCACCTTCACCGCCTGTGAGAGTTTCTGGACGCCGCGGAGAATTCGCTCGCGAGCGTCGGAGTTGAATGCAATCTGTTTCGCTGCCATAAATCTTTCCTTTCGTTGCGGTTTCGTGTTCAGCCCGCGAGGGCGTTATCCGATTCTGATCCAGTCCACATGCGCGGCATCCACGATGTAGACATACTTTCCATCCGTGACCTTGATGAGGTTGTCGCCCTCGTCGGGGAGGAGCATGGCGTTGGGCACCAGGCACGGCTCAGCGCTGGTGAAATAGAACACCGCGTTGCGCTGGCCGT
>CAZTPJ010000081.1:0-15594 GCA_964614515.1 uncultured Phycisphaeraceae bacterium | reverse complement strand
TACCTCGCCAAGAAGGGGGCCATCGACGTTCAGGTCGAGCTCCCCGGCCGCTTCAACGGCAACCTCGCCATCGTCCCAGGCCATCGCGGCCTCTCCGCCGTCCAGCCGCGGCTCGAAGCCGAAGTCCAGGCCAGGATAGTGGGGGAGGGGTCGAGCGACCTCGACGCCGACGACCTCCGGAACGAGCACCGCGTCCGGCTCAAGAACTCCATCGCCTCGCTCCAGGGCAAGCGGGACTTCGTCCTCATCGACACGCCGCCCGAGCTCGGCTTCGCCATGACCACGGCCCTCATCGCCGCGGACTGGTACCTCATCCCCGTCTTCCCCTCCGGCTACGACCTCAAGGGCCTGGAGACCCTCACCAAGACCGTCGAGAAGGTTCAGAAACGCTACAACCCGAGGCTCAACCTACTCGGCGTGCTCATCGGGAACTTCGACCAGCGGGCGAAGCTCGACCGCGACATCCAGACCATGCTCGGCAAGATGTTCAGCGAAGAGCTCCTCTTCACCACGACCATCGGCCGCAGCGTCAAGCACCGCGAGGCCACGGTCTACGGCCTCACCATCTTCGAGCACGCACCGACCGAATCGGCCTCCCAGCAGTACGAGGCCGTCACACGAGAGGTCATCGAGCGTGTCATCGAGAAGACCGGCCACTCGTCCGTCGAGATGAAGCCGGCCGCAGCGGTGGAGGTGGCCAATGGCTAACCAACGTCGCGGCCTTCCCGACACCTTCAAGCTCGACATCAGCCAGGCCGCCATCACCGAGCGGCCCGTCGAGCTCGGCGACTACCTCGACGAGGAGACGGCTCCCGCACCGGCCAAGCCCGCCAAGCCTCCGCTACAGGTTCTGCCCGACCCGCGACCGGCGACGCCGGCCCCGGCAGCAGTGGGGGGGAGCCAAGCCACCGAGCCCATCCCCACGTCGGCACGCTCACCCGAGCCACGCCCGTCGCCCCAGGTACGTCAGCCCGTTCCAAAGCCCAAGCCCCGCCAGGCGGTCAGCGTTCCCCGCAAGCAGGTCAACATGAACCCCGAGACGCTCGCCATGGTCGAGCAGCTTCTCGACTTCTGCCAGACCTACAGCGTCCAGAAGGACCTCAAGGCCTCCGAGGTCTTCCATGGACTGGTGCTCGCCCTCTTCGAGGCCCGCGAGCACCTGGACCTCTCACGGGTTCAGCCACGCGGCCGCTGGGGAACGCCCACCGCCGCCGCGTTGCCCATCGCCCTGAAGAACGCCTTCCAGAAGGCGGTTCGGGACTACCACGTCGTCCAGAACGGGTAGTCCTCCGTGTGCCGGTATGACGGCACACTCGTTCCGGGTTTCGGGTAGACGGCCCACCGGTGTCAGCCGTCGGCGTGATGCACGCCGCGTGACTGCCCGACAACCGCTCCAGCCCGCCCCGCACCATCCGGCACTCGCACACGTGCCTCTGCCGCTCGCTTCGAGCATTGAAGCCACGAAGGCTCGCTCCGCCCCGCGACACGCACGGGCCGCGTGAACAGGTCACTCGGCTCCGCCACGCCGCTCCCTGAGCCGAATACGACGGCAGCCGGTCCAGCACTTCGGCTTTCGCCCACGCGGACCACCCGGCCTCCGGATTCGCCGGTCTGTTCCTCTTGCGTCAGCACGCCCGCTCGCGGCTTGCTCTGGTTGCCGGCCGCGAGCCTCACGCCGGGCTTCGCCCGTCACTCGCCTCGCCCTTGGGCCGACCGCCCGACGCCACGCCCCTTCGGGGCTTCGTTTCTCCGCTCGTGCTGCCCATGCACGACCTCTTGCGGGTGCATGGGGCACCCCGAGAAAACAGGAGAAACACCATGACGCAGAAGAACAAACCAGTCCACGAAATCCGTCTCGGCCGCGTGAAGGCCGCCGTGTGGGCCAACGAGACGAAGTCCGGCATCCGGCACAACGTCACCGTGTCCCGGCTCTACAAGGACGGCGACGCCTGGAAGACTTCCGACAGCTTCTCTCGCGACGACATCCCGCTTGTCGCGAAGGTGCTCGACCTCGCCCACACGTGGCTGTACGAGCATCCTCAGGAGCCCGCAGCCGCCGAGGCGTGAGCGACCAGGGCCGGTCGGTGAGAGCCGACTGGCCCTTCTTTCTGGCCGCACCCGGCAACGCTCCGCCGCCCTCGCATCGCACCATGCTCTCAAGCCACGGCCCCCCGCGTGATGCTCGCCGTCATCGCGGCCCGTTCCGCCTTCCAGAGTCGCTCCGGAGCACGCGACACCGCCCGCGAACGACTGCCTTCGGCAGCGGTGGGGGAGGGGGCTTTCGCTCTCTGGGCTTGCACGTCTCACGCCAGGCCTGCGGCTCTGTCATTCGCCGTGCCCGCTCTGCGAGCGGCCCTCCGAGCTCTGTCGCGAGCTCCTCCGCTCCCGTCCTCCTTTCGCCGTGCGGTTTGCCCCGCAGCCCCGGCGACGGGGCCAAACGCGCCCGCCAAAAGGAGAACACACATGAAGGCAGAACAAGCACGCAAGATGACCGACGAGGGACTCGCCCGACTGGCCGAGGCACTGGAGCAGGGCAAGAGTGAGGAGCTCACACGCTTCCTCGCCATGGTGGCCCGCTTCCACCGCTACAGCTTCGGGAACGTCATGCTCATCCTCACCCAGCGGCCCGACGCCACGCACGTCGCCGGCTTCCAGACCTGGAAGACGCTCGACCGCTACGTGAAGAAAGGCGAGAAGGGCATCGTCATCATCGCACCGATGATGCTCAAGGCCCGCGACGCGGAGCGGGCCGACGACGAATCCAAGCGGGTCCTCCGCTTCAAGGCCGTCCACGTCTTCGACGTGTCGCAGACCGACGGCGAACCGCTCCCCGAGGTCCGCACGTTCCACGGCGACCCCGGCCTCTACACCGACCGCGTGCGGACGCTCATCGCCTCACGTGGCATCGAGCTCCGCTACGAGGACTCGCTCGGCAGTGCCGACGGCCTCTCCGCCGGTGGACGCATCGCCATCAAGAACGGCCTCTCCAAGGCCGAGGAGTTCAGCGTCCTCGTGCACGAGCTCGCCCACGAGATGCTCCACCACGGCGAGGGCTCCGTGCGTGGCACCAAGACGCAGCGTGAGACCGAAGCCGAGGCGGTTGCCTTCGTCGTCTCCCAGGCCGTTGGCCTGGATGCCGGCACGAGCTCCAGCGACTACATCCAGCTCTACGACGGCGACTCCGACACGCTCGCCGGCTCGCTCGACCGCGTCCAGAAGGCGGCGTGCGAGATCCTCACCAACATCCTCGACGAACCCCAGGAACAGGAGCTCCTCGCGGCTTGACCGAATGAATGGTGCCCAGCGTTGGCACGCTGGGCGTTTTCATGCTGGCCGCTCGGAGCGTTGTTCGAGCTCGGCTATCGCTTCGTTGAGAGCCGACCGCACGAGCCGCAACAAGGAGAGCGTGCCGGCGTCGTAGTCGGCCCGGTGGTGGGGCGAGCGGTCCTTGGCCGCTTCGGCATTCGCGGAAAGCCGTACTCGCACCAACCGGTTCTCTGACACGATTGGACCAGGCTCGGCGAGCAGAAAGCTGCCGATGGTTTCATCCCGCCGCACCACATCGTCCGGCACTCTGTTGAGCACGATTTCAACCATCGCAAAGCCCTCCGCACACAAGCCATGCCCGTACAATAAACGCATGGCACGCGACGAGAGAGACCGGAGCCGGAAGCGGGAGGGAGCGGAACGCTCCCAGGAGCGACCCAAGGAGCTCTCGCAGGAGCAGCGGTCGTTTGTGGGCCGCTCCATCGCGAAGTGTGAAGCAAGACGTGAAGCACCTGAAGCTTCCTTGACCCGAGAGGCTCCGCAAGGCCGGATTCTCAAGCCGGGAATCGGGCCGTCGGTCCTTGAAAAAGACTTGGAACTATCCGGTCAAAAATTGGACCACGAGCGACCCCGCGACAAGCAGGCAGAACGCGAGCTCCGGGTTCTCAAAGATTTCCGCGTTAGCGTTGAGGGGCGTGAAATCGCCCCGTTCCAGCAGGAGCAGTGGGCACGGTTGTCAGAGTTTCAACGAGCGGAGGCGTTCCAGAAACTCGAAAGGTTGCTGGCAAAGGAACAGGGCCGCCCCGAAATGAGTGTCGAACGGGTCCGCGTTGCGGATGCGGGAAAGCGAGGCTGGAAACAGGATGAGATGGCTCGTTACGACGACACCACCAAGACCATTTCACTCAGGCAGGACACACTCGAAAGGGACGCTCGTACCGCACTCACAGCATACCTCCACGAAGCGAGACACGCGTACCAGCACGACGTGATGAAACACCCAATCGGCAGGGGGGCCATGAGAGAAGATGCGAGAACGGTTCAGTTGTGGCAGCATGGGAAGGCGACCTATCCGCGATGGGAACCAACGACCGGAGAAGAGAAAGCCAAGTGGATGCGGGAGTACAGGTCCAACGCTCTCGAAGTCGATTCACGGCGGTACGCAGAACAGACGGTGAGGGCCTTCTATGACGAACGACCGTAATGCTTGGTACGGCTCAAGAGCACGACTCATTGAGACCATCATGGCCGATGCTCAACTAGCCGACTCGACCCGCGTGGAGGCATTTGCAAATAACATCGAAGAATTGCACCCTAGCCTGCATGCCGCTGTTCTCGCGTTTCTCAGCACGGGCAAGATAGACCCTTCTGTCTCTGCGGCCGGCTACGACCTTGCCAGGATTCAACGCGAGCAACAGGTGGGGGTACTTGGAGCGTTTACATTCATTGATGGATTGATAAAGCACCCTGAAGAGACGATGGAGTTGCTCAACTCCCCTCACGACCGCATCATCTACGGCGACGAGCCCAAGAAAGTGACGCAGTAGAATCGCACTCACACCGATTCGACCTTGCACGCCTCCACGATTGTCGGCCCCTTCGCTTTCGCTCCATCGTCTTCTTCCGCACGCTTGCCCGGAGCCACAAGCACGCACTTCACCGCGTGGCTGTTCAGGGCCTCATAGAGACGCCCGAGATTTTGCCCCTTGAGTTCAACCTCGCAGGTTGAAAATGCGAGGGTCAGTCCTTCACTCGGATTGAAGTCGATGTACTCCAGCGAGGAGTAGGGGAACGAACGGCTGTTGCCGTTCGCCTCTCGGATTTCGAGCCGAACGGGGTTCTCACCTCGGATGAAAGACGGCTCGTCCGGCTCAGGCTCATCGACAGAACGCAGGTACTTTCGCAGCAGGTCATCGCTCACGTTCACGCTCCTCGCGGGTTCGCGGCCGCTCAGGCTCAGTCAATCGCCCGCTCCTGACACTTGAGTCCGAAGATTCATGCATCTTGCGACGCAGGGCGTCCTTATCGTCCGTGAAGACGATGACCGATTCCAGTCCGGCCGTCCTCCAGGCACGACCAAGACTCTCAGAGCTCTTCGACGGCTGAACCACCAACAGGCACTCGACCTTTCCGCCGCCGCCGGCGTTCGGCCCCACACAGTACCCGTGCTCCAGATGCCCGAAGTGCTTGGGGAGTATCCAGCCGTTATCGAGCTTAATGTCGCCTTTCAGGGTGAAGCCGACCACGCGATGCACCGAGTCCTTCGGGACGCGGTACCGCCGGTCGGGGGCCTTGATGCTGAACAGGTCGTAGTTCGCGAGTCGAATCGCTTGCTGGCGTTTTGAGAGCAGCTTCTCGGGGCCGAATCGCTCATTCTTCGTCCGGCCCGTGCGGGTTACACGAACCGAATCTCCACGAGCGATTTCGATGGTCGAACGTTTGAACACGTCGAAGTGCTCGCTTTTCGAGAGCGGAAGGGCTTCCATCCAAGGAACCCGCGACGGAAGAAGTGACGAGCAGTGGACGAGATGCTTGGCGAGCACGTTGCCGAAGGGGTCGCGGCCCATCACCTCGTACCGCTGCCCGGCCTTAAAGCCCTTGACCGACTTGTAGAACACGACCACCTGACCGCGTTCGTAACAGTCGGCACACGCTCGTGTGGTAGGGGTGAGGCGGAGGCTCGTTAGTCTCTCGAAAGTTCGTGGACGCCCAAGGAGCTTCGCTTCACGCAGCATCCGCCGGATGCTCTCCGTGATTCGTTCGCCGCCATCCGGCGTCACCACGCGGGTCTTCTTCCCGTCACGGGCGGAACGAACATACTCGGAGCCGACAGCGGAGGCGGTGTCCGCTTCCGCTGTTTCTCGGATACGTCCCAGACGGTCGAGCCGCGAAAATCCGCTTCGAGTATCGCCCTGGTTCATGGCCTTGGCGGCCGTGCGTTGCTCCGCCCGCTCCCTTGTCGCACGATGGCTCTGTGCAGACCGGACGCCGGCGTCACGCTCCAAGAGCTTGAGCAACGCTCTCTCGTCCCGCACACCCGAGCGGCTAAGGCCGCTGACGAGCACGATGCGAGCGTCGTGCCGGCTGGCAGCCTCGAAGAGCCCCTGCATCGAGCGGGCAGTTAGTTTCTCCGCCCGTTCGACCCACAACACGCCGCCTTGCCAAGCCTGTTGACGTTCAGGTTCAGCGATAGCGTCGCCGCCATCCAGGCGAATCAGATTGTGACCTGCTCGCTCCACGGCGTTCCTCACTCCGGAGGTCAGCGACGGTTTGCCGACGCGGAGCAAGGAGACTCGGTCACGCGAGGAGAGGACGCTGCTCACTGCGGCCGCTTGCCCCGGCGAGAAGTTTTCGCTTCCGGGAAGAGCCGCGTCGGGGCAGAGCACGGGGCAAGTTCCGCGACCGGCCCGAGCAAACGAGACGAGTCGTTGCTCCCGTTCGAGTGCCTTAGAATTCGTGAGAACGGTTCCGCCTTGCTCTGTTGACCTGGTGAGCTCAAGCCGCGAGAGCTCTTGCTGAACGTCCGGCAAAGAAACCCGTCCGACTCCGTACCGCAACGCCTCTTCAATGAGCGTGAGCTCCGGCACCGTGGCCGAGCGGTCGAAACAGGCCGCGGCCGCGTGAGCCACGGCATCGCGTGCCCACGCGGCAGGCTCGGCATCCAGGCAGCTTCGCTTTGCATTCAGGACGCTCTGGCGTTCCTCCGCATTGAGCCGCGTGTCCCAATCACGCCGAATGTCCTCCCACGGGCGAGCTTCGGCCTTGCTTCTTCTCGTGCGGGCACCGAGCCCGGCCTTTTCTTTCGGGTCCGTGATTCCCTTTTTCTCCGCGAAGCGATTCACCTCCGCCGTTCGGCGGGAGAACTTATCGACCACAGAATCGCGTACGGAGGAGAGCTCCCAGAATCGTCCGCGACGCTCAACGTCGTACCCGTTCTCCGACAGCAGGCCGGCCAGGCGGGCATGGAACGCCGCTTCGTAGAAACTGCCGCTCGCCTTGATGCTCCCGAACTCGCCGGCCTTCCAGCGGCTCTCAACAGCGTCGTAAGTCGCGTTGAACGTGAAGCAGTGGGCGTGGAGGTGGGGGTCCGGAATTCCATCGACGGGCCGAGCCGTGGTGTGAATGAACTCGGCCCAGACCAAGTTCCCCGTGACCCGCTCGCCTTGGGCACCCCCGGCACGAACGCGGGCTTTGCTGTCTTGTTCCAGGAGCCCCATCGTCTCCCGCACGGCTGTCTTGAAGCTCGCCAGAATCGTCGCGTCGCCCGTCATCGCGTAGACAACGGAGACGCTCTTGGGGCAGTGGAAGTTGATGTCGTACCCAACCCGTCGGTTGGCCTTGGTTCGGGGCGTGAGCGATTCTGAGCCGTTGGGGGTGCGGTTCTCACACAGCCGGTGGAAGCTCTCCCGCTCCACCGCACCCACGAGCCCCAATCGTTCCGCACCCCGTCCGCCCCACCAACCAGGCTCATCGTGCTCATGGTCCTTCTTGGCCTTCGGCGTGTAGTAGTCCTCGCACGCCAAGCCGTCATCGAAGTACCGCTTCGCGGCCGCAGCATGACCATTTTGGACCATCCGGAGCATGGCCGGATTATCGCCGCTGTTACGGCTTCAGACATCTCTCCTAAGCCCGCCCTCCGGTCGCGGGCTTAGGCCGATTTCGGCTACGATTCGCCACCCGAAAGGAGCGGCCGTGCCGGTTGAACTGGACCAACCACTTCTCACCTTCGGCAAGGATGCCTGGACCGCCCGGGACGCCTTCGAGGGCACGCAGGTCTTCGGTGCCACGGGCTCCGGTAAGACGAGCGGCAGCGGCCAGGCCCTCGCCCTCGCGTTCCTGAGAGCTGGGTTCGGGGGCCTTGTCCTGACCGCCAAGCCGGACGAGGTGGCCACCTGGACGGACTATCTCCGCCGCACGAATCGGGAGCACGACCGGGTGCTCTTTGACCCCGAGGGCGGCCTCCAGTTCAACATCCTCGACTACGAATACAACCGGCCAGACGAGACGAGCCAGCAGGGCAGGGGGCTCACGCTCAATCTCGTCTCGCTCTTCATCACGACCCTCACGACCGGCGAGTCATCATCGAGCGCGGACCCGTACTGGAACGACGCACTCCGCGAGCTCTTGACGCACGCCATCGACCTCGCCGCTCTTGGGTGCGGCACGGTCGAACTTCCAGACCTCGCTCGCATCGTCCGTTCGGCTCCCCAGAGTGTGTCCGAGATTCAATCGCGGACTTGGCAACGAACCTCCCGCTGCTTCGAGCTTCTCCAGGCCGCCGCCGGCAGAGCGGCAGACCTCAAGCAGAAGCAGCCGGGACGCTGGAACGACCTCGAAGAGACCGTCGCCTACTGGCTGAGCGATTTCCCGAACCTCGCCGAGAGGACCCGCAGCGTCGTCGTGAGCAGCTTCTCCTCCAAGGCGTCGGGATTGCTCCGCGACCCGCTGCGACGGATGCTCTGTGAGGGCACGAGCAAGGAACTGCTTCCCGCCGCCTCGCACCGGGGCAAGGTCGTCATCCTCAATCTGCCCGTGAAGGATTACGGCGAGGTCGGACGCTTTGCCCAGGTCCTCTACAAGACCGTGTGGCAGCGAAGCACCGAGCGTCGCTCACTCGGGGAACAGTCCCGTCCGGTTTTTCTCTGGGCCGATGAATCTCAGCACTTCATCACGGCCGAAGACATGCGGTTCCAGCAAACGGCACGGAGTAAGCAGGCCGCCACGGTTTACCTCACTCAGAATCTCCCGAACTACTACGCCGCGTTGGGAAGTCGCAACGGCAACGCCGCCACCGAAGCATTGCTCGGCAACCTTCAGACGAAGGTTTTTCACGCTAACGGCGACCCGACAACGAACGAATGGGCCTCGCGGGTTTTTGGGAGCGAGAGACAGTTGCGAACATCCAACACGCAGGGCGTGGCAGAAATGCAGAAGAGCACGTCCACTGCCACCGAGTCGCTCGTCAACTCCGCCGCTTTCACTACGCTTCGACGTGGCGGAAGAGCTACGCCATCCAGCACAGCACCCGAAGCGGAAGCGATTGTGTTTGCAGGGGGCCGCAAATGGGCAGGCACTTCCAAGACGCACCTCCGCGTCCTGTTTGACCAAAGAACCGGTTCACCGAGAATTCCGAGTGACAATGGCGACCTCAGAGCACTCTGAAAAACTCCGCATCGAATGGCCGGCGTGGTCGCCTTCGCGACGACGAGTTGTCGGGCACTTCGCATCGCTTCGTACACACGCCGTCTTTTGGTTCTGCCTTCACCTTCTAACGCTCGCTGTCGCGTACGCGATTGTCGCTCTTCCTGTGCTTCTCGTGGCATGGTTCTTTTGGCCAAGCTACGCGTTGCGTTTTCCGCCGCCAACCACAGGGCATCTATTCTCGTTCCTATTGCCCGGTGCAGCGTTTGTGCTCGGTGGGTCGATGCTCCTAACGGGACTTCTGGCTCTCGCGGCAGTTCTTTCGGTGTTGTTCGGGGCGTGCGGATTTCCGGGATACATCGGTGCGGCTCGGGCGACTCGAAAATGGCGAACGACGTGGAAGAATTTTGAAGACGCTGTTCAGAAATGGGCGGAGACCGTCTCTGGCGGCGGGGTTGAGCCGGAGCAGATTCTCCCGCCGGTGTGTCCGCTCGCGGGAACCTATCGCCTCGACGCGATAAAGGCCGTTTCCGTCGACCTGCTTGCTTCGAGGCTCGCGGTTCGCAGAGGAAGTTCGCTGGAGAACGAGGCGAGATTGCTCCTTGCCGAGCAACTCGCGGCGTGGACAGTGGGCCAGGCGGCCGTGACAGGGCGATGGGGCGACGAGCTCGTTCATATCCGGATGCCCGCCGATACGGGGCAGGTTCGTCGGCAGTACTGGGCCATATTTCGAGTCAACGATTCAGGCCGGCAGGTGGTCCTTGAGGTTGAGACCGGCTTTGTGTGGTGGGCCGAAAAAGGCCACTTGCTCGACGGGTCGTATCATCGGGGCGACTTTTCACTGGCTCGTTCAACCTTACGGCGATGCCCATTTCCGGGGCTCGTGCCGTTTCCATCGATGCCGCTTCTGTGGCTCTTCCCTTTGCTCGCATTCCGCGTGAGTTTTTCAATGCTCGCGACTGAGCTTTGGCGGTTCCGGTCCTTCGTGGGACGGTTTCTCGCTTTCTGGCAGATGCGGGCAGGTGACTTCGCAGATGCGATGGCTGTTAGCGGACTGCGAGCCGCGAGGCAGACCACGTACCCCCACGAGCCTCATCCGCAGTTTCTCGAAGACTTGCCCGAGCTTCAAGCATTCCGCAAGCAGGTAGCGGACGTGATTCACGCAGTATCTGTCACACTCGAAGCGAAGGTTGAAGCTAAGTACGGAACAAAGGACCACGTATAGAGGAGCGAATCATGGCCGCCCGCTTGCTCATCCTTGCACTGTCATTTTCACTGGCTGTTGGATGCGAGAAGAAGGGCGACCCACCGACCGCTCAGAAGGAGCAAGCGGCCCCTCCCGTTGCTACTGCGGCGAAGACCGAGCAATCCGCTCCGCAGGTGGTGCTCCCTCCGCCGGCACCGCTACTGCAAGATTCGCTGGAATGGCAGGCCGTCCGCGACAATCTCGTGCTGCTGTCGCCAAACTCTGAGGAGTACAAATCGTTTCGTGCGGCAGTCGATGCAATCGAAGCTGCGGCAGTGCCCTCGAAGTCGAGTGAGGAGTGGGCGGAATCGCTTACTCGCCTAGGGCCGCTTCTTGGCATGGTCACCGAACTCCAGCTTGCGACGCTGGAGTTCTATTCAGTGGCGAAGAATCAGAACCCGTGGCAGACCGACGCCGCGACGGCGAAGTTTCGACAGCGGATGGGGGCGGCACATCGCAGGTGGGTCGGGACACGCACGGACATCCCGATGGGCGTGTTCGAGATTGGACGCGAAGAAGTCACGCTCACCTATGACCTCTCGCTCGCGTCGCTTCTTTCGGCGTTTCAAGTTCAGATTCTCATCGGAACACCCAACGAAGCGGGGCGAGACATCGAGAAGGCTCAAAGGGTTGTCGGCGATGTTGGTAGCCGAATCTGGGCCGAGCGAATCATGGGGCAACTTGGGTGGAGTGCAATGCTCCAGAACGCGGCAATGCGGGCGGTTGAACAGCGAACGGGAGTTCCCGCTCGTTCCGTGGCCAACGCAGCTACGCTCGCGACGATGCTCACCAACCCGACGTTTGTCGTGGGTTGGGCTCAGGTGCCAGCTGACATTCCGCTCGGCGAAGCGATGAAGCTAGCAAAGAACGAGGCGGTAGACCGCACCATCATCATCCAAGGGATTGACTACTACGAGCCTTCCATCAGCGAGGTGACAGGCCTTCCAAAAGGCGGGTACATCATTTACGCGAGTTGGAATACTTCGAGTGAGCGCTGGTTGAGCCAGGCATACTTCGAGAACAAGGAGAGGGCGGAGACGAAGGTTGCTCAGGACTCGCTTGTACGGAGCCTTGCTCCCAAACTTCGTGCCTTCAAGCAGCCAGAGCCCGAACAGCGAACGACCGGGGGGAGCGACGGCCTTCATTGGTACGCGGCGAATGGCCCGGTTTCGTCGGATGACCTAGCGATTCAGACTCTGGCCGAGAATGTGCGGTGGTGGGAGCAGCGGCAGCAAGTGGGGCCGCAGGGGAGACACAGGGATAAGACCAAGCTCCCGGCGGAGTTGTTGTACGTCGCATCAATGCTCAGCGAGCGTAACAAGGCAGGTTGGACCGCACTCCACTACGCGGCCTGGAATGGTCGTTTGGACGCGGTTCAGATACTCGCGTCAGAGTACCTTCACCCACTGACGCACTCGGGGGTTCTCTCGGATGAGTTCGAAGTGCGGCCTACCCCGTTGGACGCTTTGAGCCTTACTCCGCTGCACCTCGCGGCCCTGGGAGGACATGCAGAGGTGGTGAAGTTCTTTGTTGAAAAAATCAGCGGTGACGGGGCGGCGGAGGAACAGGCTGAGCCGCAGTACCCACCGGGTCATCCTCAGTACAATCCGAACTGGCGGCCGCCGAGACGCGGAGTGGATACCACTGCCCCTCTGTGGAAGCTGAGTCAGGCTTGCAACCCGTACATTTTCGCACGCCCGGATTCTGCATATCGTTTTCTGACGCCAACTCCGCCGGCTGAGCCCCGGAAGGAGTGGACCCTATTTCAGTTTGGGAAGCCTGCGTCACTGTCTCCGCAAAGTGCGAGGAAGCAGGAATCTTCAGCGATTGCACTTCATCCTCCAGGGATAAACGAACCAGACATCAACGGCTGGACTGCTCTCGACTACGCACTTATCGCGGGGCACGCGGGCGTTGCTGAATTGCTCAAGAGACATGGGGCGGCTGCAACCCTCACCGACGAACAGTTGAAAGCAGCGACCCAATAAGAGCCCCTCAGACTCGGAACCAATCCGGCAGTTGGGGGGTTGGGGAACGCCGTCTTCCGCCCGTCCTCCTCGGGGGCCCCCACGGGGTGAGCCCCGAGGACGACGGCCGAGACGGCAGAACGCAGGACCGGAAAATCTCTGTCAAACGATTTGACGGAGCCGATGGAGTTTGTAAAATCCAGCACCCGAACCGGAGTCCCATGGATGGGCGAACCCGCTCTCTCAATCCGACAGGTCGGCGACAGGCTTCGTGCCGCACGCGAAGCCCTCGGCTATTCCACCCGCATCGTGTCCCGCGAGCTCTCCCGCCGCGGGCTCCCGGTCTCTCACGCGACCGTCGCCAACTACGAGAGCGGCCGGACCATCCCCGGCATGCCGACCATCGAGGCCCTCGCCGCGTTCTACGGCAAGCCGGCCGAGTGGTTCCTCGGCTCCGGCCCCGTACTCAACGGTGTTCGCTACCGCTGCCTCAAGGCGGTCAAGGTCTCCGAGAAGCGGGCGTTCCAGGGCGAGGCCTCAGGCTGGCTCCAGGCCTACACCGAGCTTGAGAACATCCTCGACGACGTGCTCGCTCCAAGCCTCCGCCTCACGAAGAAGGCCGCGAGCGGGGCGGAGCTCGCCGCCCTGGTCCGCGAGAAGCTTGAGCTAGAGCCGATGCAGCCGGTCGCGAGCGTCATCCAGGTCCTCGAGCTCTTCGGCATCCGCTCCATCCAGGTCTGGTCCGAGGCACGCATCGACGCTCTCGCCGCCAACTTCGGCGAGATGCCCGTCGTGGTCCTCAACGCCACGCTCTCGAATGACCGCGTCCGGTTCGACGCCGGCCACGAGCTCTGGCACGTGCTCGCCGGCGAGTGCGACGACGACATCGAGCTCGACGACAAGGAGCTCGACGGGCCGGCACACGAGTTCGCCTCGCACCTCCTCCTCACCGACGAGGCCCTCAAGCAGGCCTTCCACGGCAACAGCATGGTCCGCCTAGTGCAGTTCAAGGAGCGGTACGGCATCTCGCTCGCCGCGATGATTTTCCGGGCACGCAAGGCCAGCCTCATCTCGCAGTCGCTCTATGAAAGGCTCTGGAAGGAGTTCTCGCGGCTCGGGTGGAGGAAGCAGGAGCCGGGCTACGTACCGCCCGACCGACCGACCAGACTCGAAGAGTTGATGGATACCGCCGTGAAGGACCGCAAGCTCGTCTCCTTCACCGACATCGCCCGGTTCGCCGGCGTGAGCGACGCGGCCGTCCGCCAGCGTTGGCTCACGGCCATGGGCGGAGGTTCATTCGACGAGCCGAACACCGACTCGCCAGGCCCCCGCCGGCCGGCAGAACGGGGGCAACGATGAGACTCGCAGCCGAAGAGAAGCACTGCCTCGAAGAGCTCTATCTGCACCACGGCATCGCGACGGACCAGCTCCGGCGCGTGCCTGTGGTGCTCAACAGCATCACCGCCGCCTTCAACCGCATGACGGGCCGCGACTTCGACGCGGCCACGCTGCACCGCTACATGGTGAACCGCCGCAAGAACAAGGACTGGCCGTGCCTGGGCACGCGAGCCCGCAAGTTCGCCAGCGTCCTAGACGACTTCACCGAGGACGAGCTCGTCCTCCTCGAATCGCTCTACGTCGAGTTCAACAAGACCTCCGACGAGCTCCTCTTCTCGCCCAAGACGGCCAGGGCACTGGCCGACCTCTTCGCGAAGAAGGCCGGCCGCATCGTCCCCGGACACACGCTCGTCGCCGCCATCTTCCAAAAGCGAAAGCGGGGCGAGTGGGCGTGCATCCGCGAAGGCCAGGAGGCCGCCGCCGAGGCCGCCCCGTTCTCCGACATCCAGGTTGTCGCCAAGAAGTTCAAGCAGGCCTAGACGGCCAAGGAGTCCGCACATGGCGAAGGAACCGCTCAAGCCAGGACAGAAGGCACCCGCCTCCGGCCAGTACCAGCAGATTGGACCGCGGGGCGGGAAGGGCAAGGAGGTCACGGTCACCAAGGGTGAGCCGCTCCCGCCGGCCCCGAACGCCGGCACGACCTACCGCATCACCGACCGCACGAAGAACAAGTCGGGGAGGGGCGGATGAGCACCATCAGCGTCTCCATCCCGACCGACGCCGACGGCTACGTGAGCCAGGAGTGCCCCGGCTGCCGCCGCCGCTTCAAGGTCCGCTTCGAGCAGGGCACGGGCAAGACGCTTTCGCACTGCCCGTACTGCCGGCACGACGGCGAGCAGTGCTGGTGGACGACCGAGCAGGTCGAGTACCTCCAGGCCGTCGCCTCCAAACAGGTCGTCGAGCCCATGCTCAACGACTTCGCCCGCGACATGAAGCGGCTCAACAAGCCGGGGAGCTTCATCAAGTTCGACGCCAAGGTCAGCCACCGGCCGACGCCGAGGGCGCCGGCCGAGAGCGAGACTCCGATGCCGGTGGCGGAGTTCGAGTGCTGCCAGGAGAGCATCAAGCATGACGGACGCTCCCCGGAGCTCCGGTGCGTCATCTGCGGGAAGACCAAGAGCGTCGCGTGAGACGCCCATCGTGAGGGGGTCTGGACAGTCCCCCGCCATGCATGATAAAGGATGTTATCATGCATTACGGACCAAGCAGGGGACCGAGACCAGACCATGACCCGAGACATCGTTCCAGCTAGGCGACATCCCGAAGACCACGCCCACCTTCCCGCCGTCGTGCAGGAATCGGGGGCGAACGCCCGCTACGCCTACGAGGAGTTCTTCGCCTCCCTCGACTCCTCGCACACCGCCAGGGCGTACCGCCACGCGGTGCACCGCTTCCTCGCCTGGTGCGACGAGACCGGCACGCCGCTCGGCCGCGTCTCGCCGGCCATGGTCTCCGACTACATCAAGGGCCTCCAGGCCGAGGTGAAGGTCCACGAGGGAGAGCGGCCGAAGTTCCGGCCGGCCAGCAAGCCGACCAAGAAGCTCCACCTCGCCGCCCTCCGGCACTTCTTCGACA
>CAZTPJ010000080.1:0-15670 GCA_964614515.1 uncultured Phycisphaeraceae bacterium | reverse complement strand
TGTAGCTCAGTGGTAGAGCACTCCCTTGGTAAGGGAGAGGTCATGGGTTCAAGTCCCATCAGCGGCTGTCCCCAAGCCGGCGTGTCGGCGTTGTTCTCGGGAGCGTCCCGAGGTCCGGCGACTAGAATGGGCGTGACCTGCCGAGTCCGGCGGGTATTTGAGCAATCGGAGTCTTCGAGATGGCAAAGGGTGTATTCGAACGGACCAAGCCTCACGTCAACGTCGGCACGATCGGTCACATCGACCACGGCAAGTCAACCTTGACGGCCGCGATGTCCGCGCGGTCGGCCGTCAACTTTGGCGGGCAACCCAAGACGTATGCGGAAGTCACCAAGGGCGGTACCGTTCGTGACGCGAACAAGACCGTGACCATCGCCTCATCTCACACGGAGTATGAGACGAACAACCGTCACTACGCCCACGTTGACTGCCCGGGCCACGCCGACTTCGTCAAGAACATGATCACCGGCGCCGCCCAGATGGACGGGGCGATCCTCGTCGTGTCCGCGGCCGACGGCCCCATGCCCCAGACGCGCGAGCACGTGCTGCTTGCCCGTCAGGTCGGCGTGCCGCACATCGTGGTCTTCCTGAACAAGGTTGACCTCGTGGACGACCCCGAACTGCTCGACCTCGTTGAACTCGAAGTCCGCGACCTTCTCAAGAAGTACAACTTCCCCGGCGATGACACGCCGGTGATCCGCGGCAACGCCAAGGCCGCGCTTGAGAACCCGCGCGATGACGCGGCCAACAAGTGCATCCAGGAACTCTTCGAGGCGATCGACACGTTCATTCCCGAGCCGCCGCGCGAGAAGGACAAGCCGTTCCTCATGTCGGTCGAAGACGTGTTCTCGATCAAGGGCCGTGGCACGGTCGCCACGGGTCGAATCGAGCGCGGCGTGGTTCATGTGAACGACGCGGTCGAGATCGTCGGGATCAAGGCCGAGCCGACCAAGACGGTCGTGACGGGCATCGAAATGTTCAACAAGGTTCTCGAAGAGGGCCAGGCCGGCGACAACGTCGGCGCGCTGCTTCGCGGCGTGGACAAGGATGGCATCGAGCGCGGGCAGGTCATCTGCAAGCCCGGCTCCATCAAGCCGCACACCAAGTTCAAGGGCGAGGTCTACGTCCTGACCAAGGATGAAGGCGGCCGTCACACGCCGTTCTTCAACGGCTATCGCCCGCAGTTCTACTTCCGCACGACGGACGTGACCGGCGGGGTGAAGTTGCTCGGTGGGGCCGAGATGTGCATGCCCGGCGACAACATCACGATGGAAATCGACCTCATGGGCAAGCCCGTCGCGATGGAAAAGGGCCTGCGCTTCGCGGTTCGCGAAGGCGGCCGTACCATCGGCTCGGGCGTCGTGACCGAGATCATCGAGTGACGACGCTTCGGCGTGTCATGATGGCCTAGACTCTGACCGCAGCCCTCCCCTCGGAGGGCTGCTTCGACAGGATACCAGCCATGGCAAAGAAAAAGGGGCAGGCTCGCGAATACTTGTGGATGCAGTGTTCGGAGTGCGGGGACTTGAATTATCGGACTTCCGTGAACGTCAAGGGCGGGATGCCCGAGAGTCTCAAGGAAGGGATGATGAAGTACTCCCCGCGGCTTCGCAAGCACACGTTGCACAAGATCAAGCGCAAGTGATCGTTTCCGAAGAACGTCGCTGGTGACGAGAGTCGCGCGAGGCGGACCATTGAGGATGTAAGCGAACGCCGGTAGCTCAATTGGCAGAGCAGCGGATTCCAAATCCGCAGGTTGCGGGTTCGATTCCCTCCCGGCGTGTTAAATGGCCGTGCCGAGTCTTGCGAGCATTGTGCTGAGCCAGGCTCGGCCCGCGTGGGACTCGGCACTCAGGACACAGCGATGGCACTTGGACTGTACAAGGCGGGACAGGGGTATTGGATCCGTGTGATCACGGCGGCGGCGGCGGCGACGGTGCTCGTCGCGGCGGCGGCCTGGTGCTGGCAGCAGGCCGGCGCGATCCAACTGCCCATCGGTCAGCGGTCCATGACCGTCAGCGCCACCGTGGCACAGACCCCCCCCGCTCCCGGACAAACCATGACGCTGTTGGGGGCGACGAGCGATGAGTCGATCGGCACGGCCAACGTGCGGCAATACACGCCCATCGGCGGGGCGCTGGGCACGCTGGTGCTCGACAAGGTGCGGATGAACGAGGGTGTGGATTTCAATCAGGCCACGCGGGTGCGCGGGCCGGACCCGACGGCCTATGCCGCGAACATCAGCGCGGACTCTCGCGTGGCGATTCCGATTATCGAGCCGATCTATCTCCAGGCGGGGGTGGTGGGCGTGTTGCTGGCCATCGGGGGGTGGCTGGTGTACTGGCTTGTGGGCGTGAAGAAGGGGACGGTTGAGTTTCTCATCGCGACCGATGGCGAAATGAAGAAGGTCAACTGGTCGTCGCGGAAGGACATCATCGGCTCGACGTGGGTGGTGATCATCGCGTCGCTGCTGATCGCGGCGAGCCTGTTCGTCGTGGATGTCCTGTTTGCCCAGTTCTTTGAACTCATCGGCGTCCTCGAACGTTGAACCTCCGGGAGCGATCTGACTTATGGCAACCAACCAGGAACACGCACAGGAGGCCATCGCCGTGGACCAGCCGCCCGAACGCTCCGACATGATCGGCGCTGATGAAGTCTTCCGCCAGCCGGGGATGGACTGGTTCGTGCTGCGTGTCGCGTCGAACAAGGAGTCGTCCGTCCGCGAAACGCTCCTGCGCAAGGTGCAGATCGAGAACATGACGCACCTCGTCGGCCGCATCCTCGTCCCCACCGAGAAGATCAAGACCATCAAGGCCGGCAAGACTCGAATCACCGAATCCAAACTCTACCCGGGCTATGTGTTCGTCGAGATGCGGCTCGAACCCGACGGCCGCATCCCGCAGGATGTCTTCTTCCTCATCAAAGAGACGACGGGCGTGGGCGACTTTGTCGGCACGGCCGGGCGTCCGACGCCGATGAAGGAACACGAGATCGAGAAGATGCTTCGCGACTCCCGCAAGCCCGAGGAAGAGCCGGAGTACAAACTCGTCTTCACCAAGGGCGAGCATGTCCGCATCAAGGAAGGGCCGTTCGAGGGGTATGAAGGCTCGGTGGACGAGACAATTCCCGAGAAGGGCCTGGTCAAGGTGCTGGTGACGATCTTCGGTCGTCAGGCGCCGATCGAGATCGAAGAGTGGAAGATCGGCAAAGTCAGCGATGTGTGATCTGACTCGCGCGGGTGCGGCACAAGCGAGGGAGCATGGCTGACGCGATTCGCCAACGCATCGACGAGTGCCTCGGGCATCTCGTGCAACTCCGCCACGAGTTTCATCGCGAGCCGGAACTGAGTTATCAGGAGCATCGCACGAGCGATCGTGTGCAGCGCGAACTCGCGTCGCTGAACATCGCGTTCAAGGCGGGGTATGCCGGCGGCACGGGCATCGTCGCGCACCTGCCCGCCACCAGCACGACCAACGCCAAGGCGATCGCGCTTCGCGCGGACATGGACGCGCTGCCGATCGAAGAGCGCACCGGTCGCGCGTATGCGTCGATGACGCCAGGCGTGATGCACGCCTGCGGGCACGATGGGCACACCACGATCCTGCTGGGCGCAGCGCGCGTGTTGTCGCAGTCGCCTCGCCCACGCCCGGTGACGCTGATCTTTCAGCCCGCGGAAGAGGGCGGCGGCGGCGGCGAGCGCATGTGCGATGAGGGATGCCTGCTGGGCGACAAGGGGGGGGGACTCGGTGCGCCTGTCGAACGCATCTTCGGGCTGCACGGCTGGCCGGGACTCACGCTCGGCCATGTTTCCTCGCGCCCCGGGCCACTGCTGGCCTCGACCGATGACTTCGACGTGATCGTTCGCGGCGTGCAGGCGCACGCGGCGTATCCGCACCTTGGGCGCGATCCGATCGTCGCGGCCGCGCACATCATCACGACCCTGCAGACGATTGCCTCGCGGACGGTTGATCCGACGGATGCGTGCGTCGTGACAGTTGGGCAGATCGAAGGGGGCACGGCGAACAACATCATCCCCGAGGCCGTGCGCCTGGTTGGAACCGTGCGAACGCTGCGCCCCGAAACGCGAACGCTCGCGGGCAATCGCGTGCGTGAGATTTTCGAGATCGCGGCGGCCGCCCACGGCTGTCGCGCGGAGATCACCTGGCACGATGGCTATCCCGCGACGATCAACGACGCCGGCGCGACGGAGATTTTCTTCAATGCCGCACGACGCACGCTCGGCGATGATCGCGTCGCCGTCACACCCGGACCCTCCATGGGCGGCGAGGATTTTTCGTACTACGGCCGTCATGTCCCCGCGTGCTTCTTCCTGCTCGGCCTTCGTCCGCCAGATGCGGCCACGTATCCGAGCCTGCATCAACCGGAGTTCGACTTCAACGATGAGGCGATTCCGGTGGGCGTGGAAGTGATGAGTCGGCTGGCGCTGGGGGAGTGAAGCGTGTCCCGGATCGGACGACCAAAGCACCGTCCGCGAGGCGCGTTCGGTGGCACAATTTATTGCACGGCCGCATGGCCACGAAGACGTAGCCATGGAACGCGGATGCGCCGGGACGATGGCGCGCTCCGCGTTGAACGGACCCGAAGTCGCGTTCAGCCGCCCCCGCCTTCTCGCATGGTGTCGCGGACGGACTTGGGTTGGGGCTGTCCTGGTGGGGGGGGAGGTTCGGAGTTGAGGTCGGCGGTGCTGGAGCCTTCGAGGGCTTGCTGGATCTCGTTGGCGCGGTTTTCGATGTCTCGCGGGGGCGGCGGGTCGCCGCCGAGGCCGTAGACGATCACCAGCGCGATGACCAGGACCGCGGCGACCGCGCCCAGGACGATCGCGCGGATTCGCTTGGCGGGGGGAATGTTGGACCAGTGTGAGCGGAGTCTGTCCGTCGTATCGCGAAGCCGATCGTTCATGGAATGTCTCGTCCGCGGATGCCGTCGCGCGTGGCCCAGAAGTAGGCGGGCAGGTTGTACGTCCAGAAGAAGCCTTGATTCGGCCCGTATTCGAGGTATCCGTTCATTTCACCATCGCCCGGGTTCCATGTGCCCGAGGGGGGGCGGAGTTTGCCGGGTTCGGGCGTGACGGAGGTGTTGGCGACGATGTCGGCGATGCTGACGCCCGAGGCGCTGCCGTCGCACATGGCGACCTGCGGCTTGGCCGTGGGATCGTTCCACATGGGCTGGGTCTTGCTGGCGTAGTCCTTGCCTTCGAAGATCATGACTTTCTTCTCAGGGAAGAGGACGTCGGTGCGGTAGTTTCGCTTGATGAAGAACTTGTTGGCGGATGATCCGACGGGTCGCGTGTCTCCGGCGAAGCGTTCGGGCGTCTG
This sequence comes from uncultured Phycisphaeraceae bacterium, assembly GCA_964614515.1. Taxonomy (GTDB): domain Bacteria; phylum Planctomycetota; class Phycisphaerae; order Phycisphaerales; family UBA1924; genus CAZTPJ01. The sequence goes on along the minus strand of CAZTPJ010000080.1, from coordinate 10,334 downwards.
CCAGAAGACGGGCGGGTACCAGTATGAACTCGGGAAGATCCAGAGGAGTTCGCCCTGAGCGGGTTGATTGGTGCGGAGCCAGTTCTGCAGCGCGCGGTCGCCGGGGGCGTAGATGGTGTTCACTCGTGACTGCACGTCGTGAATGTCGTACATGGTGTGGGCGATCCAGTGATACCCGTATGACTCTGTGCCGCTGTTGCTCCAACCGGCCTGATATGGCCAGCCGAGCGAGCATTCACGGTTGGGCACCCAGACCCAGCCGTTGTTCACGAACGATCCGCCGCATGTGGGGGTGGAGGCGAAGGGATTGACGAAGGAGTCTTTTCGCTCGGCGGAGTAGGCTTCGATGATCTGCGCGTTGTTGCGCAGATTGCTGAGGCTCACGATGCGCTGGCTGGCGCGCTTGGCTTCACCCAGCGCGGGCAGCAGGATGCCGATGAGCAGAGCGATGATCGAGATGACCACCAGCAGTTCGATCAACGTGAACGCGCGTCGCCTCATGGTGCAAACTCCCTTCGGGGCATCCTTTCCCGATGTCGTCGTCTGGACCCCTCCATGCGACGTCGGGTTGCAATCGCCCCCGCCACCAAGCATAATCATCCCGCGCCGACCCGGGGTTCGTCAAGGCGCTTTCGGCATTTCGTCACCAAATCGTCAAGAATTGGGGATTGTGGGGTTGGAACCTCGGAACCCGGTTTCGCGTATGGCCGATAGAAGCCCGCAGAAGCCGGGGTCTCCGTGCGCCTGCGAATCGCCCCTGGCGGTTCCCGGACGCCATTCGGGGCCTTCGGTGCAGCGGTAAGTGATTCGTCATGGCACAAAGTCCACGTCCAACCGAACTCAGCGATACGGCCAGAATGCCCGGCCCCGGAGCCTCCGCGCCCGGCTCGTCGATGGGCGCCACCTCCGGCAGCACCAGCGCCGGCGGGTCAAGGGCCGGATCGAGCCTCGAAACCATCGTGGGACGCCTCGTCGTCGAACAGGGTCTGGCCACCGCGGATGAAGTTCAACACTGCATCGATCTCGCACGCGAATCAAACGACAAGAGCCTCCTGCAACTGCTCGTGGATCAGGAGTTCGTCACGGCCAGACAGATCGAGCGTCTGCGCCAGGCCGTGGAGGCCGAACGCGCCGGGCAGAAGATCCCGGGGTACAAGATTCTCGGGAAACTCGGCGCGGGCGCGATGGCCACGGTCTACAAGGCCAAGCAACTGAATCTCGATCGGCACGTCGCGATCAAAGTCCTGCCGCGGAAGTTTTCGTCAAACGCGCAGTTCATCGAGCGGTTCTATGCCGAGGGGCGTGCGGCCGCACAACTCAATCACCCCAACATCGTGCAGGCGTATGACGTCGGGCGCGCGGGCGAGTATCACTACTTCATCATGGAGTTTGTGGACGGGCAGACGGTGTTCGACGACATCGTGAAGAACAAGCGTTATGGCGAGAAGGAAGCGCTGAGCCTGACGATTCAGGTGACGCAGGCGCTCCAGCATGCCCACGAGCGCGGCATCATTCACCGCGATGTGAAGCCCAAGAACATCATGCTCACGCGCGAGGGCGTGGCGAAACTCGCGGATATGGGCCTGGCTCGGGCCGTGTCGGACAAGGAAGCGGCCGAGGCCGAGGCGGGCAAGGCGTTCGGCACGCCGTACTACATCAGCCCCGAGCAGATTCGCGGGGACAAGAACATCGGCCCGCCGGCGGACATTTATTCGCTGGGCGCGACGCTGTATCACATGGTCACGGGGCGCGTGCCGTTCGACGGCAAGAACCCATCGAGCGTGATGCACAAGCATCTGCGCCAGCCGCTTGAAGCGCCGGATCATGTGAATCCGAAACTCTCGGCGGGGATCAGCGAAGTCATCGAGATGATGATGGCCAAGGATCCGCGCAAGCGCTATCAGAACTGCAAGGATCTGTTGATTGATCTTCGCGAGGTGGAGGCCGGGCGACCGCCGATCCTGGCGCATCGCGGCGTGAATGCCGGCGATCTGGCGAGTCTCGCGCAGGTTGAAGCCGCGGCGCCGACGGAGATCGCCGTCGACCAGACGTCGAACGCGGAGCAGATGAAGCAGAACTTGACGATCGCGCTGGCCGTGGTGGGCGTGATCGCCGCGGCGAGCGTGATTCTGAATCTGGTACTGCTGGCGTCGTAAGCGGGGTTGCTCGCGGTGGGCATGCCTGGGTTCCACACGCGGGCCGGATTTGTGGTACACTCCGACATCGGAAACCCCGTTTGAAGGAGGCTCATCATGTTTCGTCACACGCTCCGCGCTGTCTGCCTGCTTGCGCTCGCGCTGTCGTTTTCCGGTTGTGAGAGCAAACTCACGCAGGAGAACTACGCCAAGGTCGTGGATGGCTTGACCGTCTCCGAAGTTGAGAGCATCCTCGGCGATGGCGAAGAGCAGGACTCCGGCGGCTACGGCATCGGAAGTTCGGGCATGATCGATCACTCCTCGAGCCGCAAGTCAAGCCAGCGCGTGTTCGTGTGGGATGATGGGACCGTACAGATCATCATCACGTTCACGGATGGGAAGGTGACGTCGAAGCGGCAGACGGGGTTGCAGTAAGGAACGCCGCAACTGTGTGAGGAATGACTCGGGATTGCGTGTCATTGGCGGCTTGTCCGCCAGTGGCACACAAGCCAGTTGCATGAAGACTACGGAGCGACTTCGATCACGATCGGGATCGTGGTCCAGGGCGTCCAGTTGGCGGGATCGCCCGTCCACCAGAGGATGGAATCGACGGTCGCGGGGATGTGCTGTCCATTCCACGGCGCATCGAGCACCTGCATCTCAACCGTCACCCCGCGCGCATCGCCCAGTTCGCCCAGCAACGCCACAAACGCCCGCTCATCGAGTCGCGCTTCGGCGAGATAGACGGCGGAACGCGGAGATTCTGGCACGGCCGCGATGCCAACGGGGGCGCCAACGCGCGGCGTCACCGGCGCGTGGCGCGACGCGAAGAGGATCGCCAGCGGGGACTCATAGCGTGACTCAGCGTGGGCGCTGTGCGGGCGTGCGGCCGTGATCGCATCGGCCAGCGCCACGGGCGCTTTCGCACCGACGACCCAACCATCATGCAGCCGTCGGGCCTGCGCGAGTTGCATCACCCGCTCATCAAATCGCAGAGGATCATCGCAGATGACCCGCACCGCGAGCCGCCGCTCGCCGGCGAGCGCCACCGCCTGCTCGATGGCAAGCGAAGGCGCGGCCTCGGCCTCTCCGCTCTGGGCCGAGGACCGCGCAATGCTTGTCTCATCAGGATTCGCATGAACCGATTCGGGCGTCACATCCGGCGATGAACGATCGTTCATGGCGATTCGATCGGGCAAAGCATCGTCATCGTGTGTCGCGATGGGGCCGGGGTTCGTCGTTGATGGCCCGCCAAAGCGCGGAAGCGAAATCTTCGACGCGAGATAGGCGGTGGCGCCGATGGCCAGCGCGATGCCCGCGGCCATCGCAAGGCCGCGCCACTGCCGTGACATCAACAGCGGCTTGCGCACCACGCCGATGCGCGACACGGGCAACCGCGCGATCACAGGATCGCCATCGGCCAGCCCGGCGATCACGGCCATCTCGCGACGACGCTGCGCGGCCTCAATCAGGCCGTGCGGTGCGGCCACATCTGTCATGGCACACAATCCGCGACGATCCTGCCGCAGGCCGTGGAGCCACGATGCCAGCGACGCATCCGCCTTCATCGCTGCGTCAACTCGTGCGTTCGACTCGGCATCGGCTTCACCTTCAACCCACGCGAGAACCATGTCCTCGGTGAGCCCGGCCGACGCGGCCGCCGACGCGATGCCGCGGGGAATGATCTCGAATTGGCCTGAGAAACCGCTCATGATTCTTGGTGTGGCGTGTCGGGTGGTGTACTGGCTTCCATCATGGCTCTCATGGCGGCCCTGGCCCTGAAGAGACGACTCTTGACTGTTCCTGCCGGGAGACCAAGGATTTCACCGATTTGTTCGTACTCCAAGCCCCTGGCATCCCTGAGTAACAAGATCGCCCGGTGCTCCTCTGAGAGTTGGAGCAGACATGCGGCCAGCCGCTGCCGGGTTTCGGAATGTTCGACGCGGTGCGCGGTGGTTTGTTCCCTGCCGATTTCTTCGGTAAATGCCTTGGCATGGCTTCGCCGGGCCGCGTCGGGGTCAGCACCGGAGCGTTCGCGGATGGCATCGAGGCTGGCGTGGCGTCGATGCTTCTCAGCGCGGAGCTTTGAAAGCACCACGTTCATCGTGACGCGGATGATCCATGTCGAGAGTTGGGCACGGCCGTCGTAGGAGTCCAGGCCTTCGATGACTTTGACGAGCGCATCTTGTGCGAGGTCGGAGGCCCACTCGCGCTGGCCGGTCATGCGATAGCAGAGGGAATAGACGCGATGCTGATAGCGTTCGAGAAGCGCGGCCATCGCGGCGTTGTCGCCACGACGAGCGGCTTCGAGAAGCACGCGCTCGGCATCGGGAGAGGAAGGGCCTTGGGGCGTGTCGGACACGGGGGATGGTAGTGGATGGGGGGCGATGAGTGAGGAGAGGGTACAATACCTGTATGGACGTGGATGTTTTGCGTAAAGAACTGGACCCCGCGACGTTTCGCCCGTTTGAGATCGTTCTGGTCAACGGTGCGACGTTTTCGGTGCCGTATCCGGACTCGCTGTACATACCTGTGAATCGACGGACTGGGCGTGCGCCGAGATACGTTCGTCTTCACCACGATGAGGATGGCACGGGCCGCACGATTGATCCGGCGATGATCGCGCAAATCGTGAGGCGCGAGAATGGGGATGGGCATTGATGGGGCTTGGCTAAAGTCCGGTGTTTGCAGTTGAGGAGATCGCAATTGAAGAGGTCGTCCGCTTTCCGGGCGGGAGATTGAGGGGGGGCCTTCCGGAGGCTGAAGCCTCCGGCAATGATCGTGCGCCATTCGGGCGAAGAGGCCCACGGCCGTGAGGTCATTGGCTGCAACCACTGGCGGCCGGGGGTGTAGGATCGGTATGGCGACAATTATTCGAATCGTGCCGTTGGTGTTGTTGATGGTGGCGTCGCAGGCCGTGGCGCAGGCGAATAGAACGACGCTGCTTCGGTGGAAGTGGGTGGAGGGTGCGACGAGTTCGTATCGCTCGACGCACGAGATGACGCAGGAGACCAAGGGGGCGGGGCAGGATCGAACCGTGTCGTGGACGGTGGCCCATGTCGTCAAGCAGAAGGTCGAGAGCGTCTCGGATCGGGGCGTGGCGACGGTGGTGCAGACGTATGAGTCGGCCGTGATTGACGTGAAGGAACAGCCGGGCGAACAGGTTCGATATGACTCGTCGCGTCGGGCGGATGCGTCGAAGCGGGATCATCGTTTGATCAAGCCGCACGCGGCGTTCATCGGGAAGACCATCACGTTTGATGTGGACCCGGAGGGGAAGGTCTTGCGTCTGGAGGGGGCGTCGGAGATTCTGGCGGAGGCGTTTGACGGCGTGTCGGATTCCAATCCGCTTCTGGCGCCGCTGATGGAAATGTACAAGGCGACGATGAACGATGAAGCGATGCGGGCTTCGCTGGAGCGGCAGCTGCGCGTGGTGCCGGATCGCACCGTGCGCATCGGCGAGACGTGGAACGTCAAGAGCGATCAGAAACTTCCCGGGGTGGGCACGATCACCAATGACATCGAATACAAGTTCCGGCGCGTGGCGCGGACACAGGCGATGATCGAGGCCGGGGGCACGCTGTCGCAGAGCGCGGGGAGCGATCCGCTGGCGGCGATGCTCGGCGTGAAGATGAAGCAGTCCAAGGTCTCGGGCGATGTGTCGTTTGACATCGACGCGGGGCAGATTTCTTCATCGAGCCTCACGACGGAGATGGTGTTTGAGATGGGGCATGAGGAGATCGGTGGCGGAAAGATCGAGCAGAAAATGAAGCAGCGCGCGACGCTGGAGCGGATCGCGGGGCGGTAGGTGTGGGTGAGATGAGGAGGCGTGCAGGCGGGACGCCCGCACCACCGGATTCAGAGATGCGTGCAGGCGGGACGCCCGCACCACCGGATCCAGAGAAGAGTGCGGACGGGATGCCCGCACCACCTGATTCAAAATGTGCGGTGACGCGAACGCGCAACCTCTCGGAACGCTACCCTCCCCGATACCCCAGAGGCCCGCGTTCCGGCATGATTCGCTGCACCAATGTTCATAAGACCTATCGCCTTGGCGCCAAGCCCGTCCACGCGCTTCGCGGCCTGAACCTCGACATCAACGGCCCGGGATACGTCGCGATCATGGGGCAGTCCGGATCGGGCAAGTCCACGCTGCTGCATCTGCTGGCCGCCCTGGATCAACCTGACGACGGCCAGATCGTCGTCGCCGACCGTCCGATTCACGCGCTGTCGGAGCGTGAGGCCAATGCGTATCGCCGTCGCGGGATCGGGATCGTGTTTCAGCAGTTCAATCTGATTCCGACGCTGACGGCGCGTGAGAACGTGGAGTTGCCGGGGGTGCTGGCGGGGGAGAACGGCGCGTGGCTGCGGACGCGCTCGCTTGACCTGCTCGATCAACTCGGGCTGAAGGACCGCGCAACCCATCGGCCCGATGCGCTGTCGGGGGGTGAGCAGCAGCGCGTGGCGATCGCGCGAGCGCTGCTTTTTTCGCCGCCGGTGCTGCTGGCGGATGAGCCGACGGGCAACCTGGATTCGGCGAGCGCGGATCGGCTGTGGGCGCTGTTGGCGTCGATCGCCCGCGAGCATGATGTGACGATCGTGATGGTGACGCATGAACCCGCGGCCGCGGCGTACTGCCGCGAGGTGCATGTCTTGCAGGATGGCGTGGTCAAGGGTGCGTTTTCGACGGAGGGATTGGATGCCGCCGGCGTGGCGACTCGCTATCAGAACCTTGTTCGGTCGGCCTAGCCGGTCGATGCTGCTGGTTGGCGCGGTGGCGCTGTCGGCCGCGCTGATCGTGACGGTCGCGTGCGCGCTGGCGACCGCGCACGCGGCGATCGAAACGCAGGTCGGATCCACAGTGGGGTACGCGGACTTGAAGATTCAACCGGCGGGAAGCGGAGCCATTCCCGCGTCGGTACTCGAGGAGGCACGCGCCTGGCCGGAGGTCGCGAGCGCAGCGGGGCGATTCACGGCCGCGTTGGCCCTGGAAACGCCACGGCGGATGTATCGTCAGCGCGTCGACGGTGCGATCACGGAGGAAGTAGCGTCGTTCACAGCGCTGGCGCTGGCGACGGGGCTTGATCCATCAGCGCCGGACGGACGATCGCCGCTGGTGGTGATTGAGGGACGACTTCCCGCCGGGCCCGGCGAGATCGCCGTCGATGAACGCACGCAGCATCGTCTGACGTGGGAGTGGCAGGCGGAAGTCCGCCGTGCGCCGGTGTTTCAGATCACGGCGCGTGGCACGGCCACGGAGGCCGAAGTTCGCGAGGCGATCGCCGCCAACAAGCGCCAATCGTGGATCGGCGTTGGCGATCAGATTCTCATCCGCCGATTGCTGCGCCCCACCGAGACGTTCACCATCGTGGGCATTATTGAGCCGCCGCCGATGGGCGATCGCGCGATGGCGTGGATGACGATCGCGGAACTTCAGCGCCTGCACAATGCCCGTGAACGCTTCACAGAAATCGACCTCATCCTCACGCCTGGAACCAACGCTGAGGACGTCATCGCGGCCCGCGCGCCGACGCTCGGCGATGGCTTCCTGCTGCAGACCACGGCGAAGATCACGGCCGGGCTTGATCGGAACATGAAGTCAAGCGAACTTGGTTTCATTCTGGCGCTGGTGCTTTCGACGCTGGCGGCGGGGTTCATCATTCTGACGGGGTTGAACACGTCGGTGGCGGAGCGTCAGTGGGAGTTGGCGATCGTGCGGTGCATCGGCGGGACGCGCGGGCAGGTGGCGCGGTCGCAGTTGCTGATCGGGCTGCTGCTTGGCGTTGGCGGGGCGGGGGTGGGCGTGCCGCTGGGACTTGCGTTGTCGTGGGTGCTTGCGATGGTGCTTCGCGAGGAACTTAAGTCGGAACTTGCGATTTCGCCGTCGGGCGTGGTGCTGTCGGGCGTTGGCGCGGTGTGCGCGGGGTTGATCGGGGCGGTGTGGCCGGCGTGGCGAGCGTCTCGCGTGTCGCCGATGAACGCGATGCGATCGCGGGCGTCGCCGGCGAAACCGCGTGGGTTTGCGATCATGCTCGCGGCCGGGCTGGCCGGGCTGCTTGTGCAGGCGATCATCGTCGGCGGACCGAGTGATGGCCAGATTGTGTTCTGGGGGTACGCGACGGTCGGCCTGCCGCTGATGTTTGTCGGGTATTTCCTGTTGTCGGTCCCCATGACGCTGTTGGTGGCGTGGGCGGCGGGGCCAGCGCTGTCGCGCGTGCTCGGGCTGCCGAGGAATCTGCTCGCGCGAACCGTGCGGGCGACGCCGTATTCGCATGGCCTCACGGCCGGGGCGCTCATGGGCGGGCTGGCGCTGATGATTTCGATCTGGACCAATGGCGGTGCGATTCTTCGCGACTGGCTGGACAAGATTGACTTTCCCGATGCGTTTGTCAGCGGCCTGGCGTTGTCGGAGGATTCGCAGCGCACGCTGGATGCGATGCCGTTTGTTGAGAACACCTGCGCGATCACGCTGCATCCAGTGGAGACCGACACGTTCGGTGTGAGGGCGCTGCAGACGTATCGCAGCACGTTCATCGCGTTCGAGCCGGAGCGGTTCTTCGCGATCACGACACTGACGTGGGTGCAGGGAAGCGAGGCCGTGGCGCGGGCACGGCTGGAACAGGGGGGGGCGATCCTGGTGGCGCGCGAGTTCCTGATCGCGCAGGGATTGGGCATGGGGGATTCGATCCGCCTGTCGAGCAATGACCGCACGCATGAGTTCGAGATCGTGGGCGTGGTGACGTCACCGGGGCTGGACATCGTGAGTCGGTTCTTCAACATCGGGGAGGAGTATCACCAACAGGCGATTCACGCGGTGTTTGGCACGCGGGGGGACCTCAAGGAGAAGTTCGGCGTCGATGCGATTCATCTGATCCAGATTGACCTGGCCGACGATGTGGATGATGCGCAGGCGATCGAGACGATCCGCGGGGCGCTGTTCGAGGCGGGGATTCTCGATGTGGGCACGGGACGGCGAATCAAGGAGGAGATCCGAACCTTCGCGACGTCGAGCCTGCTTGTGTTTTCGGTGGTGGCGATCGTGCAGATGTTCGTGGCGTGCTTTGGCGTGGCGAACATCATCATCGCGAGCATCGATGCGCGGCAGTTCGAGTTTGGCGTGTTGCGGGCGATCGGGGCGCCGCGCGGGCTGCTGTCACGCCTGGTGCTCGGCGAAGCGCTGATCATCGCGATCACCGCGTCGATCATCGGCACGATGATGGGCATGCAGGGAAGTTGGGCGGGGCAGCGGTTGTATGCGCTCCTGCTTGGGCTGGTGCTGGAACTTCGCCCGCCGTGGGGGGCAATCGCGGTGGGGTGGGGGATCATGGCGGCGACATCGCTGGGGGCGGCGTTGCCGGCCGTGGTGCGCCTGGCGAAGCGACGGCCGCGGGATCTGCTGGCGTCGATGAAGGGGTGAGGCGCGGCTGCGTTATCTGAAGAGAGGTACGCAGAGGGCGCGGAGGCAGAGGGCGCCGAGAGAACGGAGGGGTAAGGGCAAAGCGTCGCGACGCCGACGGCGCTTGCTTTTTTTAGGGTGGAATGTCCGCAGGATCGACATGTGGATGGCAGGCAGGGCGACTGCTGGTGCTGCGAAGATCCGGTGTGTTTGATACACCGGAGTCTTCTCTGCGAGTATCTTCGTGGTCTCTGCGGACTGTCTTCGTGATTTCGGTAGATGGGATGTTAAATGCAAAGGGCCTCCTCAGGTTTACCTGAAGAGGCCCAAGCGTCGGCGATGACCTACTTTCCCGCGGTGCAGTATCATCGGCGGCGTAGGCTTAACTGCTGTGTTCGGGATGGGAACAGGTGTTGCCCTACGCCTATGGTCACCGACAAGCCTCGGCGTCGCGTTGCCGCGAGGCCGAAGTGGATTGGCGAGAGAAGATTTACCACCGCGACACCGAGAACAGGGAGGAGGAATGAGAAAGAAGTTTTTCCATTCATTCCTATCTCCAAGTCTTCGTGTCTCGCTGTGAAGATGAAGCCTGCATGCGAAGTTGCAAACGAGCGATGTAGGTTGATCGCGACGTCTGGTTGGTGCGACCAAGCGTTCGACCGTTAGTACCGCTCCGCTGAGGACATTTCTGCCCGTGCACGCGCGGCCTATCAACCTGGTGGTCTTCCAGGGGTCTTTCGTCTTTCGACAACCAGGCCTCATCTCGAGGGGGGCTTCCCGCTTAGATGCTTTCAGCGGTTATC
>CAZTPJ010000079.1:0-15964 GCA_964614515.1 uncultured Phycisphaeraceae bacterium | reverse complement strand
CGCTCGCCTACTACGGCGACATCAAGTTCGAAGGTCTCGACACCTACGACCCCAGCATCGCCGTCAACGCCGCGGGGCATATCGCGATTTCGTGGACCCAGAGCGGACCGAATCTGTACCCCGAGTTCTGGATGGGTGTGCAGCGTTCGTTCGACCCACCCGGGGTGTTGGGACATACGCAGCGAATCCAGTCGAGTACCGCGACGCGCACTGTTTCACCCGGTCACAAGGCCGACTATTGCGGCACGGACCCGGACCCGACCAATCCGTGCATCTTCTGGGGCCACAGCATGTTGGCGGAATCGACCTCGAACTGGGATTCGCATGTTGGCGTGCTCTGCATCCCCGACTGCGACGCCGACTCGTATGCCGATCAGGATGCGAACCAGGAGTACGACGCCTTTGACGTGCTGATCTTCTCCGAGCGTTTCCGCGCTGGCGACCCGCGTGCCGACTGCAACGGCGACCGCGTCCTCGACGTCCTCGACTACCTCTGCTTCAACAGCCTCTTCAGTTCCGGCGGGCGACGATAAGCCCGAACGATGCGCTCATTGGCGTGAGAGTCCGGAACCAATGGATCGAATTCCCAACCGCTACCCCTCAAACAACCCCTCTTCAACCACAGGCGGCGGCAGCCCAAGGTACTCCGCCCCCCCCCGCGTCAGCATCCGTCCGCGCCGCGTCCGCGCGAGGAACCCGATCTGAAGCAGATACGGCTCCACCACATCCTCCAGCGTCCCCGCATCCTCACTCATCGTCGCGGCCACGGCCTCAAGCCCCACCGGCCCGCCTTGATACACGCCGCCGATGATCCGCAGATACGTCCGATCCAGTTCATCAAGCCCGATCGCATCCACACCCTCAAGCGTCAGCGCCGCATCGACCACTTCCGGCGACACGCGCCCCCCAGCCTTGACCTGCGCAAAATCGCGCACGCGCCGCAGGAGGCGATTGGCAATCCGCGGCGTCCCGCGCGAACGCCGCGCGATCGCCTCCAGCGCCACATCCCCCTCCACGCGCATCTCCAAAAGTCCCGCCGAACGACGCAGAATCACAAGCAACTCCTCCGGCGTATAAAACCGCAGATGATGCACGGCCCCAAACCGCGACCGCAGCGGCGCGCTCAGCAAGCCCGCACGCGTCGTCGCCCCGATCAGCGTAAACGGCTTGACCTTGAGCTGCACCGTCCGCGCGTGCGGCCCCGAATCCACGCGAACATCAATCCGAAAATCCTCCATCGCCGGATAGATGAACTCCTCCACGGCCACGGGCAACCGATGAATCTCATCGATGAACAGCACATCCGCGTGCGACAATCGCGTCAGCGAGGCCACAAGGTCCGTCCCCTTCGCCAGCGCGGGGCCGGAGGTGGCGACCATGCGCGTCCCCATCTCGGCCGCGATCACGTTGGCCAGCGTGGTCTTGCCAAGCCCCGGCGGGCCGTGGACGAGGATGTGGTCCATCGGTTCCTTGCGCTGCTTGACCGCGCGAAGGGCGATTGTCAGGCGTTCGATCACCTCGCGCTGCCCGACATATTCCGACAACACCCGCGGCCGTAGCGCAGCCCCCACCGTGTCATCATCCGGTCGCGAGGCCGTCTGGGCGAGGATTCGTTCGGTGGCCATTGGGGGAGTGTATGGAGGCAGCCATGGCCCCACCGCGATCAGAACAAGAGGCCTGACCGTCAGGAAGGATTTGAGCCTTCGCAATCGGTTGCGCATCTCCGACCGGGTTGCACGATGCACACCGTCGAACAGCCAACTCACTCCATCGGCAGGCCCTTGGCCTTCCACAGGCTTGCGAGGCGCTCGAGCGTGATGGGTTCCCAGACACGGCCATCCTGCAGCACGGAACGGATCAATGTGCCATCTTCGGCGAAGAGCCACTGCTGTTCGGGCGTGTCTTCGGTGGCTTTGCTTCGCAGGAGCCAGAGTTCGGGGTTGGACTCCGGCCGTTCGAGCGTATCTCGGCGCAACACGACTTTGTTATCCGCGGAGCGATACGCATAGAACGCGAACTCACCCGTGATGCCCGTGCGCACGAGCAGGTGCGGGAGCAGGAACGCCTGCACCTGAGAGATATATCCCTCGGATTCAAAGATCGGTTTGATGACCGTGGGCGTCTTGGCGATGCCGGCCGTCTTGACGTTCATGCTCGAGCCGGTGCGGGCGCCGAGTTCCTCCCACTCGTCGACACGTCCGCCCTCGCGCCGGGCGAGGCGAATCAGCCAGGCCTCTTCGCTCAAGTCGGGCGTCATGAAGTACGTTGCGACGGTGTCATAGATGATGGTGCTGACGATGCGCTGCGTGCCTGCGCGGTGTCGTTCGATCAGGCGGCTCTCGATGCGCACGAGGAAGCCGCCTTGTTCATCGGTGGCCGTCCACTTGGAGCGCGGCATGCCGACGTTGACCTCGCCGCGTTTGCCCTCCCACGCGGAGATGCGTCGATAGCCGAGTTCCTCGGCGTCGGTCTCCGCGCCGGTGGATGATGGAACGTAAAATCGTTCCCAGCGCTCTTCGCTGCGCGAGAGAATCCGCCTGTAATCTTCAGCGCTGAGTCGGGCCATCAGCGCAACGCCAGCCTTGATGCCCGCGGCCCGCGACAGGTCCGCCTCGGCCGCATCCTCCAGCGCTGCGCTCGACACCAGCGCTTCATAGATCAACCGGGCATCGCCGAACGCGGATTCCTGGGCAAAGAGGCTGATGGCGATGAAGCGCGTGGATGTCGATTGAAAGAGAGTCGTGCCGCGCACGTATCGTCCCTGTGGGAAGGCGATGTAAAACCGCTCGGCCATGCCGCCGGGCAGCCGCAGGTTCGTGTCGCGGATCAGGACGCGCGGGAGAGTCTCTTCGCGCGGGCGTGAGCCATCGGGCGCGCCGCCGCTTTCGATCAGTTTCTGCGTGATGCGATCCGCCAGCGCTGCGAGGGTTGTGTCCTGGCTCGGTTCATCGATCCCCTGGATGTCGATGATCCACGCGACGCCGTCGGCGTCGCCCTGCTCGGGCCGGATGCGGGTGGTGGCCCGCTCACCGATTCTGGTGCTTTCCACGATGGCCCCGACGGGGATGTGAACCTTCACGCCAAGACTGGGTATATTATGTGGTTCGGCTTCCAACCCCGCGACACCTGCGGCACGGCCGTCAGTGGGCTGGCCCATGCTTGGTTGAGGGCTTCCCATCGACGCAAGGGCGAGCGCAAGCATTATTGAGGCGATTCGAGTCATGGGCGATCCGATCTGTTGTGGAACTACCAGGGTTTCGGCGGCATGGCCGGGGTCCGTGGAGTTGGTTCGGTCGGTGCGGGTGTTGGACTTCGAGTGGGCCGGGTGTTGGCGAAGCCCTCGAAACTTGGGGCGCATGACTGGCTCGGTCGTTGGCGGGCGCGGTGGTGAGCCGGGCGGCGACACGGTGAGTGTAGACGGGGGAGCGCAAGTCGAGTCATGGGGGTGTTGACTCGGGCGCTTTGGCTCCTAACCTTGCTGGCTTGGGCTCGCGGGATCTTGAGCGAGTCGAGGTGGGTATCCCGGGCAACTGGGCGAGATCGGATTGTCAAACGCGGGGCGCGTTGCCCCGGGAGTCTGTGTCTCACGCGATGGGACGAGGTCATTCGATGACGGGCGGAAAGATCCGAATCAGGATGGAGGCGTACGACCACATGGCGCTCGACGCCTCCGCGCGCGAGATCGTCGATCACGCGAAGCGGACCAACGCTCGCGTGGCCGGACCGATCCCGCTGCCGACGCGCATCGAGCGATACACGGTGAATCGTTCGCCCTTCATCGATAAGAAGAGCCGTGAGCAGTACGAGATTCGCACGCACAAGCGCATCATCGACATCATCGAGCCAAACGCGCGAACGGTCGAAGCGCTGAACAGGCTCGTGGTGCCGGCGGGCGTCTTTATCAAGATCAAGGCATGAACTGGCGGGTCGATCACACGGAATGATCGGCCCTTTTCGTTGGACTGACAGGACGAAGGTGGATCATGGGCATCACGCTGCTGGGAACCAAGGTTGGCATGACACGCGTCTTTACTGACGCGGGTGCGAGCGTGCCCGTGTCCGTCCTCGCCGTCGGACCCTGCATCGTCACGCAGATCCGCACGCCGGAGAATGATGGATACGCGGCCGTGCAGATCGCCTTTGGCGATGTCAAGCCGCGCAACTCGACAATGGCGATGATCGCTCACGATGCGAAGGCCGGCACGACGCCCAAGCGGCATCACGCGGAGTTCCGTGTGAGCGAGAAGGATCTGGCGAACTATCAGGTCGGGCAGGAACTCACGGCCAAGGACCTCGGTGGATCGCTGTTCGTCGACGTGTCCGCGACGAGCAAGGGCAAGGGGTTCCAGGGCACGATGAAGCGGCACAACTTCAAGGGCTTCACCGCCAGCCACGGCACGGAACGCAAGCACCGGGCGCCCGGTTCGATCGGCAGCCACTGTTCGAATCGCGGTTTTGGCGGCGGGTTGAAAAAAGGCAAGAAGATGTCGGGCCATATGGGCGCCGAGCGCGTCACGGTCCGCAGCGTGGAAGTCGTCAGAGTTGAAGATGATGGCCTGATTCTGGTCAAGGGTCCCGTGCCCGGTCCGAACACGGGTCTGATCGAGATTCGTCCCGCGGTTCGTTTGTATCGTGGGAAGGCAAAGCGAGCGGCGGCGAAGGCCGCATGAACCCAGGGGCGCGTGACAGCGCCCCGGGCGTCCGGAGGGGTCGTGTGACAACCGCCGGATGAAGACAAACCAAGCGCGGGGGTGTGCCCCGTGCATGACAGCCGAGTCGATTCCGGTCGCGCAAGCGGACGGATAGGCGAAAGCACCCGGCCGCGGATGTCGCGGCGGAACAGGCGTTGGACGAGGTGTGACCGATGGATGTCCCCGTCTATAACATGCAAGGCCAGCCGGTAGGCTCGTTCTCGATCAGCGAGGCGGACCTCGGCGGGCAGGTGAACCCCGCGCTCATCAAACAGGCGTATGTGATGTACCATGCCAATACACGGCAGGGTTCATCGCGCACGAAGAATCGCGAGGCCGTCGAAGGCTCCACGCGAAAGATCTATCGCCAGAAAGGCACGGGCAACGCCCGCCACGGTGATCGCAAGGTCAACCTGATGAAAGGCGGCGGGCACGGGCACTCCAAGAAGCGCACGCGCGAAGACTACCGCCAGACCATGCCCAAGAAGATGCGGCGCAAGGCCAACCGCAATGCGCTGCTGGCCAAACTCGTGGACAACGAAGTCAAGATCATCGACTCGCTGGCGATGGGCGAGCCGAAGACGCGAGACTTCACGAATCTGCTCACGTCGCTTGGGCTGGATCGCACGGCCCTGGTGGCGTTGTCGAACGATGCGTCCAAGTCCGCCAACACTCGCCTGGCCGCCCGCAACATCGATGATGTCACGCTGTGCAACATCGATGAACTGACATGCTTCACGATGCTCAATCACCGGTATCTGGTGATCGGGCGTGATGATCTTCAGGCGTGGCTGAGCGGTCCGAGTTCGCAGACGGACAAGTCCGCGAAGGTGACGCCGATGGGCCGTGCGAATACGGAGGCCGCGTAATGGAGCCGATCTACGTCATCAAGAGGCCGTTGGTCACGGAAAAGGCGACGTATCACGCCAATGAGAACGGGCGCTACTCGTTCGTGGTGGATCGCAAGGCCACCAAGGATGACATCAAGCGTGCGGTCGAAGCGCTGTACAAGGTCAAGGTCGTCGGCGTGCAGACGCAGGTCCGCAAGGGCAAGGAACGACGGCTGAAGTACGGCTGGGTTCAGGAACGCGAGACGAAGAAGGCCACCGTTCGCCTTCGCGAGGGAGACAACATCGAACTGTTCTGATCGGCGCTCGATGCGCGACAGAGCCCCAATCGCCGGAGCGTGTTCTTCCCAAGCGTGGATCACACAGACGGAAAGCAGGACTGACAGATGCCGATTCGAATCTACAAACCAACCAGCGCGGGCCGCCGCAACGCCTCGGTGAACATGCACGCCGAAGTGACGAAGAAGCGGCCGGAAAAGTCGCTGCTTCGTCCGCTGACGAAGAAGGGCGGGCGCAATCACCAGGGCGTGATCACGTCGCGTGGTCGCGGCGGGGGCGCCAAGCGCATGTACCGGGTGATCGACTTCCGCCGTTCAGATCGCGACGGGATCGAGGGCAAGGTGATCGGCATTGAGTACGATCCCAATCGCTCTTCGCACATCGCGCTGATCGAATACGCCGACGGTGTGAAGCGCTACATCCCCGCGCCGCAGGGCCTGGAAGTGGGCTCGACGGTGGTGTGTTCGCGGACGGAGCAGGTCGAACCGACGCCCGGCAACGCGATGCCGCTTCGCTATATCCCCACGGGTCTTTCGGTTCACTGCGTCGAGATCGTGCCGGGCAAGGGCGGACAGTTCTGTCGTTCCGCGGGCACATACGCGAAGTTGACCAACCGTGAGGGCGACTATGCGACGCTGGTGATGCCCAGCGGCGAGATCCGCAAGGTTCCGATCGACTGTCGCGCGACGATTGGCCAGGTCGGCAATACGGATCATCAGAATCGTCGCCTGGGCAAGGCGGGGATCAATCGCCTGCTCGGCCGTCGTCCAATCACGCGCGGCATGGCCAAGAGCCACCACGCGCACCCGCTCGGCGGCGGCTCGGGTCGAAGCAAGGGCAATCGCCCGCCGTGCGGGCCGTCGGGTGTGTTGGCCAAGGGTGGGCCGACGCGAAACAGGAAGAAGGCATCGAGCAAGTTGATCCTGCGTCGCAGGTTCAGCAAGCGATTCGGACAGTTGAGATAAGCCCAGGAAGCCCGACCGTAAGGGAGGGCTTAGTAGGAACAAGAAGCCCGACCGTCAGGAAGGGCCTGGACAGTGCAAGGGAAACAGACGCTTCGTGGTGGACTCCGAGTAAAGGTACGAATGACATGGGACGCAGTCTGAAGAAAGGGCCGTATGTCGTTGAGAAACTCTTCCGCAAGGTGGAGCGTCTCAACCAGACGAACCGTCGTGAGCCGATCAAGACATGGGCGCGTCGGTGCACGATCGTGCCGGAGTTCGTGGGTCACACGTTCAAGGTTCACAACGGGCGTGCGTTCCTCGATGTGTTCATCACCGAGGACATGGTGGGGCACAAACTCGGGGAGTTCAGCCACACGCGAACGTTCCGCGGGCACACGAACAAGAAGGAAGGCATCAAGGCCGGCGAGTAATCGCGCGACAGGCACTCAAGGACATCAGCCGTGAGAATTCGAGGCGACAGATTGAAGCAGTTGATCGAGGACGGCGCGGCGGCGCGCGAGGATCTCGTCGCGGCGCTCGTGCGCGAGGGGTATTCGCCCGCGCGTGCGGACTCGGCCATTGGCAACTGGATGAAAGGCCGCGATCATCCGCGCTGCAAGGCACGCGACATCGCGGTGCTCGCGCAGACGCTGCGATGCGACGTGGCCGACATCGCCAAGTTCACCAGCCAGGTCATGTATCACCGCGGCAGCCCGCGAAAGGCCGGACTCGTCGTGGACCTCGTGCGCGGCAAGCCCGTCGCCGAGGCGATCAACCTGCTTTCGTTCACGCCCAAGCGTGCGGCCGTCAATATCAAAAAGGCGCTGACGGCGGCGATCGCGGACGCGGAGGCGGCGGACGCGGACGTGACGGAGTTGTTCGTCAGCGAAAGCCGTGTCGATCCCGCGCCGCACATCAAACGTTTTCAACCCAAGGACCGAGGCCGGGCGCACCCCATCCTCAAGCGGCAGAGTCACATCACCATCAGCGTGCAACAGCGAGTCTGACAGGAGCATCGTCAGTGGGACAAAAAACACCCCCATACGGATTCAGGCTCGGCATCACCGAGGCCCATCGCAGCCGCTGGTACGCGCCCAAGGCGCTCTACGGCGAACTGCTCGTCGAGGATCAGCGCATCCGCGAGTTCATCGACAAGCGGCTGAACCGTTCGCCTTCGCGTCCGTCCGCGGCAGTGTCGGACGTGCATATCGAGCGCACGCGCGAGGAACTGACGGTGGTCATCAAGACGGCGCGTCCGGGCATCGTCATCGGCCCCAAGGGTGCTGAAGTCGAACGGATGACGGAAGAACTTCAGTACATGACGGGCCGCAAGGTGCAGATCAAGATCATCGAGATCAAGAATCCCGATCTTGACGCGCAGTTGGTGGCCGAGGGCGTGGCGGAGCAGTTGTCCAAGCGTGCGGCGTTTCGTCGCGTGGTCAAGACGCGATGCGAAGGGGTGATGCAGGCGGGCGCCAAGGGCGTGAAGATTCAGGTTTCGGGGCGTCTTGGCGGGGCGGAGATGAGCCGATCGATGGACCAGCGACTGGGGTCGCTGCCGCTGTCGACGCTTCAGGCGAACATCGACTACGGGTTCGCCCAGGCGTTCTGCACCTATGGCGTGATTGGCTGCAAGGTGTGGATCTACAAGGGTCTGTACACGGATGAAGTGGATGAGAACCAGTCAACGGCGGCGGGCGGTCGTGCTCGGGCGCGAGGTCGAAGGTAACGCGGAGGATTGGCGATGTCAGGGCGAATGCCAAAACGTGTGAAGTTTCGCAAGGAGTTCCGCCGCGTCCGCGATCGGAAAGCGACCAAGGGCAACTACGTCGCGTTCGGGGACTTTGGGCTTCAGGCGCTGTCGGGCTGCTGGCTCAAGGCCGCGCACATTGAGGCGGGACGTATCGCCGCGCAGCACTTCCTCAAGCGCGACGGCAAGTTGTTCATCCGCGTCTTCCCGGACAAGCCGATCTCGAAGAAGCCGCTCGAGACGCGAATGGGCACGGGCAAGGCGGATGTGGATTATTGGGCGGCCCGAGTCAAGCCCGGCACGATGCTGTTCGAGATCGCGGGCGTGCAGGAAGTGACGGCCAAGGCGGCCCTGGCGCGAGTGGCCAACAAGATGCCCATTCGCTGTCGATTCGTGACCCGGCGGGTGTCGGTCTAAGGGGATGTGAGCCATGACAGGCAAGGAAGTTCGAGCGATGCGCGATGAAGAGATCACGGAGGAACTGGCCAACCTCCGCCGGAAGATCTACACCCTGCGCACCCAGAGCGTGACGGAAAAGGTCGAGAACAACCAGTCGTACAAGTTCACCCGGCGCGATGTGGCAAGACTGCTGGCCGAGCAGCACGCCCGCCGCCTCCGACAGGAAGCCAAGGCATGAGCAGCCCAGCCGCCACCAAGCCCACGCGCATCGGCGTCGTCGAGTCAGACAAGCGAGACAAGACGCGCAAGGTCGTCGTGCGCTTCCAGGCCAAGCATCCCAAGTACGGCAAGTTCATCTCGCGCCGCACCATCTTGCACGTCCATGATGAACACAACGAGTCCCGACAGGGCGACGTCGTGGAAGTCTCGGAAACCAGGCCGTTGAGCAAAACCAAACACTGGACCCTCGTGCGCATCGTGGAGAAGTATCAGGGCGAATGACGCATCACCCGCCGACAAGCCGGACATCCCGGCCACGGGGGCGGCGGAAGGAACGACGAACATGATTCAGCAGGAAACACGATGCGAAGTGGCGGACAACTCCGGGGCGAAGATCGCCTACGTGATCCGCGTGTATGGGGCGTCCACGGCCAGCGGCAAGTTCCGTCGTCGCGTGGCGGGCGTGGGTGATCGCGTGCTGGTCTCGATCAAGCGGGCGATGCCCGGGTCGGACGTGAAGCAGGGCGACATGTCCAAGGCCGTGGTCGTTCGCACAACGAAGGCGACGCGGCGTGCGGACGGTTCATATGTGAAGTTTGACGCCAACGCGGTGGTACTGATTCAGGATGACGGGAATCCGAAGGGCACGCGAATTTTCGGTCCCGTGGCCCGCGAACTTCGCGAGAAGAACTACATGAAGATCGTGTCACTGGCGTCGGAGGTCGTGTAAGAAATCGAAGGAAGCACAGCGGGCGCCGCGTCCGCCGGTCAGCAGAGGTTCAGCAATGCCAAGGCATGTGAAAAAGGGCGACATGGTGATGGTGACCAGCGGCTTGCATAAGCGCAAGGTCGGCGAGGTCGTGCGCGTCCTCACCAAGTCGGATCAGGTCGTCATCAAGGGTCTGAATCTTCGCACGAAGCATCTTCGGCCGACGCGCCTGAATCCGCAGGGCGGGATCATCACCAAGGAAGCGCCGATCCACATCAGCAACGTCTCGCCCGTCGTCGATGGCAAGCCCACGCGCGTGCGATTCGAAACCCGGCCCGATGGCAGCAAGGTTCGCGTCGCCGCCCGCGGCGGCAAAGTTCTGTCAACCGTTCGAGGGGCGAAGAAGTAACCACCGCGCCGGCACACGCCACGCACATGAAGCAACGAGTCACAGTCATGGCCAAAGAGACAATCAAGAAAGCCCCCAGCCCGAAGAAGAAAGGCAAGGCCTCCGATCAGCCCGAAGTGATCGGCCCCATGCCCGTTCCGCGACTGAAGGCGGCGTATCAGGAACGCGTGCGCGCCGCCGTCACCGAAAAGTTCGGCATCACCAATCCCATGGCCATGCCGCGGCTCGAGAAGATCACGGTCAACGTCAACATGGGCCGGCATCTCGACGGGACCAAACTCCCGCCGGTGATTCGCCAGACCGTGCTCGAGACGATCACGGCCATCACGGGCCAGAAGCCCGTGGTCCTCAAGGCCAAGAAGTCAGTGTCGAACTTCAAGGTTCGCGCAGGCTACGAGACGGCCGCGATGGTCACGCTGCGCCGCGACCGCATGTGGTACTTCCTCGATCGCCTGATCAACCTGGCGACGCCGCGCATCAAGGACTTCCGCGGCGTGTCGGACAAAGCGTTCGACAAGCAGGGCAACTACGCAATGGGGTTGACCGAACAAGGCGTGTTCCCCGAGATCAACATGGCCGAGGCGCAGTTCACGCACGGCATGAACATCAACATCACGTTGGCGAATTCGAATCCGGCCTTGAGCCGGTTCGTGCTTGAGCAGTTGGGCATGCCGTTCCGCAAGCCCGAGAATTGATGGAGTGATCGATGACGACGAAGGCACAGATGGTCAAGTCCCGGCGTACCCCGAAGTTCAGCACGCGCATCGTGCGCCGCTGCGAACTGACGGGGCGGGCGCGCGGTGTCTACCGCAAGTTCCGCATCAGCCGCATCATGCTTCGCAAACTCGCCCTTGAAGGCAAGATCCCCGGCATGCGCAAGGCCAGTTGGTAACCCCGAACCTCAGCAGGATAAACGACTCATGGCCGTGAACGATCCCATCGCCGACATGCTCACCCGCATCCGAAATGCGGTGCGCAACCGCAACAAGACGGTGGACTGTCTGAACAGTCGCGTCTGCCGCGGTATCGCCGACGTCCTTCGGGATGAAGGCTACATCACCGGATACGACGTCATCGATGACGGGCGTCAGGGCATCATCAAGGTGAAGCTCAAGTACGGCCCGCGCGGCGAGACGACGATCCATTCGCTTCGTCGCGAGAGCAAGCCGGGTCGTCGGGTGTATCGCAAGGTCGGCGACCTGCCGCGTCCGATGCAGGGGCTGGGCATCGCCATCGTCTCAACCAGTCGCGGCGTGCTCAGCGACCGCGCCTGCCGCACCGAGAAAGTCGGCGGCGAACTCCTCGCGACCATCGAGTAAGGACCAAAGGAACACACGTCATGTCCCGCATCGGAAAACAACCCGTTCCAGTGCCCTCAGCGGTGAAGGTCGCGATCAAGGATCGTGAGGTCTCCATCCAGGGTCCGCTTGGCACGCTCAAACTGGCCCCCCCCGCCGACGTGAAGGTGGTGTGGGATGAGTCGGAAAAGGCGCTGAAGGTTTCGATCGACGCGTCCGACTCGGACGATCGTCAGGCACGCGCGTCGTGGGGCTCCACCCGCGCGCACCTGCGAAACATGATCGAAGGCGTCACCAAGGGCTATGAGAAGACAATGGAAGTCGTCGGCGTGGGCTACACGGCCACGCTCGCCGGCAAGCAACTCAAACTGGTCGTCGGCTTTGCCAATCCCATCATGATGCCCGTCCCCGACGGACTCACCGTCACCGTCGACAAGCAGTTCGTTCGCGTCAAGGGCGCGGACAAGCAACTGGTCGGCCAGTTCACGGCCAACATGCGGGCCGCCCGCAAGCCCGAGCCATACAACGGCAAGGGCATCAAGTACAGCGATGAGGTCATCCGCCGCAAACAGGGCAAGCAGTTCGGCGCGTAATGTGAGAGGAACGCAGCGATGCGCAAGGATAAAGAGAAAATCAAGCGAAGAGATCGACGCCGCGTGCGGATTCGCCGCCGCGTCACGGGCACGCCCTCGCGTCCGCGTCTGTCCGTTTATCGATCCCTTCAACATGTCTACGCCCAGATCATCGACGATCTCGACGGGCGCACGCTCGTCTCCGCCTCCTCGCGCGAGAAGGCGTTGTCGCTCGAGAAAACGGGGAACGCGGCCGCCGCCGCGGCGGTGGGCAAGACCATCGCCGAACGGGCCAAGGCGGCGGGTGTCAATCAGGTTGTGTTTGACCGTGGCGGTTTCAAGTATCACGGGCGGATCAAGGCGATGGCCGACGCCGCGCGCAAGGGTGGACTGGAGTTCTAGCGTCGCATCGCACGCAGGAAGATCACGAGAAGAACCATGGCAGAACTGCTCGACGAAACAAGTCAAATCGAATCCACGACCGTGGGGGTCTATCGCACCTCCGCGACGGTCAAGGGCGGACGGCGATTCTCCTTCGGCGCGCTGGTCGTCGTCGGCGATCGTCGCGGGCGCGTGGGGTATGGCTACGGCAAGAGCAACGACGTGCCCTCGGCCATCGAAAAGGCCCAGAAGTACGCCCGCAAGGCCATGGTCACCGTGCCCCTCGCGCGGACCACGCTCCATCACGCGGTGGAAGGCAAGTACGGCGCGTCAAAGGTTCGCCTGCTCCCGGCCGCGCCGGGCACGGGTGTCGTCGCCGGTCAAAAGGTCCGCGCGGTGCTTGAACTCGCCGGCGTGACGGACTGCCTGAGCAAGTGCTACGGCTCGACCAATGCGTTCAACTCGATCAAGGCCGTGTTCGACGCCCTGGCTCAGGTGCGTTCGCCGGAGTCAATCGCGGATGTTCGCGGGTTGAAACTTGAACCAACGACGGTGCAGGAAATGCTCGAGCGTAACGCGGGCGCGTTCGCCGTGGCGCCAGCGCCGCGCCCCAAGCCGCCGCAACAGGAGCGAGGCGGTCGCGGCGGCCGTGGAGGCGGCGGTCGTGGACGTGGCCCGCGCAAGGGCGGCGGTCGCGACGCGGGCGCTGCGCCCGAGGCCGGGGCTGGCGGAGAATCCACCAACTGACTTTGAAGCCGCGAGGCACGACCGCGGGAGAACCACACCATGATGATTCACGACATCACAACCCTCGCCGGCGCTCACAAGAAGCGCAAGCGAATTGGCCGTGGCCAAGGCTCCGGCCAGGGCAAGCAGGCCGGTCGCGGGCACAAGGGTGCCGGCAGCCGCAGCGGCACGAGCACGCGCTTTCAGTTTGAAGGCGGGCAGATGCCGTACTTCCGCCGTCTGGCCAAGTTCGGCTTCACCAACGCGCAGTACAAGACGCTGTTTTGGATCGTCAACCTCGCCGACATCCAGGCGCATCCAAACTTCGCCAAAGGCGGCGACGTCAACGTCGAGGGGCTTATCGCGGCCGGGCTGGTTCGCGACGACAGCCGGAATCTCAAGATCCTCGGCGGACTCGGCGATGGCGGTCTGAAGGTCAAGTTCAACGTGACGGCCAACCGGGTCTCCGCGTCGGCGCGGAATGCCATTCTGGCAGCCGGCGGCTCCATCAATGAAACCGGCACGCGCCGGGATCGCGTCCGCGGCGTCGATCGCAATGCGGAGGATCGATCCCCCAAGAATCTGACCAAGAAGCTCAAGCGGGGCGGGAAGAAGGTCGCGCCCGTCGGCGATTCGCAAGACTCATAACGGATTCACCGCGGGCGGCCGTCGCGCCCGCCGGAGCACCGGATGCTGCAGGCCCTGGTCAACGTCTTCAAGATTCCCGAGTTGCGAACGAAGATCCTGTTCACGTTCGCCATGCTCGCGGTCTATCGGATCGGCTTCTGGATTCCGGTGCCGGGCATCAACCAAGGCGCGCTGCAGGACTTCTTCCAGACGCAGCAGGATGCCGGCGGCGCGTTCGCCCGCATGGCCCAGTTCGTCGCGATCTTTTCCGGCGGCAGCCTTGGCCAGAGCACCATCTTCGGCCTGGGCATCATGCCCTACATCTCCGCGTCGATCATCTTTCAGTTGCTTCAGTCGGTCATGCCTGCGCTCAAGAAACTTCGCGAAGAAGGCCCCACGGGGCAGCAGAAGATCCAGGCCTGGACTCGCTATGCCACCATCGGCCTGTGCATCGTGCAGGCCATCATGTGGCTGCAACTCATTCGTACGCAGAATCTCGTCTACGCCCAGTGGGCGGCCAACCCCGTCTGGTGGCTCATGGCCATCACCGCGATGACCGCCGGCACTGTCTTCCTCATGTGGCTCGGCGAACAGATCGACAAGTACGGCATCGGCAACGGCGTCTCGCTCATCATCACGGCCGGCATCCTCACCTCCATGCCCGGGGCCATCCTCATGGTCGTGCAGGATTCGACGATCCGCGAGACTTGGCTGGCGATCCAGATCCTCGGCGAGCCGGATCAGAATTTCACGCCGGGCATGTCGTGGCTGGGCGTCGCGTCGCTGGCGTGCGCGTTTGTCCTCGTTGTCGCCGGCGCTGTCATCATGACCGTCGCCCAGCGCCGAATCCCCATCCAACAGGCCAAGCACACCCGCGGCCGTCGCGTCTATGGCGGACAGAAGTCCTACCTCCCGCTTCGCGTCAACCACGGCGGCGTGATGCCCGTGATCTTCGCATCTTCGCTGATGATTTTTCCGTCGGTGATCTTCGGCGGCATCGCCGACGCCGCGCGTGCCGGACAGTCCACCGGAATCTGGGTCACCATCGCCAACTGGTTCTCCGACAATTTCCAGTTCGGCGAGTTCCCCTATGTCATCTTTGAAGTCCTGCTCATCTACTTCTTCTCGTACTTCTGGATCACCGTGCAATTCAACCCCGAGGAGATGAGCAAGCAACTCAAGGAGCACGGGTCGTTCATCCCGGGTCTGCGCCCCGGGCCGCGCACGGCCGAGTATCTTGAGACCGTCATGGAACGCATCACGTTCGTCGGCGCGGGAATGCTGGCGGTCATCGCGGTGCTGCCGATGGTCATCAACAAGTCGCTTGGCGTTGAGTTCATCGTGACGCAGTTCCTCGGGGGCACGGGCCTGCTGATCGTCGTGTCGGTTTGCCTGGACTTCGTGCAGCGCGTCGAGGCGAATCTGCTGATGCGCAACTACGCCGGTTTCCTCGGCGGAGGCGGCGATGGAAAAGGTCCGCGCATCCGCGGCCCGCGAGGCTAGACTACTGCGCGATCGCCAGGCAAGAATCCCCCGGCCGCACGAGACCCACCCCCCGCATGAGCAAGCAAGACGAGAAATTCACCTTCGAAGGCGTCGTGACCGAAGCGTTGCCCAACGCGATGTTCAAGGTCCGCCTGCCCAACGAGCAAAAAACGCAGGTGCTCGCCTATGTCTCGGGCAAGATGCGGCAGAACTACATCCGCATCCTCCCCGGCGACAAGGTCACCGTCGAGATGAGCCCCTACGACCTGACCAAGGCCCGCATCACCTATCGCCACTGATCACGTATCGCCACCGAAAGCGGCGAAGTCGAACGCGCGCGATTCAGCCACGCGCCGTGATCTTGCCGCCCGCGAGCGTCATCGGAATCAGCAGCACCAGAAACGTCAGGTGATACCACACCGGCATCAGGTTCCACGCCGCGATCTGCACGCCAAGCCCAACGAGCAGCAGCACCACCCCGAGCACGATCACCGGCTTGATCCGCCGCGCAATCGCCCCGGCCGTCACGCCGCAGATCAGCGAACTCGCCACGCCCAGCGCGAGAATGCCCAGCAGCGGTCCCACGGCCGTCAATCGCCCGCCGCCTTTCATCAACTCGCCCTCGGC
>CAZTPJ010000078.1:0-16081 GCA_964614515.1 uncultured Phycisphaeraceae bacterium | reverse complement strand
GCGGAGACTGCCGCGCATTTCATCGAGCAGGTGCATCCACAGCAAACTCGCGATCATCGGCCCCATCAGGCACATCGGCGCACCGAGGATCGAGACGATCACGACGGTCCACGAGGTCGCCAGCGCCTGCGAATCGAGCAACTGGTTCGGCAGGCGCATCGCGAGCCATCGCATGTAGGCCACGCGCGCGATGTACGACGCGATCAACCCCGCGAGCGACAGCCACACCGCAAGCCCGGCCATGCCCGGAACACCTTGCATATGGAAGACCCATCGAACAAACTCGGGATGAAGCATCGACATGGCGATGACCAAGACCGGCAGATATGCGGCCGCGAGTCCCGCCCGAACGATCCATCGCGTCATGCGGCGGTTTCGCGCCCCGGGAAGGCCGGGATCGGGCGTCGTCACCATCCACCAGCCGACATAGTTCGCCGCCACAAGCACACA
Organism: uncultured Phycisphaeraceae bacterium; assembly: GCA_964614515.1. Classification (GTDB taxonomy): domain Bacteria; phylum Planctomycetota; class Phycisphaerae; order Phycisphaerales; family UBA1924; genus CAZTPJ01. The sequence goes on along the minus strand of CAZTPJ010000078.1, from coordinate 15,631 downwards.
CACGCCGCCGAGGATGATCTCGATGATCGGCCATGCGAACAGGCCCGCGCCGATGGCCGCGAGCAGCATGAACCACGCGGTCAGGCCGAGGCCCGTGGCCCATTGCACAAGGATCAGGCCGTGGTGGAGACGTCGGACATATTTTGGCTCCGCATGTCGCAGGCTTGCGCCGCGGAGTGAACGTTCGACGCTCTGGCCGCATTCGGGACACAGGCCGTCGATCGGCAGACCGCGCAGTGCATACCCGCATTGCAGACATGTTTCGGTGGTGATGACGGGCGGAAGTGTGCCGAACGGCCTGAAGGGTTCGCCGTGCGTGCGCGGCTGTTTGGATGTGGACACGTCATCGGCCACGGAGCAAGGGTAGGGTGGTTGTGTGGCGTTTGTTCGAGGCGTGTTCGGATGTCGGCATAGGATGGTTCATGCGAGGGGTCAGCACGCCGTTTCAAGTCGTTGCGCCGTTTGCGCCCACAGGCGATCAGCCCGAGGCGATATCGAAGTTGACGGCCTCGCTGCGGGCCGGCTCGCCGCATGTCTGCCTGCTCGGGGCCACCGGCACGGGCAAGACGTTCACGATGGCCAACGTCATCGCCAATCTCGGCAAGCCCACGCTCATCGTCAGCCACAACAAGACGCTCGCGGCGCAGTTGTATGAAGAACTGCGCGAGTTCCTCCCCAACAACAGCGTCAACTACTTCGTCAGTTACTACGACTATTACCAGCCCGAGGCCTACATCCCCCAGCGCGACATCTACATCGAAAAGGACTCCAGCCGCAACGAAGACCTTGACCTGTTGCGGCTCGCGGCCACGAGCAACATCCTCAGCCGGCGCGATGTCGTCGTCGTCGCGAGCGTGTCGTGCATCTTCGGCCTGGGCAGCCCCGAGGCGTATGGCGACAAGGTGCTCACGCTGACGCGCGGCGACACGATCAATCGTCGCCAACTTCTCCACACGCTCACGACGATGCAGTATCGCCGCATCGACATCGAGTTTGAACGCGGGACGTTTCGCGTGCGCGGCGATGCGCTGGAGATCTGGCCCGCGTATGAACGATTCGCCGTGCGCGTGGAACTCTTTGGCGATGAAGTCGAACGTGTCGAACTCGTCAACCCCACCAGCGGCGAGGTGTTGGCGGAAGAACGGCAGTTTTTCCTCTTCCCGGCCGTGCATCATGTGACGCCGGAGGATCAGTTGCGCGAGATCTGCGGCGCGATTCGCGAGGAACTCGATGCCCGCGTGCTGCAACTTCGCTCGGAGGGGAAACTGCTCGAAGCGCAGCGATTGCTGGCGCGAACGAAGTATGACCTCGAACTGCTCGAAGAGACGGGCATCTGTCCGGGCGTCGAAAACTACTCGCGATACATGGATGGGCGATTGCCCGGCGAACGGCCGTATACGCTGATGGATTACTTCGAGTTTTCGCCGAGCGCGTCGGGAGATCACCGTGCCATAAGAAGCCCGACCGTCAGGGAGGGCTTGGCATCCGTTACGCCATCCACCGACTCCCGCCGCGGAGAGGCGGGCCACCCAGGCGACTCCCGCCACGGAGTGGCGGGCCACCCGGGGCGTGGCGACTGGCTGCTCATCATCGATGAGAGCCACGTCACGCTGCCGCAGGTTCACGCGATGTTCCACGGCGATCGCAATCGCAAGCAGGTGTTGATCGAGCACGGCTTCCGACTCCCGAGCGCGCTGGACAACCGGCCGTTGCGCTTCGAGGAGTTTGAAGCGATCGTGCCGCAGGTGATGTTCGTCAGTGCGACGCCCGGGCCGTATGAACTCGCGAAGACCGGCGGCGAAGTTGTCGAACAGATCATCCGCCCGACGGGCCTGCTCGATCCCGAGATCGAAGTCAAGCCCGCGCAGGGCCAGGTGCCCGACCTGATTGATCGGTGCAAGGAGCGGGCCGCGCGCGGCGAGCGCGTCCTCGTCACGGCCCTGACCAAGCGCCTCTGCGAAGACCTGACGAACTATCTCGACGATCAGGGCCTGCGCGTGCGATATCTTCACAGCGACATCGACACGCTGGAGCGCATGGAGATTCTCACGGACCTGCGCACGGGGGCGTTTGATGTGCTGGTCGGCGTGAATCTGCTGCGCGAGGGGCTTGATCTGCCCGAAGTCTCGCTCGTGTGCATTCTCGACGCGGACAAGGAGGGCTTCCTGCGAAGCCCCACGAGCCTGATTCAGCAGATGGGCCGTGCCGCGCGAAACGTCAACTCGCGCGTCGTCATGTATGCCGACAAGATGACCCCGGCCATGCGGGCCGCGATTGATGAGACCCAGCGCCGCCGTGCGATCCAGACCGCGTACAACATCGAGCATGGCATCACGCCCGCGACCATCGTCAAGGCGATCCGACGCGGATTGGAGACCGAACTTCGCGCGAGAAAGACCGCGCGCGAGGCCGTCGCGGATTCCGAACCCGCCTTTGACGCCGCGGAACTCATGCGACAACTCGAAGGCGAGATGCTCGAGGCGGCCGAGTCGCTGGAGTTTGAACGTGCGGCCGGGCTGCGCGATCAGGTGCGCATGCTCAAAGGCGCGGTCAGCGATGGCTCGCTGCGATCGCGGAAGGTCAAGCGATCAGAAGTCGAGTCCGCGGCTCTCGGCGGCAAACAACCGAAGCGCGCGGGGATGCCGGGCGTGAAGGCAAACAAGCGGGCGAAGAAGCGACGTTCGTAGGCTTATGAACAGCGAGAGACACGCGTCATGAGATTTGATTGGTCGATGATTTTCCGATCTTGGCGTCTTGGGATGGTCGCAACACGGCCATGGCGCCTGATTCCAGAACTGGACTCATTTCCCGACTCCGAGTGCCGTGGACTGGTCGAGGGCATAACGGGGTGGCGTAGTCTCAGCCTCTTCGTGTCCTTTCTCATCGTCGCTCCCGTTGGAATAACGCTGACGCTGCTGATGTCGTGGCTAGGAGAGATGGTGCTGCCCGCCAGTGTGACGAATGATCCCAGCGCGACGACCTTGGGACGTATGGTGTACACACTCGTGGCGCTCTTCGTGTTCTGCGTGACGCTATCAGCGGCTTTGACGCCGTACTGCCTGATCCTGCGATGGGCGATCGGGCGACGTGTGGGGCGTGTGACGTGCCCGACCTGCCGGTACTTTCTGCTTGGGCTGCCCGTTACGAGCGGGAGGGTGGTGTGTCCCGAGTGCGGTCTGTCGATCAAGCTTGCGGATCACGGACTGCGGGCAGAGGACATCGCCGTCGGCGAGCGAAGGCGCGACGTCCCAGACCAAGCGAGTACGGCGACGACATCGAACAAACTCAGTGTGGTGGCGCGGTTTTCGCGCGTGGCCACGCTTGCGGCTTTAGGCATCGCAGGAGCTGCTTATCTCGTGTGGGTAATCACCGGAGCGGGACAGGCGTTCGTTGTGTTTCTACTCGTGCTCGCCAGCGCATCGGTTGTGTCCCTGCCGCAGGTGCTCGGAACTCAAGCGCGACGGCGGCCACCCCAAGCGTCGTGAATGGATGTGGCGGGACGGACGGGTGCTACAGTGGCCGCGATGACGCGCAAGCCCCTCATCACCGACCGCCTGCGCACCTACCTCCTCGGCGTCGCCATCGGGCTGATGCTGGTGGGTCTGCTCATGCTCATGAGGATGAATATGGGCGGACCCGTCAAGCGACCGGTGGCGAATCCTCCGAATCAGTCTGCGCCGACGCCGTGAATGCCCGCGACTCTCGGGGTGACCGCTCTCACCGCCCCTATCCTCCCTCCGAGGTCCACGCGACATGGAGCGACTGAACGATTACGCGCTGGTGACAAGTGTGCTCGACGAGGTGGTCGAAGGGCCGAGGGCGGCCGCGCGCGATCTTGCGCGATCGATCGTGCCTCTGTGTGAGTCCGGCGGGCCTGAGGGGCTGGCCGAGGCGCGCCGGCGCATCGGCGCGTGCGACACGGATGCACTCGCCGGCCTGATCCGATACCTCAACGTGCGGTTTCACCTGCTCAACAACGCCGAAAAGGCGAACATCGCGCGGATCAACCGCGAGCGCGAGCGGGGGGAGACGTTTGACAAGCCGCGCGCGGAATCGATCGCCGAGGGACTCGTGAGCATCGCGCGGTCCGGGTTGTCGGCGCAGCAGGCCGTGGACTTGCTCTCGCGGCTTGACATCCAGCCGACGCTCACGGCCCATCCGACGGAGGCTCGGCGGCGGACGCTGCAATTGAAACTTCAGGAAGTCTCCTCGCTGCTCGAGCGCCGGGCCGAGGCGGGCCTGACCCCGGGCGAGCAGCGCCGGCTGGAATCGCGCCTGCGCGAGGTGACGCAGATCCTCGTCCTCACCGACGAAGTTCGGGCGCGTCGGCTGAGCGTGCTGGATGAGGTTCGCAACGGGCTGCACTTTCTGACGGGCGCGATCTGGGACACCGTGCCGCGCCTCGGGCGCGACATCGTCGATGGGCTGCGCGGTATATTCGGCGACGTGGGCGCACGGCTGTGTCTGGCTGACACGCCCGCCGTCGTGCAGTATCGCACATGGATGGGCGGCGATCGCGACGGCAACCCGCGTGTCACCAGCGATGTGACGCGTCAGACGCTCGACATGCTCGCGCGGGCGGCGCGCGACAAGACCGCCCGGGCGCTCGAAGACCTGCGGCAGGAGTTGAGCGTCTCGGAGCGGCGCTGCGAGATTCCCGCGGGACTTCAGGCCGCGCTGGAGCGAGACCGCGCATTTGACTCAGGCGACCCGGATGTGCTCGCGCACGCGCGGTATGAGCCGTTCCGCGTGCGCATCCTCCAGATGCAGGCGAAACTCGCGCGCGATCCTGCGTACACCGGCTCGGACCTGCTCGTGGATCTTCTCGAACTCAGGACTTTCCTGCACGAGATCGGCCTCGGCGGCCCGGCCGACGATGGCCCGATGGCCGAACTCATCCTGCGCGTGCGGACGTTCGGCCTGCACATGGCCAGCCTGGACATCCGGCAGCACTCGGGTGTGCATGAACGCGTTGTTTCCGAGATGCTTCGTCTCGGCGGAGTCCATCCCGACTATGCGTCGCTCGATGAGGCCGCGCGGCTCGACGTGTTGCGACGGGAACTCGCCAAACCTCGCCCGCTGCTGCCGATGCGTGCGGCGGTGTCGCAGGAATCGGCCGAGGCGCTCGATGTGTTTCGCGTGGTGGCTGACGTGCGCGCGCGTGAGCCACTGGCCGTGCGGGCATACATCGTCTCCATGACGCACAGCGTCAGCGACATGCTCGAAGTGCTGCTGATGATGAAGGAGACGGGGCTGTTCCGGCTCGGCGATGCCGACGGCCCGGCCGCGGAGAGCGGGCTCGATGTCGTGCCGCTTCTGGAGACAATCGACGATCTTGAGCGCGGCCCGGAACTGATGGCGACGATGTTTGCCGAGCCGGTGTATCGCGCGCACATCGCCGCGCGCGGACTGGCGGAAGGCGCCGATGGCGCGCCGTTTCAGGAGATCATGCTCGGCTACTCGGACTCGAACAAAGATGGCGGCTTCTTGATGGCCAACGCGTCGCTGCAGCGCGCGCAAGAACACATCTGTGCCGTCTGCCGCGATCATGGCGTGGCGTTTCGCCTGTTTCACGGTCGTGGGGGGACCGTCGGGCGCGGTGGCGGACGCGCCAACCGCGCGATTCTCTCGATGCCCCTGCCCGCACACAACGGGCGTATCCGGTTCACCGAACAGGGCGAGGTGATCTCGTTTCGCTATGGCGTGCCGGCCCTGTCGCGCCGACATCTCGAGCAGATCGTCAGCGCGATGATCGTCTCGGCGCACAAGGGCGGCGTTGTCGGCTCGCCCGAGCCTTCGCCCTTGCCCCCCGAAGCCGCGCCAATGCTCGAACGCCTCGCCACACGCTCGAGGGAGGTCTATCGCGCGCTGATCGAACATCCGCAATTCTGGGACTGGTTCACGACCGTCAGCCCCGTGATGCACATCGGCGAACTTCCGATCGCCTCACGCCCGGTTTCTCGCGGCGGCGGAGAACTCACGTTCGACGGACTGCGGGCGATTCCGTGGGTGTTCTCGTGGATTCAGATGCGATATCTCGCGCCGTCGTGGTATGGGCTGGGCGCAGCGCTGGGGGAACTCGGCGAGGCCGACCTGCGCCTGTGTGCGCAGGCGTATGAATCGTGGACGTTCTTCCGCACGCTGATCAACAACGCGCAGCGCGAGATGGCCCGGTCCCGCCTGGAAACGGCGCGCATGTACGCGGCGGAACACACGTCAGGCGGGCTCATGCACGAGCTGCTCGAGCGTGACTTCGACGCGGCGCGCGACGCGGTCCTTCGCATCACCGGCCAGGGCACCCTGCTCGACAACGAGCCGGTGATCGCGCGGGCCATCCGCGCGCGAAACCCCTGGACCGACCTGCTCAACCTCGCCCAGGTCGAACTCCTCCGCCGCGCCCGAGCCGAGCAGAACCCCGCCGAGCACGAGCGACTCCAGCACGCGATCTACGCGAGCATCAACGCCATCGCGGCGGCGATGCAGTCGACGGGGTGATTCCGGTTCAGACCGACAAGAGACACCCAGCCCCACCAGATCCCGAACGCGGCTATGATGCCCGCAGAGGTTTCATATGCCCAAACATGCATCATCCGCGGCCCCAAAAGCGCCGCGTTCACGCCGCGGCCGCTCTGCCGCGAAACAGTCCTCCCCCGACAACGGCGAGGTCGTCGTCGTGGCCCGGCCTTCCCGCGCCGCATCCGCGATCGCGCCGACGGACGATGCCGCCGTCACAGCGCGCGCTTCCGCGAAGCCGGACCGCTGCATCTTCGTCCGCGGCGCACGCGAGCACAACCTCAAGAACATCGACGTGACGATCCCGCGCGATCGGCTTGTCGTCATCACGGGCCTGTCCGGCTCGGGCAAGAGTTCGCTGGCGTTTGACACGATCTTCGCCGAGGGGCAGCGGAAGTACATGGAGAGCCTCTCGGCGTATGCGCGGCAGTTTCTCGAACAACTCAAGAAGCCCGATGTCGATGAGATCGAGGGCATTCCGCCGACGATCGCCATCGAGCAGCGATCGGCCAGCGGCAATCCGCGATCGACCGTCGCGACGACGACGGAAATCTATGACTACCTGCGCTTGCTGTATGCCCGCTGCGGCACGCCGTATTCATGGGCGCCGACAAAGACACGCAAGGATGGCGAGGTTGTTGAACGTGCGGGGACGCCGATCTCGGCGACGAGTTCGACGCAGATTGTGGATGCCGTGCTGGCGCTGGGGATGAGGAAGGCAGCCGGGACGCCTGCCCCACCGGGGAATGAGCAGATGCGCACGAGTGAGACGCCCGCGCCACCGGGGAAGAAGGAGTCGCGCACGGGTGAGACGCCCGCGCCACCGACGGGCGCTGACGGCGTGCGGATCATGGTGCTCGCGCCGGTGGTTCGCGGGAAAAAGGGGTTTCATCGCGATGTGCTCGAGCAACTCCAGCGGCAGGGGTGGGCGCGCGCCCGCGTCAATGGGGTCATCGTCGATCTGCGCGATGTGCTGCGCGATCCCGGCGAGAATCCGCTGAATCTCGGGCGATATGAAAAGCACAGCATCGACGCCGTGATCGATCGCATCGTGCTGGAGCCTGACGCACGGCATCGGCTCGCGGAGGCCGTGGAAGCCTCGCTGCGCATCGCCGATGGCGCGGTGATCATCAGCGTGGAGCAGCCGCAAGGGGGGGGCGAGTCCGTCTGGCGCGATCACGCCTTTTCCGCGAAACTCGCCGACCCCGAGCGACCCGAGTATGCGCTCGAAGAACTCTCGCCCCGGCTGTTCTCGTTCAACTCGCCGTATGGCGCGTGTCCCGAGTGTCACGGCCTGGGCACGCTGCTTGAGTTTGATGAAGCGCTGGTGATCCCCAACGATGCGCTGAGTCTGGCCGATGGGGCCGTGGCCGCGTGGGCCAAGAACGGCCCCGTCCGCGCGTGGTTCAACAAGAAACTCAAGCGGTTCTGCAAGGATTTCGGCGTGTTGTTCACGACTCCCGTGCGCGATTTTGACGCGAAGATCCGCCAGATTCTCCTGCACGGCTCGGGCGATGGCAACGGCAAGCGCGGGCCGAAGTTCGAAGGCGTCATCCCCAACATCACGCAGTGGTGGGAGACGACGGAGAATCAACCCGTGAAGGAATGGCTGGGAACGTTTCTTTCGCAGACGCCGTGTCGCATGTGCCACGGCGATCGTCTGCGCATCGAAGCGTTGCATGTGCTGCTGACGAGCACGCACCGCGCGGATGTATCGCGGGCGTTCTCGAACACCATCATCGGACGCCCGGAGAGTCGCGGCGCGATGCTCAACATCGCCGAGTTCTCACGCCTGACCATCACCGACGCGATCGGATTCATCGAGAACCTCGTGCTCAGCGGCGAACAGATGCGCATCGCCGAACCCATCCTCAAGGAAGTCGGCAACCGACTGAAATTCCTCATGTCCGTGGGGCTTGAGTATCTCTCGCTGGATCGGCGCACGGCCACGCTCTCCGGCGGCGAAGCGCAGCGCATCCGCCTGGCCACACAGGTCGGCAGCGGCCTCGTCGGCGCGTGCTATGTCCTCGATGAGCCGACCATCGGCCTGCACCAGCGCGACAACGACCGACTCATCGCCACGCTGCGACACCTGACCGACATCGGCAACACCGTCCTCGTCGTCGAGCACGATGAAGAGATGATCCGCGCGGCCGATCATGTGCTCGACGTCGGTCCCGGTCCGGGCGTCCATGGCGGACGCATCGTCGCGCAGGGCTCCATCGCCGAAGTCTGCGCCGCCAGCGATTCGCTCACTGGGATGTACCTTTCCGGCCGTCGTCGGATCGAAACGCCGACGCAGCGCCGCAAGGTCTCGGAAAGGAAAGCGATCACGATCAAGGGCGCGGCCGAGAACAATCTCAAAAAGATCGACGCGGCCTTTCCCATCGGCGGGTTCATCTGCATCACCGGCGTGTCCGGGTCGGGCAAGAGCACGCTGGTCAATGACATTCTCCTCGCGGCCGCACGACAGCGCATCACGGCCGCGCGCGTCAAGCCCGGGGCGCACGACAAGATCAACGGCCTGCATCACGTTGACCGCGTGATCGAGGTGGATCAGTCACCCATCGGCCGTACGCCGCGATCAAACCCCGCGACGTACACGGGTGTGTTCGACGACATCCGTCGCCTGTTCGCGCAGACGAAGGAAGCCAAGATCCGCGGATATCAGCCGGGGCGGTTCAGTTTCAACGTGCATTCGCGCAGCGGCGGCGGGCGATGCGAGGCGTGTCAGGGCCAGGGACTCAAGAAGATCGAGATGCACTTTCTGCCCGATGTGTATGTCGAGTGTGAGATCTGCCGAGGCAAGCGCTACGACCGCGAAACGCTGGAAGTCTTGCACAAGGGCAAGTCGATCGCGGATGTGCTTGACATGACCGTCGAGGATGCGTGCGGGTTCTTTGACAGCCATCCGAAGATTCTTCGCGTGGCCGAGTGCCTGCGCGATGTGGGCCTTGATTACATCACGCTTGGCCAGCCATCCACGACGCTCTCGGGCGGCGAGGCGCAGCGCGTGAAACTCGCGACGGAACTGGGCAAGGCCGGGGGCACGAAGAACATGCCCGGCATCTCCGGCGGCACGCTGTACATCCTCGATGAACCCACGACGGGCCTGCACTTTGAAGACATCCGCAAGTTGATCGTCGTGCTCAATCGCCTCGCCGACGCGGGCAACACACTCGTCGTCATCGAACATAACCTCGATGTCATCAAGTGCGCGGACTGGATCATCGACCTCGGCCCCGAGGGCGGCGACGGCGGCGGACGCATCATCGCCACCGGACGCCCGGAAGACATCGCGAAGGTCAAGGCAAGCCACACGGGACGATATCTCGGCAGCATTCTGCGATGACGTGTTCTGGCGTTCAATACTCTAGTTACCGACTTGCACCGAAGAAATCTCGGAACATTGAAGCGAGCGTGCCCAGTTTCAGGGCATGATCCATCACCCATTCAATTCCTCGCTTCGCAACTGCTAGTCGTGATTCCGTGGGTGCGCTCTTAAATTCCGCAATTAGTCGCTGAATCTCTATTCGTTCCTCCTTGGAGAAGCCGCGGCTGCAAAGGGCAGCGTCCATGCTCTGCACACTGTCAATGCTAACCGTGCTGTCAGTTACTGTTCCGATTACCCCTTGAAAGTTCTGGACGGATCCGATCTGAACTGACGGTGTGCTGGCGGCCTTCTCTTTCTCCGCGTCAGAGAAGGTCATTCCTTCTCCAAGAATGCTCTGCGCCTCCAATTCCAGTGTCCAGTTCAGAATCCGATTGCGGACAGCATCAAAAATCCCGCGCACATCCGGGGTTGATATCCGGCGATACGGAACAAACCATGTGTCCTCCTCAAAGAACTCCTGCAGTTTCATTACTTGCTCGTGACTGAACGGGACCTGCAAAAATGGCGGATCCGCTCTGCAGAACTCATGCAGCGCTCCGATTGATTGTGTTATCGAAACATCTGACCACAGGGCTTGTAGATTGGCATCATCCACCCGAACGGGCATCTGCACTCCGTTGAAAGGATTGTTTGCCCGCACATCTCCGCGCAACCTGCGATACGGAGGGACATCGGCACTGGGTGGATAGCCGTCCATCTCGTGCGCGATCCACTCGCTTACACCGGGCAGTTTCAGTTTTGTTGCGACCATGCGGGCCTTGCGCAGCACATCTGGCAACGGCGTTGAACCGTTGGCCGCCTCGCGTTGTAGTTCCAGCACGAGCGATTTCACTTGAAGATCATATCCCGATCCCCAAGTACCGGCACCGAGTCTGCTTTGTTTGATTGCGCCAATCAAGACGAACGACAGTCCGCAGGAACTGGACAGTCGTAGCGCATATCTTGACCGATCGTCAACAACACGCGTGTGCGGCTATACGCGATTCACTCCACGCCCGCACGAACCGGATTCGCCTCGCCGGCCTCCGCCGCCTGTTCCTCCGGCTCTTCATCAACCTGCCTCGGCAACAGCGTCTCGGCCTGCGCCAACACAAACGCCGCGATCGCCGACACCGTCGAGTTCATCGTCAGATACTCCGGAATCGCCTGATCGATCTTGTCGTTCTGCGTGTGCCAGGCGTAGCGATAATCCGCACGGCCGGTTTTGCCCCAAAAGAAGCCGGGAATGCCGACCGCGTTGAATGGCGCGTGATCGCTGGCGCCGCCGCGCGGCATGCGCTCGCGCACCTGAAGTTCGACCGTCATGTCGGGGAAGGCGTAGTTCATCGCCTCAACCGCGCCGCCGAGCATCGGTTCCATCGACGCGATGCACGTCAGCGATGACTCGCGATTGGTCCCGCTGTCATCGACGAAGATCGCGGAGATCTTGGCCTTCTCTTCATCGGGCAACGCCGCCACATACGCCCGCGACCCCAGCAGGCCCTGTTCCTCGCCCGTGAACAGGAGGAAGCGGATGGTGCGCTTGGGCTTTGCGCCCACGGCCTTGAGAATCCGCGCCGCCTCGATCGTCACGCTGCTCCCCGTGCCGTTGTCCACCGTCCCCTGCGAGCCGGGGCCATCCCACGAATCCAGGTGCGCACCGATGATGACCACTTCATCCGGCCAGACCGACCCGCGAATCTCGCCGATCGTGTTGTACACCGGAATCGGTCCCTTGACGAACGTGTGGTTCAGGTCAAACTCGACTTCGACTTCATCGCCATCGGCGAGCCGGCTGTTGATCGCGTCATAGTCGGAGCGGCGGATGGTCACGGACACTTCCGTGGGCAGTTCATCCGGGTTCATGTCGCGCCAGCCGCGTGCGCCGCCGGTGTTGACGATCTCCGCCCGCGCGGTGGTGATAAGCCCCGCGATGCCGAGTTCATGCAGTTGCGGCAGAAACTCGCGCGGTTCATCCCCGCCGCCAACCACACCGCGACGACCCGCATCCCCCGGCGACCGCAGAATCCACGCCCCGGCCGCCTTGTCCTTGATCGCTTCAAAGGCTTCATCCGTCCGCGGCTCGCGCAGCACCACGCCGCGAACCGGGCCGTTGGTCCCCGCCGACCACGAGCGCGCGGTGAACTCGAACTCGCGCTCGACGGGCTTGGTCATCTTGCCGCTGCTGGGCCCGCGATCGAATCGCACGGGAATCTCGCCCCACTGCCGCACTTCGACATGATCCAGACCCATCGCCTCGAACTGCGCCGCAACCCAGTGATTGGCCGTCTCGGCCCGGGTCGAGCCGGTCAGACGCGGGCCGATCTCTAGACAGAGGTGCGACAGATGCTCCATGACTTTGTTGTTGTTCCGGCCTTCATCCATGATGCGCAGCAGCATGGAAAAGTCGCCGTCGGTCATGCCAAGGCGCTGTTGCAGTTTCTCCCTGTCGCCGTCAGGCCGCGATGCGCCCAGTGCTGTGGACACGCTCGCGGACGCGAGCGCGACGAGCGCTGTGCAAAACACGGCCGTGCGAACCAACCGGCCTGTACGAATCGAACGAGTCTTCAATGTCATGATGGGTCTCCCAGTGATTCCGTCCCGCCCCCCGCGAGCGGGAAACAGTATCATCCCGCGCGGGCGGGGGGAATGCAAGCGGGCGCGCCCGGCCGATTTCCGGGCGCAGAGGCCGGTTCTGTGGTGCCTGGGGAGCGCTCCGCCCGGTCCAGGCCGAGCGTCAACGGTCCGGTTCGCCGATGGGAGACATGCCCGAAGCCAGGTCGATGATCCTGGTCAGCGCATCGATATCCTCCGTTGAAAGGGAACGATCATGCTCGATCAGGAACCGCGCCGCATCGACGGAAAGGCGCAAGGTGGCCTGAAAAAACTCCGAATCTCCTGATCGCTCCACCACTCTGTCAAGGTTCCGTGCGAAATCCGTCACATCACGACCCATGCCGAATTCCGAACCCATCTGCGCAATCTCGCGCCGCGTCTTGGCGAGGTAGATCTCCAGCACCCAATCCGCCGGCTGCTGATCGCGAATCGCGGCGCGAACGAGGATCAATCGCGGAGTTGGGTTCCAGGTCCCCATGTGCGGCGGAGGCTCCCATCCAGGCGGAAAGTCGCTCTCGCGGCAATTGGACATGTACGCAAGGGCTTCGGCGATGCGTCCATCGGACAGGAATCGCTCCACTTGCCGCTTGCGCATCTGCTCCGGCTGGGTCACAACGAGCGCTGGAGTCCAGATGAGAACTGATGCTGCCGCCAGCACCAACAGACCCCTTGACTTCGCCTCAACCGCCCGGTGTTCATGCCTTGGCCAACTGGGGTGAAAGAAGACCGCGCCGATTAACGCGGCGAGAAGCCACACCGGCGCACTGATCACTGAAAGCACGCGGATGGTGAACGTCGCGCTCGCCACGATCGCCTCGCGCTCCGTCTGGCGCAGGCCACCCATGACGTCAATCACGGGCATCGGTGCGAGAAAGACGGCCGCGATGGTAACGATATCGGCGTAGAGCATCACGAGCGTGAACGTGGGAAGCCACCGCGCACCGTACACGACGCTGATGATGCGCGTGATGAGTAACACGCGCCACGTCGCCACGAGCGCAAGCGTCCACAGGTTCACCTGCACCGCTTCCACCGGCGACAAGAACCGCTCATACGGAATCGCATACAGCCACGCCAGCGGCGCTGTCATCCAGAACAGGCCCATGAACGTCCGATACGCGGCGAAGATCGTCGGCCGCGGCTGTTCGCCGCTGGATCGCATCATCGCGACCAGATGCACAAGCAGAAACAACGCCGTGCCCGACACGAGCGATGCCCCCAGCGGGCGAAGCGCGTGCCACGGCTCGTGCAGCAGATCCTCTCCATCATATTCGCGTGCGAACCCCGCGGAGATCGTGAACAGCACGCCGCACACGATCGCCCACGGTGAATGTGCCACCTCCACGATGGCAGATCGCGAGCCGAACAGGAAACGAGGCAGTGTTGTGGCTTTCATGGATGGAGCGCCGGATTCCTGGCCCATACGGTCCTACGGATCTCGCTTCGGCGCCGCGCGGGCGCGGCCGCGAACACGGCGCGAAGCAGGTCAGCAAACCCACGCTCCAACTCATCGACTGACATGGCGTCGGGCCTGTAGGTCACATCGAACAGGGTATGGTGCGACCAATCACGGTCAGCCAAGAGCCTGCCCTGCCGCGCAAGACGGGCGCGAAGCGCCGTGCCCGGAAACGGCGTCTGAAGCGTGACCTGCACGTCTGCGCACGGATCAGATTCAAGAAACTCCGCAAGATGATCGATCGACGCCCGAGTTTCGCCGTCGCTGCCGACGATGAAGCACCCGATCACGGCCACGCCCGCTTCCTGAATCGCGCGCACGGCGTCCATCATCCGGTCCAGCGTCGAACGCTTCGCCCCCATGCCAGGGTGGTGATGCACGAGCGATTCGATGCCCACCAGAACCTGTACGCACCCGCTCGACGCCAGTTTCGACAGGACATGCGGATTCTCACCCAGACGCCAATCCGCCTCCGTGAACCACCGCGCACCCGAATCCGCCAGCGCGGCAAGCAGATCATCATGCGGCCCGCCGGCCGCGAATGTGTTATCGTCGGCCAACTCAACCGCCGGCCGAGTGTCGATCGCGCGGATCGCGTCGAGTTCCCGTCGCACGAGTGCCGCAGGCTTTCGACGAAACGGCCCGAGCAACCGACTCGCCGCGCAGAAGTCACAAGCGAACGGACACCCCCGGGACGTCTGAACGGTGAACCTCGGTCGTGACACACGGCCGAGCAGGCCAAATCGCGGAAGCGGTGCGTGGGCCAGTTCGAACGGTTGCGCCGTCTGGTAGCGTGCCCGCAGCGTGCGGCGCTCAACATCGCGAAGCACCTCTCCCCACACAGGCTCGCCATCGCCCACCACGACGGCGTCGGCGTGGCGCTGCGATTCATCAGGACACGCGGTCACATGCAGGCCGCCGAGGACAACCGTGATGCCGCGCGGCCGAAGCAGATCGGCGAGCGCGTACGCCTCAAGCACCGAGGCCGTCAGCGACGAGATCGCGACCACCGCGGGCGCTTCGGCCGCGATGCAATCAGCCAGGGACTCATCCACACGCTGGGCCTCATGCAACGAAACGGTCCACCCCGCAGGCATCATGCCCGCCAGCGTCAACAGCCCCAGCGGCGGCAGCGCCCCGATCGCCGTCACACGCTGGCGAAGCCCGGGCAGCGTCGCGCCGACTTCGGCCAATTTTTCTTCGCGAACGCGAAACCCTGAGAGCGCGACCAGTGCGGCGTGAGGCATGACCTACTCAATCGGCTTAAGGCCCTGCAGCGCCCGCAAATAGTTGATCTGGCCGATGTGGTAACTGTCGTGTCCGAGCAGGCCGGCGAGGCGGTCGAAGGATGGGTCGGGGTTGCGAAGCCCGGCCGCGATGCGCTTGTGCGATTCCTCGAATCGAGCCCGCGCCTTCGCCCATGCGGCCTCGGACGTGTCATCAATGTCAGGAAAGTTGTTCCGCGCGATCTCCTCATCGGGCTTGGTCGCCCCCCCTTCGGCACGGCTGATCGCATATTCCCGCCAGAAGCACATGTGCAGCACGATCTGCCAGATCGAGTGGCGCCCCGGCGCGGGAGTCCACGCCGCCTGCGCGGATGTCAAACCCTCGATCGACTTGCCCCACGCCGCGGCCCACAACCCCGCGG
This sequence comes from uncultured Phycisphaeraceae bacterium, assembly GCA_964614515.1. Taxonomy (GTDB): domain Bacteria; phylum Planctomycetota; class Phycisphaerae; order Phycisphaerales; family UBA1924; genus CAZTPJ01. The sequence goes on along the minus strand of CAZTPJ010000078.1, from coordinate 25 downwards.
ACCACGCCCGATCCCACGTCTCCGC
>CAZTPJ010000077.1:0-16754 GCA_964614515.1 uncultured Phycisphaeraceae bacterium | reverse complement strand
ACCAAGATCGAAGCGATCTTGGTGGCACGACCGAGCATCTCAATGCCACCCCGCCACGACCGAGCATCTCAATGCCACCCCGCCCTTCCGCGCGGGCATCTTGCTGGGCACCCCGATCACGCAGACCCAGCAGCCGTACCCGGACAGCAATAGTCTGCTTTCCAGACCGGTCCTCGGACGAAAGCCGATCGCCGATCTCGGAGGCCTCTTCCGGGGGGAGGATGGGTACAATGACAACCCATACGGCCAAAATCAGAACTGGCGAGACGCGAGCGCCACGGGCATCCAGCTCGAACTGATTCGACGGGCCAAGCACGCCATCAACGCCTGCGATGACTTTGAGATCATGTTTCGCCTCCCCGGCGGCCACCTGCCCGGCTTCGGAATCTTCCCCAGCGATGTCTTCTCGAGCGCCATGAACCGCGGCGAGACGTACGACGAGCCGCGCATCACGGAAGACATGTGGATGATCATGGCGGCGGTCTGGACCGAACTGAACCTCCGCGAAGCGAGCGACGATGTCGGCTACGGCGTTCCGACGCAGCGCAATCGTCGCGGCTGGTTCTACACCGGCAGCGGGTTCGCCATGGATGCGGATGCCGAGCTCACAGGCACAGGCAACATGTACGAACGTAATATCGCGCCGGCCACCAGTGATGTCTACTTTGACCTGCTCATGTCGAAGTGGAAGGCCGAGGATCCCGACGGCGACCACCGCTACCGCTGCTTTGCCATAGACCAGGCGGGCGTCTGGCGCGGCATGTTGATACCGCTGTGCCACTCAGACAAGATGCAGGATGAGGGATTCCTCCTCGTCGGCGAAGCCATCGCCGGCGGCGATGACACCGCACGGCCGGGCGCCGTGTGGTTCGGAGTGCTGGACTACGACTCGGCACCGTGGTGGAATCGAGATGAGAACGACAAATACGACCGGACGCTCGGCTACAATACACACTGGGTCGGGAATTGGATGACTACGCCCGTCTATTTCGGGGTAAGCAACGGCAGCTACCCCTATCTCTATTCCCCTAAATCATCGCCGAATCCAGGCAATGGCGAAAACATGACGCTTGGAGACATCTACCGGTTCATCCTCAAAGGCGGCACGCCCATCGCCAGACATTCCAGCGTATATCGCAAAGTGGGTGCCGCGTGGAACTACGCAACCGGACGACTTCCGATGAACCGCTGGGACCGGTTCGGAAAGTTCATGAGGTGGCAACGATGAAAGTGTCATATCGTATAGGTGCCGCGTGTATCGGTGGACTATCCACGTTCGCCTTTGGACAGTGTGAGCGGTGGTGGCTGGTTGAGGCCAATTCGCCCCCCGGACAAAATTGGGGCCAGTCGCTTGCATACGGTGAATCTTATCGTGTGTCGCTCTTATATGATGGAACTCTTGGAGCGCCGGGGACGTCAACGTGGCTATGGGATGGCGTTAACTGGTCGCAACATTTTGGATCACAACCCAACTCGGGCGGAAGTCACGCAGTTGCATACGACTCACTTCGTCGCGTTTTCGTGTTGTTTGGCGGGTTGGGACCATCGTTCGTGCTTGATGAAACCTGGGAATGGGACGGCCAGACGTGGACCGAGATCGGAATCGGGCCGCTCTCAGAGCGGAGAGCACATGCCATGGCATTTGATTCCCGGCGCGGCGTCTGCGTTCTCATTGGCGGCCTCAATGCGAGCGGCGATGATCTGGGGGACACATGGGAATACGGCGGCCAACGATGGACGCTACGTGCCACGGGCGGACCTGTCGCGAGGTACGAACATGCGATCGCCTATGACGAGAACCGTGGCGTCACGGTACTCTTCGGAGGCTTTACGTCGTCGCCTTCGGAAGTTTTGGGAGACACATGGGAGTGGGATGGACTCGCATGGACCCTGCGATCAACGCAGGGACCGCCACCCACCGGCCGGCATACCTTTGTATACGACTCGCATCGTCGCGTCTGCGTCATGAGTCGGTTCGGCGAGTCATCCACCACCGGCAACGATACGTGGGAATGGGACGGACAAGCGTGGACACAAGTCATGGTCCCCGGTCCGCCCCGTCGCAATGACATGGCCATGACGTATGACTCCCACCGCCAGCGCATCGTCATGTTCGGTGGCCAAGCCAGCCCTCAGATCATCTTTGACGACACCTGGGAGTACGGCCTCTACCCCGACTGCGATCAGACCACCGGCGCAGGCGTCCTCGACATCTTCGACTTCCTCTGCTTTGGCAACAAGTTCGACCAAGCCGACCCCTACGCCTGCAACTGCGACACCTCCACCGGCAGCAACATCTGCGACATCTTCGACTTCCTCTGCTTCCAGAACCTCTTCGCCAACTGTCAGCCATAACGTCGTGAGCATCCATCACGGCCTCGGGTGACATCGGCGGGTGGCATGGCCACGGCTTTGCGTGGCTATGCGAGGGCATCGGTGGCGACGGAACCTCCGCATAGCCATCCAGAGCGATGGCCATGGCACACGTCGATGGTCCGGACACATCACCCCCTGATTCCTCTTCGCGTTCTTCGCCCCTCTTCGCACCTTCGCGCTGAACTCTTCTCCGCTTCTCGTTGAACCCCCCGCCCTGGCGCCAACCACCGCTTTTCTCCGCGATCTCTGTGTGATCTCGGCGGACTCTGCGTACGCCCCGCCCCACCTACAATCCCCCGTGCCACTTCCTCGGATCGCCATTGTCGGCCGGCCCAACGTCGGCAAGAGTTCCCTGCTGAACATGATCGCGGGGGCGAAGGTGTCGATCGTCGATCCCACGCCCGGCGTGACGCGCGATCGCGTCGCGGCCATCGTCGAACTGCCCCATCCCGATGGCGAACATGCCGGGCCATCCAAACCCGTCGAGATCATCGACACCGGGGGCGTGGGCGTGTATGTCGCCGAGGGGCGGCGGTTCAATGAAGTCGGCGAGGATCTCGCGACGCTCACCAAAGACATCGAGTTTCAGATCGCCCAGGCCATCGCATCGGCGGACATCGTGCTCTTTGCCGTTGATACGCAGGCGGGGATCACGGCGGAGGATCAGGAGATCGCCCGGCGGCTGCGCGAGGGCAAGTTCGTGCAGGAGTCGAGGAAGAGGGAACGCGCGAAGGAGAGTCGCACAGGCGAGACGCCTGTGCCACCGGGGAAAGAACAGACACGCACAGGCGGGATGACTGTGCCACCGGGGAAAGAACAGACACGCACAGGCGGGATGGCCGTGCCACCGGGTTCAGATCAATCACATCGCGCGGAGATTCTCGTCGTCGCGACGAAAGTTGACGGCCCGCGATGGGAAGCGCACGCCCACGAACTTGCCGGGCTGGGCTTTGGTGAGCCGCTGCTGTGTTCCGCCACGAGCAACTACATGCGGCGCGATCTGCTCGATCGCCTGTATGAAATCACGCCCACCGCCACCGATGATCCGCAGGTGGCCGCGGACCTCAAGATCGCCATCGTCGGCAAGCGCAACGCCGGCAAGAGCACGCTGGTCAACGCGCTCGCGGGCGAGCCTCGCGTGATTGTTTCGGAAATCGCCGGCACCACGCGCGATGCCGTCGATGTGCGGTTCGAGATGGATGGCCGTTCGATCCTCGCGATCGACACGGCCGGGCTTCGCCGCAAGAAGAGTTTCGCCGATCGCATCGAGTGGTTCGCGTTCGACCGCGCCAAACGGGCCATCGACCGCGCCGATGTCATCCTCATGCTCATCGACGCGACGGAGAAAGTCTCACAGGTTGATGAACAACTCGCGATGCTCATACAGAAGGCGTTCAAGCCCGTCGTGATCGTGGTCAACAAGTGGGATCTCGTCGAAGGCACGGCCGGGCCTACGGGCAAGCCCATCACGCCCGAGGCGTATGAGGCGTATCTGCGCAAGGCGCTGGCGGGACTGAGTTTCGCCCCGATTTCGCTGATGTCGGCGGCCGGGGGACTCAACATTCGCGAGACGATCAATCTCGCGTTTGATCTGCACGGGCAGGCGGGGCGTCGCGTGACGACGGGCGTGCTCAATCGCCTGGTGCGCGGGATTCTCGAACTTCGCGGCCCGCCGAACAAGCTCGGCTCGCAGGTGAAGCTGCTCTATGTGGCGCAGGTGTCGGTGCAGCCGCCGACGATCGTGCTGGTGGTGAATCGGCCCGAGCTGTTCACGGCCGGGTATGAACGCTTTCTGCTGAACCGCTTTCGCGAAGAGTTGCCCTTTGGCGAAGTGCCGATCCGGCTCGTCGTGCGCGGACGGCGGCGCGATGGGGAGGCGGAACTCGAGGCGGCCGTGACCGCGAACACCGCGGCCCGCGCCGATGGCGGGGCGGAGGACATGCTCATCGATGATGAGGTGATCCTCGATGCTGAGGCGTATTTCGATGATGATGTTCCTGATGAACCGCGCGAGGAGGCGTGATGTTTGACCAACTCAAGGCGATGGGCGCCCTGGCCGGACTCATGCGCGACAAGGAACGCCTGAGCGAATCGAGCCGACGCGTGCGCGAGAGACTTCGCTCGCTTCGCGTGTCGGCCGCGGCCGGCGGGGGCGCGGTGGAAGCCATCATCACCGGCGAGATGCGCATCGAGGCCGTGAAACTCTCGCCCGCGCTGGCCACAGGTTCGAACGATGAACGCTCGCGAGCCATGGCCGAAGCGCTCATCGCCCAGGCCATCAACGAAGCCCTGGACAAGGCCAAGGCCGCGGCCGCGGCCATCGTCGAAGCCGAGGCGCGGGAACTCGGCCTGGGCGATCTGCTCGGCGAAAAGGGCCTGGCTGCCCTGCGCGGACAAGGGCGCGATGATGGCGATGGCGACCTGGCGGGCGTGGTGCGTGGACTGCTGTCATGAATCGCACGGCCTGGTGCGAGCCGATCCCGCTCGCCTTCGCGACGACGCTTCGTGTTGACATTTCAGAGGCCAGCGATGAAGCGGGCACACGGCCACCTTCCGCGCGGGCGCTGGACATCTGGCACGCGATGCAGCGCGACAATCCACGGCTGTTTAATGGCCCGATCCTGTCGCTCGTGGATGTTGATCTTTCGCACGGAGCGCTGCGGGCACGGCGATCATCGTACATGTGGCACGCCGTTGGTGATGCCGTGTCCACCGGCGTTCGCCTGCTGGCGGTGACGGGTGTGCTGGTGATGCAAGGAAGCGATGGGCGTGACCGCGTGCATCTCGGGCGAAGGTCGGCCCAGTCGCACATGTATCCGGGGATGTGGGAGTTTGGCCCATCGGGCGGCCTGTCGCCCCCCCCCGCCGCCGCGCTGACGTTCGCGGACATCGTCGCGGAACTGCATCGCGAGATTCGCGAGGAACTCGGGGGCGCGATGGAACTGCATGATGCCGCGGCCGTGGCGCTGTGTCACGATACGGCGGCTCGCAGCGTGGACATCGTGGTGATGGCTCGCGCTGCTTCCGATGTGAACGTACATTCGCCGATCGACGGCGAGGAACACTGGGAGTATGAGGATGCGGCGTGGGTGGCGCGGGATGACCTGGCGGTGTTCGCATCAAGGCACTCGTGCATCGCGACGACGCTTGCCATTGCTCGACAACTGAAATGGCTGCCGCCTCACCCCTGATCCACAAACTCCGCGTTCGTCGAGACCTTCTGCACATCGTCGTTGTCTTCGATTGCGTCGATCAGGTCCGCGAGGCGTTCCGCCACATCGCCCGTCACGGCCGTGCGCGTCTCGGGAATCATCTCCAGGCTTGCGCGTTCGATGGTCAGGCCGGCTTGCTCCAGGGCATCCTTGACCATCGCGAACTCCGCCGGCTCGGTCAGAATCGTCCAACCGTCATCCGCATCTTCCGGCGGCTGGACATCGACCGCGCCCGCATCCACGGCCAACTCCATCACGCGTTCCTCTTCCGTCCGCGCCGCCTTCACGACCACCACGCCGCGCGGCTGAAACATATACGCCACGGCCCCGGCCGCGCCGAGATTCCCGCCGTGTTTGCCGAAGATCAGTCGCAAGTCGCCGACCGTCCGCGTGCGGTTGTTCGTGAGCGCATCGACGAGGATTGCGACGCCGCCGGGGCCGAAGCCTTCATAGCGCACATCGACCCAGTCCTCCCCCCCCACTTCGCCCGCGCCCTTTTTGATTGCGCGTTCGATCGTGTCGCGCGGCACATTGGCGTATCGCGCTTCATCAATCGCATAGCGCAGTGAGAGGTTCGACGCGGGGTCCGGCCCGCCGACCTTCGCCGCGACCATCACCGCTTTGACGCACTTGCTCCAGATCTTCCCGCGTTTCGCGTCGGACGCGGCCTTGCGGTGCTTGATGTTCTTCCAGCGACTATGCCCAGCCACGCGTGACGCTCCCTCTCGACCCTCGCGACCACACTCCGGCGACGCGATTGACACTCATCATCACGGCCCCTGCACATACGAAGCAATTGCGGGCGATTCGCCCGCGTCCACGGCCGCACGTTTCGCCCTCGCTGATGTCATCAGCGACTGAAGTTCCTCTCGCATTCGCAGCGTGCCCGGCGTGCGACGAATGCGTTCAAAGGCGATCGTCGCTTCGGTCTCTGCACGTTCCCACGCTTCGACGGCCCCCAGTTGATCGCCCGACGCCCACAGGGCGTCGCCGAGATGATCGAGGATCGTCGGGTTGGGTTCCGCCTGCGCCATCGCGCTGGCCCGGCGCAACAGCGACACAGCGCCTTCAATCTCGCCATCGCCCGATGGCTGCTCGCGCGTGAGCATGATGCCCTGCTTGTAACGTAGCCAGCCGACGGAATCCAGCACGCTGCTTTCGGTGGGCAACTCGCGCTGCGCCATCAGCAGCAGGTGCTCCGCTTCGCGCAGGTGCGCCGGCGTCGGCGAAACCTGATCGATGAGATGATATCCGAGGTTGTTCGCCGCCCAACCGTGCCGTGGATACACCTCCAGCGCCACGCGATACATCTCCATCGCGTCCGCCTCGCGTCCATCGCCATACATCAGCACGCCGATGATGTACGCCATTTCTCCGGATGCTTCGGCCGTGGAAACCGGCGCCATCTCGCGAAGCAGGCGCAACACATCCGCGGACAATGCGGCCGTATGCGCGGCGTACACGAGCGCACGTCCATCGTCCGCGTCGCCGCGTTGGACGACGAGTTGCAGCCACGTGGCAAACACATCCGCCGCGGGCGCTCGCGTCCCGACCGCGCGCAGCAGCGCGAGCGCACGATCTTCTTCGCCAAGATCAAGCAGCGCACGCAGGCCGCCTTGCACCATCGGCGTCGCAAGCGACGGATGCTCCTCACACGCCGCCTCCGTGGCGGCGATGATCGGGCGTTCGTCATCAGACTCGCGCGACGCAAGCAGCACGATGCGCGAGGCGTGCAGCGTCGGAGGCATCGCCCCCCCCGCCGCGACGAACGATTCAAACATGTCGATGACGTCCTCGCGACGATCACCATCTGAACGCAGCGCTGTCATGTTCGGCGATCGTGAGTCTGCCCCGACGCCCGCCGATGCGCGATCGAGGACAAACGTCAATACGGACTGCTGCGCCGGCGTCAACGTCACCCCGCGCGGCAGACCCGAGCGCAGCGCCAACGCGGCCGCGGCATGATCGCCATCGCGCACATGCAGGTCCGTGCGTTCGATGACTTCTTCGACACCCTGGCGAGCGCCGCTCAGACGCTCACGCATCAGGCGCTGGGCCACTTCAGATTGGTCGAGCGATCCTCGCAACACCGCCTCACGAAGGCGCGCCAGTTGCGGCACAGGTGACACGGCGAGGCGATCCGTCAACACGTCCACCGCCTCATCCCCGCGCCCGGACGCCGCCAGCACGCGGGCAAGCATCGACACCAGCAGCGGCGACTGCGGCACAGCTTCCAATCGCTCGCGAATCCAACCTTCCGCGCGGCTCGCCGCGTCGGCATCGCCGGCTTCGATCATGTCATCCCACGCCGAGGACAACAGTTCCAGCAGTGCGACATCGTGCGGATACTGTGCGGCCGTCTCGACCAGCACACGCTCGGCCTGCACGCGCAGGCCGCGTGCGAGAAGTTCCCGCGCCTGGATGGTGCGGATCAATCGACCATCCGGCGCGGCCCGGCGAAGCGATCGCATGGCCTCTTCCACTTCTGACGATTGCCTGCCAGGGTCGCGATCCATCGCCACGAGCCATCGCGCGTGCGCTCGCTCGCTGTGTGCGTCAGTCGCCAGCCAGGCTGTGGCCATGAACTTCGCGAACGACGGGTTGTTGGCCGCGATGGCCGCTTCACTGGCGATGGAAAGCACCGCGATGCGATCTCGTGAACTGGCGATCTGATCGACGGTGTTCACCCGTTCGCGAATGGCCGCCAGGGCTTCATCAAATCGCTGCGCCGCCATGAGCGCGATTGCGAGCGACACGTCGCGCTCGACTGATGGCATCGCCCGCGTCAATCGATCAATCGCTCCATCCACAATCGTCCAGCGTCCCAGCGTCGCCGCGACCTGCGCAGTTGACACCGCAGCCGTGAGACTCTCCCGCCGCGCCAGCGACTCGACGCCCGAAATGGCCTCATCATCTCGACCGAGGTTCACGAGCAGATGCGCCTTGAGCGCGAGTTCAACATCGCGATCGCCCAATAGATTCGGAATCGCGGCCGCATCAGGTTCCATCGTCAGCAGCGCATCGGCCACGTCGCCCGGCGCGAGGCTTGATGTCGCTGCGATGCGGGCCGCCGCCCTCGCGCGGGCATGCAACGGCTCATCGCGCATGATGCGCACGACGGCGGCCATGACATCCGCGTCCCACTCGCTCGTGCGCAGATGTTCAATCAGCAGTTCGGCGGCGCGGGCGGACGGCTGCACCTCGGCCCGCGCAAGCGCAAGTCGGGTCAGCGCGCTGGGCGGCGCTCCGCCTTCGACCTGCCCCAGGCTCGCGAGGGCCGCGTCGAGCGATTCGCCGACATCCGTGTGTTCCACAAGCCATGCGATCAGCGAAACTTCCTCCGTCGATACGCGACCACCGTGATCGACGATCTGTCGAACGAGTTGCGCCGCGGCCGTGTGTGGACGTCCCAGTCGAACCAGCGCGTAGACCTCGCGAGGGGCGAGTCCGACGACATCGGACTCAGCGAGCGTTCGGACCATGCCATACGCGGCCAAGGCGCGATCAAACTCGCCGAGTTGACACGAGACATCACCAATGAGCCGATGCACTTCCGCGCGGCGACGATACAGCGCCACGATGTCATTGCGATAGAGCGTGGGCTGTGTGAACAGTTCCGGCAGCGCGATGCCGCGTTCGAGCGCCTCGCGCGCCGCTCGCCCTTCGCCAAGCCCCATCAGCGCCTGACCGAGTTGCACGGGCACAAGGTAGCGAAGCGCCGGGTCAGACTGGTCATCAAGCACCACCATCGCCCGCGCAAACTCGCGCACGGATGACTCATACTCGCCACGTCCCATCGCGTCACGCCCAAGCAGTTCGCGGCTCCGCGCCGACTCCACGCCCAGGTCCACCGCGCGACGAAGACTCGCCATCGCCTCAACCCGCGCGCCAAGCGCCAACTCCGCATCCGCCAGCGACAACCATGCCTCCGCGGCCGTGGGATCCAGACGAACAACCTGCCGAAGCGCCATCGCCGCCTCACCCGCTCCCCCACGCAGCAGTTTCTCACGACCCACGGCATAGAGTTTCACGGCCGCAAGACGATCTTCTTCTGACACGGGCGTCGTCGTCGGTGATCGTTCAGGCGGACGCTGCCGCGCCTCATCAAGCACGTCACTGAGCGTTCGCCGTGGCGATTCGCGATCCTCACGCATCGCGACCAGCGACGCGAGCATCGGCGGCGGCGGCGCGTCAATAGGCGTGACGCGGAGGCTTGCCGCTTCGCGCTGGGCGCGTGATTCGAGCGCTGCACGACCATCGCGCCCGCCCGAACTTGCGCAGCCCATGGCCGTCACGAGCATCACGACCCCCGCCACCGAGACAAGCACGGCGCGCTGCGCGATGTTCACCGCGCATCGTCGGCGTGGACCGCGAACGCCGGGCTGAAATGGTCTTGCGCGTGTCATGGTTCGTGTCAGAGCCTACGCCTCTTCGCTCGACTGGGCTGATGGGGCGCCCGACTCGGGCGATCGCCTCCGGTCTTTGGATCGATCACCCGAGGCCCGCCCGCCGCGAGATTTCGCTCGTGGCTTGACAGCGTTCTGCGCGGCGGCAACCACGCTCGGATTCGCATCCATCCACAACTCGAGGCCGATGTGCGCGGACCACGCTTCGCCGGCACGAAGCGCATGTTCCAGCGAGCCGGCCGCACGTTCAGGGTCGAGGTCCGCGGGCAGGATGCCCAGCGACGCTAGGACGGCCACGGTGCGCGTGTCGGCGGGAAGGGCGTGCGTTCCAAACCCCACCAGAGCCACCCGCGCGGCGACGAACGCCGGCACACCGCTGAGCGACGCGAGATACCCGCGCGCATCGCGCTTGGCCTGGTCTCGCAGGCTCGCCAGCGACACGGCGTGCTCACGCGCGAAGATGCCGCTCAGCCCTGAACGCAGCCGCAGCGCCCGCTCGCCGGCCATCGGATAGTCCGCGCCGATGAGTCCGACAATCTCTTCCACCAGGCTCACGCGAAGTTCGTTGTAATCCACCATGCCGCGCGCCAACGCCTCGAACGCCGTGCGCGCCCGCGACAGCGACGCCTCCCACAGCAACATTGAAAAAATGAACTCGTTGATCAGCGCGTCATCGAATGCACGCTCGCCCGTGATCGGCGCATACTCGCGCGGCTCCATCGCAATCTGCGCCAACAGCACACGAAGCAACTCAACCTGCTCTGGAGTCATGCCGCCGACCCCTCGTCATCGGCTGGCGCCTCCTGCGCCGATCGAGCCGCGTCCGCGGCTTCACGCTCCGCCGATGCACGCGCGATCGCCCCAAGAACCTCCGCATGACGACGAAGCGAGTCGTCGAGTTCGAACACGAGATGCGGCAGCGAACGCATCGCCACCGCCCCACCGAGTTCATGGCGCAGGTGCGCTGCGGCCGCACGAAGGCCGGCCATCGTCGCCTTTGTTCGTTCGGCGGGCATGACCGAAACGAGCACATGGGCGGTCTTGAGATCGCCCGTGACGCGAACGCCGGTGACGGTGATGAGTCCGGTGATTCGCGGATCCGCAAGCCCGCGCACCAGCAACTGCTGGAGTTCACGCCGAATCGCCGCCGCGATCTGTTCCGTGCGACGACTCATGCGGGGGCACTCCCATCGGCGCGATAGTGGGCGAGCAGTTCATCGCGCAGGGCCGGGTCGTTGATCGGTTCGTCGTCATTGACGGCCGTGTCGGCAGCCGCGGCTTCAATGGCCGTGCCGTGGAGAACCTCGCGCCGGCACTCGCCGACTTCCGCGTCGAGCATCGCGCGGAGTTTGGCGCTGATGCGATCAAGCACCTGGCCGACGATGGCGCCATCGCGCCCGACCAGGGCCAGACACATGACCGCCCTTCGCGGATCATCCGCATCGCCGACTTCGGCGATGCTGACCATGTGCTCGCGGTGCAGGCGATCCTTAAGCGACTTGACCACGCGGCGCTTGTCTTTGATGGACTGCACGTCGTGGATCAGGAGTTCGAACTGGAGCGTGCCGATCACCATCGATGAACCGCGCGACCACCGGTGGCACAGGCGTCTCGCCTGTGCGTGACTACAGCGTCCTCTTCACTTCCACATTCTTGTAGCATTCCAGAATGTCGCCTTCCTTGATGTCGTCATACCCGGCGATCTTCATGCCGCATTCCATGCCCGCGCGAACTTCCTTCGCGTCGTCCTTGAAGCGCTTGAGTTGCTCCAGCCGGCGATCGTTCTCGATGACCACATCCCCGCGGGTGACGCGGATGAACGCGTCGCGCTGCACCGTGCCATCGGTAACATAGCACCCCGCAATCGCTCCGACCTTGGACACCTTGAACACGCGGCGGACCTCCGCGTGACCGAGAATCTCCTGCCGAAGTTCCGGCGCGAGCAAGCCTTCCGCCGCCTTCTTCAGATCGTCGGTGATGTCGTAGATCACCTGATATGTGCGGATCTCCACGCCCTTTTGCTCGGCCAGTTGCCGCGCTTTGCCCGACGGAATCACGTTGAACCCGATCACCACGGCCTTTGACGCATCCGCCAGCAGCACATCGCTCTCGGTGATGCCGCCCACGGCCGCGTGCAGCACGCGACACTTGACCTCTTCCGTCTTGACGCTCTCGATTTCGTTCTTGAGCACATCGACGGAGCCTTGCACATCGGCCTTGAGCACGACGCGGATTTCCTTGACATCCGCCTCGGCGATCTGGCTGAAGATCGAATCGAGCGTGACGCGCGGCTGGGCGAGTTGAATCTGCCGCTCGCGATCACGCCGCTGTTCGGCCGCATCCTGCGCCTTGCGAAGGCTGTCCACGACATAGAACTTGTCGCCCGCATCGGGCAGTTGGTCGATGCCGGAGATCTGCACGGGCATCGGCGGCAGGGCCGACTTGAGCCGATTGCCCCGATCATCCGAGATATCGCGGACACGGCCGTAGCCGCGCCCGACCACAATGAAGTCCCCGACCTTGAGTTCGCCATCTTGAATCAGGATGTTTGCGACCGCGCCACGGCCTTCTTCCGTCTTGGCTTCGATCACCGTGCCGCGCGCCGGGCCGGCAAAGTCCGCCTTGAGATCCAGCAACTGGGCCTGATAGTCGAGGACTTCGAGCAGTTCGGTGATGCCCGTGCCATTGGTCGCGCTGGTGCGCACGACCTCGACGTCGCCGCCCCACTCGACCGGATTCAATCCCGCGTTGCCCAGGTCCTTGAGCGTTCGCTGAATCTGCGATTCGGTCGCGTCGGGGCGATCGGTCTTGTTGAGCGCCACGACGATCGGCACGCCCGCCGCCCTCGCGTGCGCAATGGACTCGATGGTCTGCGGCATCACGCCCTCGGGCGCCGACACCACCAGCACCACCACGTCCGTCAGCGTCGCCCCGCGGGCACGCATCTCCGTGAACGCCTTGTGGCCTGGTGTATCGAGGAACACGACTTCCTTGTCCTCCTCGGCAACCTTCACCGGCACGCGGAACGCACTGGTCTTCTGCGTGATGCCGCCCGCTTCGCCGGCCGCGACGTTCGCATTGCGAATTCTGTCGAGCAGCGACGTCTTGCCATGGTCAACGTGCCCGAGGATCGTCACGACAGGGCCGCGACGACGCTCATCCCGAACCTCACGCTCGCCGAACTCAGTGGTGAGGACTTCTTCGGCCGTTCGGGCCTCGGTGACCTGGAGTTCGATGTTGTAGTCGATCATGATCTCCGCGGCCTTTTCAGGGTCGATGGGAGAGTTGATCGTGGCCATGACGCCCTGCATGAAGAGTTTCTTGACGATGTCGGCGGCCTTGACGCCCGTGGCCGCGGACAAGTCCTTGATGGCGAAAGGCGCGGCGATCTTGACGACGCCGCCAGTCTGCGCTGGAGACAACGAACGTTCAGTCGACAAGCCCTCGGTGCGTTTGATGTCCTGGCGGCGTTTCTTGAGCAATCCGCCCGCGCGTGCGAGGCGCGCCTCGCGTTCCGCAAGGTCCTGCTCGCTCCACGCGCCCGATCCAGGGGGAAGTTCGTTGGACAAACCGCGACGACGCGGCGGCACACCCGTGCCACTGCTCACACGGCGCTTGTTGACGCCGCGGCGCGGGCTGCGACCGCGATCATCTTCGCTTGATCCCGCCCCTCCAGCCGCCACACCCGCTCCGCCGCGCGGCGAGCGAGAATCGACGCCGCCGTCGCCAGCACCCGGACGGCGAGGAGGACGTGCCGGAGACACTGTCTCGGCCGCTTCAATGCGCACCAGTTTTGGCCCGGCCAACTTCACCGGCGCCTGCTGGAGCTTCTCACCGGCGGGCTTGACGACCTGAGGGCGGGTCGGCTTGTTCATCGTCGGCGGCGGCGCAGGTGGCGCAGGCGGGGCCTTCTCACTCGCGACAGCACGCGGCGGCTCTTCGACTTTCGGCGTTTCCTTGACCGACTCTTCCTCTTCCGGTGGCGGCGGGGGGATCACCGGTTCGACACGCGATGGGCGAACAGGGGCGGGAATGCTCGGCTGCACAACCCGCGCGGGCGGAGGCGGCGGTGCTTCGACGGGCGGCTCGGCCACCGCCACAGATGATTCAACCTCGGGCGGCTGAATCGAGTCGGACTCTGCATCCTTCTTCGTCGCGGATTTCGCCCTGCGTGGGCGCGTGCGCACCTGCTCGACATCGACTTTCTCGGCCGTCTCAACCGCCGTGCCGTGTGATTCCGTTGAGAACCACTCCTTAATGGACAACTCCAGACCAGCCGAGACGCTGGACATGTGGTTCTTGATCACCGTCTCCGAGATGCCCTCCTTGTGGCACTTCTCAATGATGACCTTGGAGTCAACTCCAATTTCCTTCGCAATCTGATGCACGCGTTTCGCCAAGCCAGTCTCCAGTCGTTCGTCCGCCTTGCTGTCATTCCACCGTCAGTTCACACCCGGATGCGCTTCCGTCAGGGTTCGCGTCACGATCCGCCGAGAATGTCCGCGGCCCTTGCATCGTGTTCGCGCGGGTCGCCCTCGCCCGCCGCCTTGTCGCCGTCGCCGCCCGCGGGCATCGGCGCTGAACCCGCCCCGAGAATCGCCGCCGCGGCATACTCCGGGTCCACCTCGCCCGTCGGGGCTTCGCCCGAGAGCAGATGTCGCGCCGCAGCCTCTTCCTCCTGCCGACGACGTTCGGCCTCTTCCTTGTCCTTGGCCTGCTGCTCGGCCACTTCCTTCGCCTTGACGCTGACGATCTCCATCAGGGCCTCGGCCGTGGCTTCGGGAATGCTCAGTTCGGTCACGAGCACATCCGCGCCGACCTCTTCGATGTCAAAGACGCTGACCATGCCCAGCGCGACCAGGCGATCGACCATCTCTTCTGTGAGGCCCTCGACGCCGAGCAACGTGGAGGACATGGTTTCGAGATTCTTGTTGAACTCTTCGGGCGTGAGGATGTCGATGTCCCAGCCGGTGAGTCGCGCCGCGAGGCGCACGTTCTGGCCGCGTTTGCCGATGGCCAGACTCAACTGGTCATCGCGCACGACGACCGTCGCACGCCCGAGTTCAAAGCACAAACTGATCTCCGCGACTTCGGCGGGCTTGAGCGCGTTCTGAATCAGGATCTGGCTTGACTCATTCCATCGCACGATGTCGATCTTCTCGCCGTTGAGTTCATCGACGATGTTCTTGATGCGGCTGCCGCGCACGCCCACGCACGCCCCCACCGCGTCCACCTTGCTATCCACCGAGGACACGGCGATCTTCGTGCGATATCCGGCCTCGCGGGCCATCGCTTTGATCTCGATGATGCGATCGGCGACCTCGGGCACTTCAACCTCGAACAACCGCTTGATGAAGTCCGGGTGCGACCGTGAGAGCACGATCTTGACCTGGCTGCTGGCCTCGCGCACGTCGAGGATCAGGCATCGCACGCGATCACCGGGAGCGAACTGCTCGCCGGGAATCTGCTCGCTGCGCGGCATGAATGCCTCGGCGCGATCAATCGTGCAGACCAGCGCCCCGCCCTCATATCGCTGCGCCACGCCCGTGGCGATCTCACCCACTCGCTTGTTGAACTCGTCGAGAATGCTGCTCCGCTCATCATCGCGAAACTTCTGGATCATCACCTGCTTGAACGTCTGGGCCGCGATGCGTCCGAACGCGGCCGGCGGCATTTCGAGCGGCTCTCCGTGACGGAAGATCTGAATCGCGCCCGACAGTGCATCCACCGTGCAGGTGAACTCTTCCGTGTCGAGCGTGTTGAAGTACTTGCGCGCCGCCGACACCATCGCCTGCTCAAGATCCTTGAGCAGGAGGCTCTTGTCGATGTTCCGGTCGCGGGCAATCGCGTCCAGGATTCGCATCATTTCTTGGGTGTTCATGGGCTGCTTGTCCTTCATCATCAGGTTGTCAGATTGTCCTCGCCCGTGCCAAAAACAACACGGGCCACATGCGCTGGAAGCGCCCGTGGCCCGACGCGAGGACGAAGGCGTCCACGCCCGGCATTCCGTGCGTGGTCAACCCTACCGCATGGCCGAACCTCCATCGAAAGACGGACGTCGTCCGCTTTCATGGCGGTCCCAAGCCCGTGCCAACAGCAGCACGAACGACTCAGCGGTCATTGCAGATAACCGTGGCCATGGGAAAGGTTCCTCGTCTCGAACCGTCGAGACACGATGCGATCCAACCCCTAACTGTAGAGGGCCAGACGAGTCCCGGTCAACCTCCCCAGAACTCCAATCCTCACAAAAACCCCGAATCCATCACGAGACCCGCTCGCTCGGTCCGACCGGTCGAACAATTCGCAGCGCCCGCTTGCCACGGAACTGACCAATCGTTGCCAGGTATTTCCTTTGATTCTCGACCTCGACGAGCACCGGCGATGAGGCCGCCTTTTCCGTCGTGATCAAGTCGCCAACGGACAACTGCATCAAGTCGCGCATCGTGATCGTGGTCCGCGCGAGCGTTCCCGTCACCGTCAATGCGGCCGACCCGAGCGATGTCGCGATCTTCGCGCGAACCGCGTCCGACATCTGATGCTTGACCGCGCTGAACCACGATCGCGCCGACAACTCTTCCATCACCGGCTCGATCACGTTGTACGGAATGCACAGATTCATCGTGCCCGCGCGCGTGGACATCTTGAGCTCGAACCCGATCACCACCACCACTTCGTTCGGCGGCACGATCTGCACGAGTTGCGGGTTGCTCTCCGTCGCCGACACATGAAACTGCAACTGCCGAATCCCCGACCAGGCCTC
>CAZTPJ010000076.1:0-16783 GCA_964614515.1 uncultured Phycisphaeraceae bacterium | reverse complement strand
CTCGCGATCGCTCGATGGGAGATCGAGGGCGATGCCGAAGAGGGCGCGATCGCCGGATTGCCAGGCGTTTTCCGGCGTCAGCGCGTGCGGATCGCTGAGCAGCGACAGACCCCTGGCGAAGCGATCGGTGGTGGCGATGGGCGTCAACGTGGCGATGGGCACATGCACGTCGGGGGTGGCACACCCGCCGAGGATGCAGGCGATCATCAGCGCTGCGGCGTATGCGAAGTTGGCGCGACGGGTCATGGTGTGATGGACTTTCCGGCGTTGGTCGCGGCGCCATCGCCGATGATGATGACGTTCTTGCCTCGGCGCTTGCTTTCGAGCGTCAGTTGATCGGCGATTTTGAGGAGGCTCTTGGAGTCGTGGCCATCGCCCGGAAATGTGGCCAATCCCCCGGAGATGGTGAGTCGGCCCGGCGCGCCTTCGCCGAGTTTGGGGAACTTGTGCGCCTGGATCTGCCGCTGGAATCGGTGGGCGATCTCGTGCAGGTGTTCGGGGGGTTTGCTGTGAGGGTCGCGCGGGCCGCTGGGTTCGTGGAAGATCACGACAAACTCATCGCCGCCGACGCGGCAGACGCGGTCGGATGGGCGGATCACGCTTTGCAGGAGGCGGACGGTTTCGCGCAGGATCTCGTCGCCGGCGTCGTGGCCGTAGTCATCGTTGAAGTGCTTGAGGTCGTCGATGTCGAAGTAGAGGATGGTGACGCTGTGGTTGTGTGTGCGTGCGGTGTCGATGGCGTGGGCGAGGTATCGGTCGAAGTATCGCCGGTTGAAGGCGCCGGTGAGCGGATCGACATCGGCATCGTACTGCGCCTGTTGATGCTCCTTGCCGAGCAGGAGCCATGCGGCGAGCCAGTGCGCGGGTGTCGCCAGCGACTGCGAGTCGCTCGTGTGCGACGTGAGCCAGCCGAAAGCGTGTCCGGCGTGGGTGACTTCCACGGCCGTACCCGCGTCGGGCCGGCTCGTCTGAAACTGCACGGTCGGATCGTTCAATCGCTGGCGGAGGATGCTGACGCACGCATGTGGGAGATCGCGGCCATCGAGCATCGTTTGCACGATGGCAAGGTCGCCTTGGATTGAGTCTCGCGTGTTGTTCGCGGGCGGTCGTGGCACGATCATGTCTCGCGTGTTGGCGAGGGATCGTATTCATGCGTGTGCGTCGGCGTGGTTGCGGCGATAGACCTTCCAGTCGAAGGTCTCGATGAGTGCGTCAATGACTTCGTGCGTTGGCGCCGCGACGCCGAGGTGATGAGCCCGGTCGATGATCTGACGGTTGAGTTGGCCGACTTCGGATTCGCGCCCGTGGCGGATGTCCTCGACCATGCTCGGGATGTGGGCCCGCGCGGCCGTGGAGACATCCAGCGCATGGAGCGCGTAGTCATCGGGCAGTTCGATTCCCGCGGCGGCGGCGACGTCGAGGGCCTCTTCGAGCAGACGTTCGAAGATCAACCGCGAGGGCGAGTCGAGCACTTCACCGACGGAGCAGTTGGCCAGCGCGGCGACGGGGTTCATGGCCGCGTTGATGATGGCCTTGCGCCAGACGAGTGATTCGATGTCATCGACGACGGTGGTTTCGAGGCCCGCGCGTGAGAGTGTGCGGGCGATCTCGGCGCAGGCGTGGACGTGGGCGGGGTTGATGCTTCCGATGCCGTGGGGCGGGTTGTTGAGCGTGACGGTGATGCGCCCATCGGGCGCGAGCGTGGCCCCGAGCGTGAGCACCATGCGCAGCACGAGTGGATGGCCGAGTCGCTGCATGAGTTCGCGTCCTGAGTCGATGCCGTTCTGAAAACTGATGACGAAGAGTTCGCGTCGGTGTGCGGTGATGGCGTCGAGATGTTCGGCGAGTTCGGTTGCGACGTTGCCGATGGCCGTGGTCTTCGTCGCGACGAACACCGCGTCCGCGCCGCCGGCATCGGGGATGTCGGCGATGGAGCGGACGATGATGGGCCTGGCGGTGCGTGAGATACGGCCGTTGACGGCGGCACCATGTTCGAACAGCGCGGCTGCCCGGGCGGGATTCCGGCAGACCAGGATCACTGGCGTGACGGAGCCGAGGATGGCGGCCAGGAGCGTGCCCATGGCGCCAGCCCCGATAATCGCGGCTCTCTTGAGTTGCCAATGGGGGTTTTCGGATATGTCTGGTTCTGAAGCAGGGGTTGCGGGTGGGTGTGGATTCGACATGGAGTACTTCCCTGGCACGATTTTTGTGTCTCGGGACTTGACATCGGTCGATGAGGGTGCGATAGTGAACATGTGGATAGTGTAGTCCACAGTAAGGGGTCGCTGAGGATGATCTCTCAAACTTCCGAGTATGCGTTGCGAGCCGTGGTGCATCTCGCCCAGCGTGGCGGGAAGCCGGCGGTGGCGCAGGATATCTCGGAAGCGACGAAGGTCCCCGTGGGGTATCTGCACAAGATCCTGCGGCAACTGGCGCGGTCGGGGATCCTCGTCGCGCAGCGGGGCGTGGGGGGGGGATTCACGCTCGCGCGGGTTCCGACGGCCATCAGCATCCTTGACATCCTGCGGGCGACGGACAACGTCGTACCGCGGATCGAACGGTGTCCGCTTGGGATCAAGGGGCACACGACCCTGTGTGCGCTGCATCAGATGCTCGATGAGCAGATCGCCCAGACGGAACGAGTTTTTGCGGGAACGTCCATCGCGTCCTTGATTGAATCGCGCGACAAGGTCCGGCCGTTGTGTGAACCGACGGGCGTCAAGCCCGTGAGCCTGACGGTCGGTCGCGAGGGCGGCCTGAAGTCCATCATCGAAAGCCGAGGGTAGTCATGAGCACGACGCGTCAGGACGTTTCATTGTTGCCGCCACAAAGTGACGTTGTGCATCCACAAGGTCAACACTCGCCCCGCCCGTGCAGTTGCGCCTGCGGCACCGGCGCGTGTCAGAGTGGGAAGAAGCGATCGCCGAAGCGCCCGGTTGGCATGCCGCCAGGACAGGATCCGTATCGCTGGCGGTTGTCGGGGTTTACGGCCATGGTTGCGTTGACCATCCCGGCGGCGCTGTTCATCGCGCTTGGCATGGGGCCGGGCGCGCCGACGACGGGGTGGGAAGATCAGGCGATTCGCCTTGGCGTGCCCGCGTCGTCGATCGCGCGGGGTGAACATGTCTACGGGCGTACATGCGTGGCGTGTCACGGCGCGGATGGGAAGGGGATCGCGCGTCTGGGTAAGCCGCTGCGAAACAGCGCGTTTGTGCAGGGCGCGACGGATGATGAACTCGTGGAGTTGGTGGTGCGCGGCCGTGCGGTGGATGATCCACTGAATACGACGCATTCGCCGATGCCGCCTCGCGCGGGGTTTGACACGCTGACGCGGCTTGAGATTCGAGATGTGGTGGCGTACATGCGGGCGCTGCAGGAGCCGGGCGCGGAGTTCGCATCGACGGATGCGTGGATCATCCCTGTTGAAGAACTCCAAGTCGCGGCCAGCGCGGGCGTGGGTGGCGAGGCGTTTGTGACGGCGTGTTCGGCATGTCATGGTCCGTCGGGTCAGGGTGTTGAAGGCAGCGGCGTGGCGCTGCGCGACAACGAGTTCATCAAGCAGAACTCGGAGACGGACCTGATCGCATTCATCAAGCGCGGACGTGCGTCGTGGGATGCGGACAGCAAGACGGGCATCGACATGCCGCCAAAGGGAGGCAATCCGGCGCTGTCGGATGCGACGCTGGCGGAAATCGTGACGTTCATCAAGGCGATGCAGGAAGGCAGTTGAGGAAAACCACGCGGCGCGGGGTGCGCCGGATTCGCGCAAGCGAGAAAGGAAACGAGTCATGAAGGGTCGAGGTGTGACAGTGCGACATGCGTTGGTGATGGCGTGCATGGCCGGGATGGCGTGCGCGAGCCTGGGTCAGTCGCTCAGCGATGTGGATCGCGTGGCGAAGGAGCGCGGGCTGACGACGGCGGACCTGATGGCCGCGGCCAAGACGTATACGCCCAGCGGCAAGCATGATGAGTTCATCATGTTCACGTCGGGCGGGCACAGCGGGCAGGTGCTGGTGATCGGCGTGCCGTCAATGCGACTGCTTCGGACGATTGCGGTGTTCACGCCGGAGCCGTGGCAGGGGTATGGGTATGGCGTGGGCAACGAGATTCTCGAGGGTGGGAACGTCAACGGAAAGCCGAACCGGTGGGGCGACACGCATCATCCGGCGCTGTCGATGACCAACGGGCAGTATGACGGGGAGTGGTTGTTCATCAACGACAAGGCGAACGCGCGTGTGGCCGTGATTGATCTGCGCGACTTTGAGACCAAGCAGATCGTGAAGAATCCGCTGTACATCAGCAATCACGGGACGCGTGTGACGCAGAACACGGAGTATGTGATCGAGGCGACGCAGTACGCGGTGCCGTGGGGCTTTGCGGCGGGGAATCTCGCGGAGTACAAGGCGAGTTTCAAGGGGGCGGTGACGCTGTGGTCGTTTGACCGCAAGAAAGGGCGGATTGATCCGGACAAGTCGTTCACGATCGAGTTGCCGCCGTACTGGCAGGACATCGCGGATGTCGGGCGTGGTCCGAGCGATGGGTGGCTGTTCATCAACTCGATCAACACGGAGTTGGCGACGGGCGGCGTGCAGGATGGGAAGCCGCCGTTCGAGGCGGGTGTGAGCAAGAATGCGATGGACTATCTGCACATCGTGAATTGGAAGAAGGCGGAGGAGTTGTACAAGGCCGGAAAGGTCGAGACGATCCAGGGCCTGTCGGTGATTCCGCTGGCGACGTCGATTGCCGAGGGCGTGCTGTACCTGGCGCCTGAGCCGCGCAGCCCGCACGGGTGCGACATCGCGCCCAAGGGCGACTTCATCGTCGTCTCGGGCAAACTCGATCCGCATGTGACCATCTATTCGTTCGACAAGATTCAGAAGGCGATCGCGGCGAAGGATGTCACGGGCACGTGCGAGTTTGGCGTGCCGATCCTGAACTATGACTCGGTGGTCGAGGCGCGGGTGGAACTGGGCCTTGGGCCGTTGCACACCGAATTTGACGACAAGGGGTATGCGTACACATCGCTGTTCCTTGATTCGGCGGTGGCGAGGTGGACGCTTGGCGGGCAGTATGGCAAGGGCACGCCGGAGCCTGACTGGACGCTGGTGACCAAGACGCCGGTTCAGTACAACATCGGGCACCTGGGCGCGGCGGAGGGTGACAACCTCAACCCGGCCGGGAAGTACCTCGTGGCGTTCAACAAGTGGTCGGTGGATCGCTTCTTCCCGACGGGTCCGCTGCTTCCGCAGAACTTTCAGTTGATCGACATTTCGCAGCCGGGTGCGAACATGCCGGTGATCTATGACATGCCGATCGGGGTGGGCGAGCCGCACTTTGCGCAGATCATCCGCGCGGATCGGCTCAAGCCTTGGACGGTGTATCCGGAAGTCGGGTGGGATCCGCACACGCAGAGCGTGGACCCGATGGCGCCGCGTCCGAAGCAGGAGCGGATCGTGCGCGACGGCAGCCGCGTCGAGATCTACATGACAAGCGTGCGCAGCCGGTTCAATCCGGAGCACATCACCGTCAAGCAGGGCGATCATGTGGTCTGGCGCATCACATCGCTGGAGCGCGCCGTGGACGCGACGCACGGGTTCGCCGTGCCCGCGTACAACCTCGCGGCGAGTCTCGAACCGGGCGAGACGATCAAGATGGAGTTCATCGCGGACCTGCCGGGCACGTTCCCGTTCTACTGCTCGGAGTTCTGCTCCGCGCTGCATCTGGAAATGCTGGGTTACTTCATTGTTGAACCTCAGTGACCCGTTCGCGCCGGGTCGGAAGGCCCGGCGCGGACTTTGTTGGACATGCGGTGGTTGGACGTGGGGCGCGCTTGAGAGCCGACGCGAGGGTTCGGCGGGCGCGCATCCACGGCCGACGACATCGGTTCACGCGGAACCAGGTCACGGAGGAAGTCATGACAACGCTTGAACGCATCATCGGCCCGCGAGTGGATCGCGCGGACCTGACCCGACGGAGTCTTCGCTACGGCCTGCCGGGCGGGCTGCTGCTTGTCGCGCGTGTGTTCATTCTCGTGTCGCTCTTCGTGCCATACTGGCACATGGAGATGCACGCGCCGCAGTATCCGGACAATCTGCATCTTCATGCGTATGTCAATCATCTTCGCGGAGATGTCGCCGAGATTAACGCGCTGAACCACTACATCGGCATGCGCCCGCTGGAGGAGGCAGCGCAGATGGAGCGTCGCTACGGCGTGTACATGCTCATCGTGCTAGTAGTGATGCTGGAACTTGCGGGGCATGTGCATAATCGCTGGGCGGCGCTGCTGGCGATGCCGGCCGTGCTGTTTCCGGGCGTGTTTCTGTTCAGCCTGCACTATTGGATGAGCCACTTCGGGCAGAACCTCGATCCCGATGCGCCGTTGTCTTCATCCATCAAGCCGTTCGTGCCGCCGATTCTGGGCACGGGGATCGTGGGGCAGTTCAAGACGGTGGCGTCGGCGGGAATCGGGCTGATGATGAGTACGGCCGCGTCGGTGACGATCATCGCGGCGCTGGTGTTTCATCGGCGTGCGTACAAGCCGCTGGTGGACGCGGCGAAGGCGGGTGGGTCATGATGCGACTAGTGATGTCCATCATGCTGATGGTCGCGTGTGCGAGCGCCGCACTCGCGCAGCGCGAGCGTGCGACATCAGAGATCGTGGCGATGATCGAGGCCGCGACGCCGGGTGATGTGATCCACATCCCCGCGGGCGTGTATCACGGTCGATTGCAGGTGCGCAAGGGTGTGACGCTCGATGGCGGCGGGGCGGCGATCATCGACGGGGGGGGCAAGGACACGGTGGTCGAACTGCTCGCGGAGCATATCACGTTTCGCGGGTTCATCGTGCGCGGCAGCGGCACGGGCGTGGACCGCGAGCCGGCGGGGATTCGCGCGGAGACCGGGCCGGTGGTCATCGAACACAACCGCCTGGAAGATGTGCTGTTCGGGATCGACGTCAAGAGCGGGCCGCGATCCATCGTTCGCGCAAACACGGTCATCGGCAAGGATCTGGATGTCGGTCGTCGCGGCGATGGCATCCGCCTGTGGTGGAGCAACGAGAGCATCGTGGAGGACAACATCGTCACGCAATCGCGCGACATGGTCTTCTGGTACTCGGAAGACCTGGTGATACGTCGGAACATCGTGGATGACTCTCGCTACGGCCTGCACTTCATGTATACGCACGGCGCGAGCGTCACCGAGAACCGCCTCGAACGCAACTCCGTCGGCCTGTATCTGATGTACAGCACCGGCATCGCCGTTGAACGGAACTTTCTGACGCGCAATCGCGGACCCAGCGGCTACGGCCTTGGACTCAAGGACTGCGACGACATCGTGGTGCGCGACAATCAGTTTCTCGCCAACCGCGTGGGCCTGTATGTGGACAGCAGCCCGCTGGCGTATGACGGCGTGGGGATCATCGAGGGGAACCTGATCGCGTACAACGAGATCGCGTTCCTGATGACGCCGAACACCAGGGGCAATGTCTTCACACGCAATGGCTTCATCGACAATGAACAGCAGGGCGCGGTGCATGGTCGCGGCAAACTCGACGGCAGCGCATACTCACGCGACGGCGTGGGCAACTACTGGTCGGACTACGCGGGCTTTGATGTCGATGGGGATGGCGTGGGCGATCTCGCGCATCGGCCGGCGGGGTTGTTCGACAGTCTGATGGCGCGCGAGCCGAATCTGCGGCTGTTCGTGCGAAGCCCAGCACAGCAGGCGATCGAGTTCACAGCGCGGGCGCTGCCGGAGGTTCGGCCCGAACCGTTGTTTGAGGATGCGGCGCCGCTGATGGCCGTGCCGCTCGTGGCGTGGAGCGTGGAGCAGACCGGATCGCGGTGGCATGTGGCGTTGGCGGGGGCGGGGCTGCTGCTGGGGTCGGTGGGGGTGTTGTTTGTCGGCGCGAGGGCGCCGCGGTTGCGTACGGCCGGTGGGCCGCGCACCCAACTTCGGAAGGAGGGCGTGTCATGATCGCGTT
The DNA here is from genome assembly GCA_964614515.1 of uncultured Phycisphaeraceae bacterium. Classification (GTDB taxonomy): domain Bacteria; phylum Planctomycetota; class Phycisphaerae; order Phycisphaerales; family UBA1924; genus CAZTPJ01. The sequence continues at coordinate 8,799 of CAZTPJ010000076.1, read as the reverse complement.
CGATCAGGTGAGCAAGCGATTCGGTCGAGTTTGCGCGGTTGATGGCGTCAGCGCGGAAGTTCCCGATGGACAGGCCGTGGCGCTGTGGGGGAGCAACGGCGCGGGGAAGACGACGTTGATTCGTTGTTTTCTTGGCGTGCTTGGACATCGCGGGCGGATCGTGGTCAATGGGCGCAGCGCGCGTCGGCGTGGGAAGGTCGTGCGCCGCGCGATCGGCTATGTCCCGCAGGAACTAGCGTTTCACGATGACATGCGGCTTGGCACGGCCATGCGATTCTTTGGAACGCTGCGCGGCGTGGATGCGTCGCGTGCGTCGGCGATGCTTGCGGCCGTGCGCCTCGCGGGACACGAACGAACGCGCGTGCGCGATCTGTCGGGGGGGATGAAGCAGCGCCTGGCGCTGGCGATTGCGATGCTGGCGGACCCGCCGATCATCGTGCTCGATGAGCCGACGTCAAACCTGGACGCGGCCGGGCGCGGGGAGGTCGTTGATGCGCTGCGTTCGTTGAAGGATCAGGGGAAGACGATTCTGTTCGCGTCGCATCGGCCGGATGAGGTGATGGCGCTGGCGGATCGCGTGCTGGTGATGGAGCGTGGCAGGATCGTGCGCGACACGACGCCGGCGGACCTGTGGCCGACGCGGACGGGCGTGCTGACGATTCGACTTCATCTCGGCGACGGAGATGAACAGGCAGCGGCCGACGTACTGCGCAAGGCCGGGCACATGGTGAACCATAATGGCCACGGCCTGTGCGTGAGCGTGCCGCGCGATCGCAAGGCCGCGCCCATCGGCGATCTCGTTCGCGCGAGCGTCGAGGTCAGAGACATCGAGTTCCTGGAAGACATCATGATTGAGGAGGCCAAGCCATGACAACGCTCTCCACATCTCACGTCGCGTCAATGTCGTCGGTGGTCGTGCGCCCGCCGTCGAGCGTGCGGTGCATGATCGCGTTCGCGCGGCGCGAGTTTCGCGATGCGCTGGCGAGCCGGTGGTTCATGCTCTACACCCTCGCGTTCGCCGTGCTGGCCATCGCCGTGTCGTTCATGTCGCTGGCCGGCGCGGGGTCGATGGGGTTCGCGGGTTTCGGGCGCACGGCCGCGGGACTGCTGAACCTGGTCATGCTGATCGTGCCGTTGATGGCGATCACGGCGGGGGCGGGAAGCATCGCGGGCGAGCGGGAGCGTGGGACGCTGTTGTATTTGCTCTCGCAACCTGTGTCGCGCGGTGAAGTCCTGCTTGGGAAGTATGTCGGACTGGGCGCAGCGCTGTGCGTGTCGGTGTGTGTCGGCTTTGGGCTGAGCGCTTTGGCGGTTGGCTTGTTCGCGGGGGGGGCGGACGCGGGCGTGTTCATCATGCTTGCGGGCGCGACGTGCCTGCTGGCGATGGTGATGCTCAGCGTGGGGATGCTGATCTCGGTGGTTTCGCGCCGCGGCGGCGTGGCGATGGGCATCGCGCTGTTTGTGTGGCTGGCGCTGGTGTTCGCGAGCGATCTGGGGTTGATGGCCGGGGCGATGGTGTTCAAACTTCGCGTGCAGGAACTGTTTGCGCTGGCGGTGATCAATCCACTACAGGCGTTCAAGATGGGCGTGATCGTGGAGATGAACGGCTCGCTGGATGTGCTGGGTCCGGCCGGGGTGTATGCGATGCAGGCGCTCGGAGGCGGCCTACGCTGGGTGCTCCTTGGCGTGGTCAGCGCGTGGGGAGTCGTGTGCGTCGGAACCGCGATGGTCTTGTTTGCGAAGAGGTCAGCCGTATGAGCAGGAAGGGAGCGGTTGTGGCGTTGGCCGTGCTGATGGCGTGGCTATCGGGCTGTGGTGAGCAGCGTGCGGATCGCCCGCCGGAAGTCCGATATGGCGAATCGACATGCATCGACTGCGACATGATCATCAGCGATGAGCGGTTCGCGTCGGCGACGATGGTGCGCGATGAGAGGGGGGGGATCTCGGCGCTGCTCTTTGACGACATCGGGGATCAGATCCGTTATGAGCGCGAGCACCCTGAACTGAAGATCGAAGCGCGCTGGGTGCATGACTATGGCACAAAGGCGTGGGTGCTGGCGGAGCGCGCGTGGTACATCAAGGCCACTGCGCTCCATACCCCGATGGCCTCGGGCATCGCGGCGTTTGAGAACCGCGAGGATGCGGATGCGGCCGCGAAGGAGTTCGCGGGTGAGGTGCTCGGGTTCGGCGCGCTGTGGGTAAGAGAGCACAACGGGCACGGCGGATAAGCAGCGCGACCGGCGGATAGGAAGCCCGACCATGAGGGAGGGCTTGGAATCGGCCTGAGGCCGAAGTACGACGTGGTTCGACTGCGGCACGGTGGTGCAACTGTGGCACGGCGGCTCGCGGTGACGCAGCCGATCGATGGTGTGCGATGATGCACTTCCGCTGCTGAGCCCTCCCTTACGGTCGGGCTTCTTGTTTGGCGCGTGATAAGAAGCCCGACCATGAGGGAGGGCTTGGAATCGGTTTGAGGCCGAAGTACGACGTGGTTCAACTGCGGCACGGTGGTTCAACTGCGGCACGGCGGCTCGCGGTGACGCAGCCGATCGATGGTGTGCGATGATGCACTTCCGCTGCTGAGCCCTCCCTCACGGTCGGGCTTCTAATAGCGGACTTGTGCTGTTTGCTTGGCGTAGGCTTGACGCATGGTGGATCAGCCGAGAGGGGAACCTGCCACGACCGCCCAGCGCATCGGCCTGATTTTCGGGCCGGTGCTTGCGGTCCTGGTGTACTGGTTCGCGCCCGATGTGCAACTCAATGATGCCGGTGATGTCATCGCGGGCTTGACGCGCGAGGGGCGTGCGGCCGCCGCGGTGGCCGTGCTCATGGCGACGTGGTGGATGACTGAGGCGATTCCGATCAGCGCGACGGCGTTGTTGCCTGTGGGGTTGTTTCCGCTGCTGGGTGTTACTTCGATCACGAGCGCGGCGTCGCCGTATGCCAGTCCCGTGATCGCACTGTTTCTTGGTGGGTTTGTGCTGGGGCTGTCGATGCAGCGTTGGGGTTTGCACAAGCGCATCGCGCTGCTGACCATCGTCCTGTTTGGAACGCGACCGCGAGCCATTATCGCGGGGTTCATGGCCGCCGCGGCGATACTCTCGATGTGGGTGTCGAATACGGCGACGGCCGCGATGATGCTGCCGATTGGCATCAGCGTGATTCATCTGGTGTATTCGCGGCTCGAAGGTGATTTCAACCCTGATCTGGCGGGGCGGGGCGCGCCGGTGGGGGCGAACTTCGGGGTGTGCATCGTGCTGGGCATCGCCTATGCCTGTTCGATCGGCGGCGTGGGCACGCTCATCGGCACGCCGCCGAACATGGTGCTCAAAGGCTTCCTTGAACGAACGTATGGCGAGCGGATTGACTTCGTGCGGTGGATGTATCTCGGCGTGCCGCTGGTGCTCATCATGCTGCCACTCACCTGGGGCGTTCTGACGTACTTCGTGTTCCCCCTCAAGTTGCGCGAGATTCCGGGCGGTGGGGATGTCATCCGCCGTGAACTCCGCGCGCTGGGACCGATGAGCGCGGGTGAATGGGCGGTGTTTCTCGTGTTCTGCTGCACGGCCGTGGCGTGGATCACGCGGCCGTTGCTCGTCGATTGGTTCGGGTTGCGTGCGGCGTTTGGCGGGCGAGAGGTTGAGTTGCTCACGGATGAGGGGATCGCGATTGTCGCGGCGCTGCTGCTGTTCATCATTCGTGTGCCGCTGTCGCGCGATGCGATGCTGGGCGAGCAGCCGGCGAAGCGTCGCTGGGCGCCCGTGATGAACTGGCAGACGGCCGAGACCATCCCGTGGGGCGTGCTGATCCTGTTTGGCGGCGGCCTGAGTCTGGCCGCGGCGATTCAGAGCACGGGTGTTGATGCGTTTCTCGGGCGGCAGTTCACGCTGCTCGCGGGGTTGCCGACGTTTCTGGTGGTGCTCGGCGTGGCGGGCGCGGTCGTGTTCCTTACGGAGGTGACGAGTAATACGGCCGTGGCGACCACGCTCATGCCCGTTCTCGCGGCGGCGGGTGTGGGAATGGGCATCCCTCCGGAGATGCTTCTGGTTCCGGCGGCGATCGCGGCGAGCCTGGCATTCATGCTGCCCGTGGGCACGCCGCCGAATGCGATGGCGTTTGGAACGGCGTATGTGAAGATGCCGCAGATGATCCGCGCGGGGTTCGTGCTGAACCTCGTATCGATCATCGTGATCACGATCGTGTGCTACTGGCTGACGGGGCCGATGCTGGGGTTGCGACTGGGGAAGTGACTCCCTGATCGCAATCGGGATCCGCTGCTGCGTTTACCACTCGAGGTCGTGGTTCTTGGTATAATTGCTTTGGGTATCCGGTCGATACTGGATCAGGTTCGTTTGCTCTTGGCGAGCGTCGTAAGCCAAGAGCTCTTCGGGTCGAAGCGACTGACAGCGAACAAGCACCATGGACGCACTTCCTTCCTTTCGAAAGCCTCCCGTCGTCGAAACTGTCCTGGCGGTCCAGTTCGATCCCATTGACGGCTTGAGCAACGCGCATCTCGGGGCGTTCTGGAAGAGTCTCGGTGAGCCATGGGGCAATCCGGTCGATGTGCCCCCGTTGGGACGAGCTGCGGAGTACTTCGACGATGACGCGTGGGTGCCCATTGGCCTGAATCTGCGGTTCGGCGAGAACGCTGAAGCACGCCTTCGAATCGTTCGCGCTGACAATGATCACATGATTCAGTTGCAGAACGGATGGTTCATCTACAACTGGCGGAGGACGGACAAGGAGACGGAGTATCCGAGATACAGCAACGTCCGGAAGGCCTTCGATACTCATCTGACGAAATTCCGCAACTACCTGGAATCAGCGAATCTAGGCGACATTCGCCCCAACATGTGGGAGGTTACATACGTCAACCACATCGAACAAGGACCGCTGTGGAAGACTGCGCGTGACTGGTCGGAGCTGTTCCCGCGGTTGTTCGGGTCATCGCCGACGCGCTCTGGTGTGGAGTTTGAAGGCGCGCGTGGGGAGTGGCGATACATTCTGGGTGCGAGACAGGGCAGGCTGCGAGTCTTTCTGGATCACGCGCGACGTGACGACAAACGTGAGTTCCTGATTCTTCGCCTGACCGCGAGGGGACAACTGGAGTCGTCAGATGGTGTTTGGCGAGACATGGATGTCGGACTCGGCCTGGGTCACGCCGCCATCGTGAACACGTTTACAGATATCACTTCAACTCGGGCCCACGAACTGTGGGAGAAGCGGAAGGAATCATGAACAGCGCATCGCTGGCAAGTGCGCCTGAACGACCCGGCGAATCTGAATCGACCGCGACTCGTCACGAGCCGCCGAGACGTCGCGTCTCAGGCAATGTCGAAACATCATTGAGATCGGGCAAGTCAAAGGAAGCCGACAGGGGATCCGATGCCAGTGCTTGGAAGCGGGCAAAAGACAGGCTCGAGGAGTGGTATCGTGATCCCGAACGTTTTCGAGATGAGGAGATCGTGCCACCCTCCAAGGCGACGATTGATCGCGCGTTTCGCCTCGCCGAGTCATCGCGGGAACAAGGTAGTCCGGGGCCGGACGTGGTGGTCATGACGGGCGATGGAGGCATCGCGTTCGAGAGGCGATCCGGGAACCGGTACTGGATCATTGAGGTTTCTCCAGACCAAGGAATCGCGGAGTCATTGTTCGTTGATTTTAAGCTCGTTTCCCGCCGTCGGGTCGGATAGGCGGCATGGCTGGCACCTTGTCCCAGTAGATTACTTTTGAGTTGAGATCAGCGATGGACCAGGGCCGAGAGTCTGTGCAACCGGATGAACGTCTCTTACGGCGGATCCCAGAAGTTCGATGCGATCGCGAGACACGTCGCCCGACAGTCCAGGCATTTCGGCCACTCGAGCAGGATCGTGACGGCATTTCACTGTTTCGGATGAAGTATCACAGCCCCGAGGATATAGCACCTCGCTTGTCAACGAAACCATACTACGTTGGCGTGGTGCGAGCCGGTGACCTTGTAGCTTGTGGAGTGGAGATCAGACCAGATCCGACCGATTCACATTGCGGTCATGTCATCATTCCGAGCCTTACATTCGAGAACCGTGACTCAGCGGAGTCGCAGGAAATGCAGGTTCGGCTTGCGGTGGAACTGTGCGAAGTCCCGCTCCTCGGCCCCTTTTCTCACCACCTCGCTCCGACAGACACCGCTTGACTCACGCCACCGTCACGCTCGCATCCAGATACACATCCTGAATCGCGTTGAGCAATTCCACGCCTTCCTGCATCGGGCGCTGGAAGGCTTTGCGACCGGAGATCAGGCCCATGCCGCCGGCGCGTTTATTGATGACGGCCGTGGCGACGGCCTCGTGCATGTCGCCCGCGCCCTTGGACTCTCCTCCGGAGTTGATGAGCGGGACGCGGCCCATGTAGTTGTTGAGGATCTGGTAGCGGCAGAGGTCGATGGGGTGTCCGCCCTCGCCCTTGTCGTTTGAGCCGCACAGATCGGTGTAGACTCGCTTGTCGAACTTGCCGTACGACGATGTGCCCATGTTCAGCGTGTGATATCCGCCGTTGTTGACGGGGAGTTTCTGCTTGATGATGTCGGCTTGGATCGTCGCGCCGAGATGATTGGCCTGGCCGGTGAGGTCGGCGGCGGCGTGATAGTCGTGCACCTTGCCATCGAAGCCCTTGATCTTGAAGGCGACGCTGCGCGTATAGCACCACAGGATCGTGACCATGCCCAGCGAATGCGCCTCTTCAAACATCTCGGAGACTTCCATGATCTGACGACGCGATTCCGGAGCGCCGAAATAGATCGTTGCGCCCACGGCCAGCGCGCCCATGTTGAACGCCTGGCGCACCGAGCCGTACAGCGTCTGATCGTGCAGGTTGGGGTGCGTCATCAGTTCGTTGTGGTTGAGTTTGCAGATGAACGGGATGCGATGGGCATACTTGCGTGAGACGGCCCCCAGCACACCCAGCGTGCTGGCCACGCCGTTGCACCCACCCTCAATGGCGAGTTTGACGATGTTCTCGGGGTCGAAGTATTCGGGATTCGGTGCGAAACTCGCCCCGGCCGAATGCTCCACGCCCTGATCGACGGGCAGGATCGAGACATAGCCCGTGCCGGCGAGACGGCCGTGGTTGAAAATCGCGGCCATGTTCCGCAGGACTCGCGGCGTGCGGTCTGTCTGTGAGAAGACGCGGTCGATGAAGTCCGGCCCGGGCAGATAGAGGGCGGACTTGGAGACGGTCTTGCACTCGTGCTTCAAGAGGCTGTCGGCATCGTGGCCGAGGGCCTCGCGGATGTTGGTCTTGGGCATGGCTGATCCTCCCGAGCGGCGCGGGGCCGATGTGGGAGTATAGGGGTCGGGGCGAGGGGGCCTCACCCCACGGGCCGCAGTTGCGCTTCATCCGTGATGGCGGCGTCTTCGTGACCATGATGCGGGCAGGCAAGCGTGCCAGCAGAGCCATGCCCGTGGCGAGACCACGGCTTACGGCGCGTTGATAGACATTGCTACTGCGGACGACGCCGACGCCACACGGCCAGGCCCGCGCCAAACAGCAGCGCGCCCGCCGGTGCGGGGATGACCTGAATCACGGCCGAGCCGTGGCGGAATTGGTTGAGGGGGATGAGGTCGATCGTGTTCAGCGTCGCTGAAGGATCCTCATAGACATGGAACCACGGCGTGCTGCTCGTTTCAAGATGCACGTCGCGGCGCGTGAAGTCCCGCGTGGTCCAGGTGGCTTCCCAGATCGCGAGTGGGTTCAAATCCACCGCGCGACACCCGAGAATGTTGATTTGGCCAAAGTGGACGCCGTAGGCTCCCCCGTTGACGAGCACACCACGATTGGGAAGAGACGCACACGGCTCCCGCAATGGGGGGGGCATGAACGGGTCACTAAAGGTACTCTTGGGGTCCGTGGAGGTCAGGTCAACCATCCCGTAGCCGAACGCCCACATGCTCGAAGGGAAGTAGGCCGAAACCCGCACCGTGGTTGTCGGGTTCGTGGGTGAGACTGGTTCACCGATGACCTCAATGAGCCACCCGCCCCATTGTGTGGGCTGGCCGAAGGCCGACCCCGAGCAAAGAAGCGCCGCGACGGCGATCGAGAAACTTGTCGGTGGCATAACTGCCTCTCTCGGTGGGGGCGGGGGGGATTGACACGCCCATGCTTTTATGGTACCACACTCCGGAGTCCGATACAAGCACCTCAAGATAAGGAGAATATCCATGAAGAACTGTCGCCAAGTGTTTTAACTGGTCGCCGTGTTGCTGCCCACCATGCCTCTCGTTGAAGCGCTCGGGCAGCCTTCCTGCATGTTCGCGGAACGGGACCACATCGAGAACCCGCTGGGCTTCGGTAATCATGGGGTAGCCGACGCTGATATCGCCGTCGGCACGCAGCGGATTCTGACGTGCAGCAACTCGTGGCTTAGGCTCCTCGACAAGAACGGCCAGCCGGCGCTTCCGCCGCAGATCCGGCAGGCGAGACTTGGAAACTACAACCCCGGCTCGCTGCCGTACCCGTTCTTCTTTCCCATCGCCGCGCCATCGCACCCGAACATGCCGCCGGTGATCGGTGATCCGATGGTCTATTTCGATTACGAAGAGGAGCGATTCTGGGTTGTTGCGATTGAGGGACGTGCTGATGGTCAGCCTCCAGTTCCCTACGATCACTCCATCGCTCACATTGCCGTGTCAACGAACGCCACGCCTCAGGATTGGGGCTGGTGGGACTCGTCGGGGCATCCGGTCGGGTCGTGGAAGAAGTTCGACCATTGCCTGTGGACCAAGCCGCCGCTGACGGGGTGTTCCCACCTCCGGGGGTTCGGCC
>CAZTPJ010000075.1:0-17195 GCA_964614515.1 uncultured Phycisphaeraceae bacterium | reverse complement strand
TGAGTATGAAGATGACAAACCCGCGTGGCTCACCGTGGCGACGACACGCCCGGAAACCTATCTCGGCGATACGGCCGTCGCCGTGAATCCGCGCGATCCACGTGCGCCATCGCTGCGTGACTTGTGCGTGGAACTGCCGCTCGTCGGCCGGGCCATCCCGATCATCGAGGATGACTATGTGGTGATGCCCGCGGCCCCGCGCGACGATGATGACGCCGACGACCAGGCCGTGGACCCCAAGGCGCGATATGCCACCGGGTTCCTTAAAGTCACGCCGGCGCACGATCCCAATGACTATGAAATCTGGCAGCGTCATCAGCGCGAGATGTTCCACGGCGCGATCAACATCCTCGCCCCCGATGCGACCATCTCTGACAAGCATGGCTGGGAGGATGTGCGCGATGCGCACCTCTTCGTGGGCAAATCGCGAGAAGAGGCGCGAAAACTGGTGCTGCGCGAGTTCCAGGCGCGGGGGCTGTTGGAGAACATCCGAGACTATCGCCACAGCGTGAAGCATTCAGATCGCAGCAAGGCCGTGATTGAGCCATATCTGAGCGACCAGTGGTACGTGCGTGTGACGGATGACCGAATGCGCGGCTGGGCCCTCGACGCCATGAACCCCGAGCAGCGAACTTCCTCTCCTGGCGGTGGTACGGGCGTCTCGCCTGTACCCTTCTCCTCTTCCCCCTCTTCCCCTCCCCCCGGTGGTACGGGCGTCTCGCCTGTACCCTTCTCCTCTTCCCCCTCTCCCCCTCCCCCCGGTGGTACGGGCGTCTCGCCTGTACCCCGCTCTCCCTCCCTGTCCAAATCCCGGCGATACCTCCCTCACTGGCGCCGTGAAGGCAGTACATATTTTGTGACCTGGCGAACGCATCACGGCAATCTGACCGACGAAGAGCGCCAGATCGTGCTGGACGCCTGCTGCCACTGGCATGACACACGAGCCACGATTCACCTCGCGTGTGTCATGCCTGATCATGTGCATCTCCTGATCACGCCGGCACCGGGTCACGAATTGTCAGCCCTGTTACAAAGCATCAAGGGCTTCGCCTCTCATCAGATCCTTCAGCGGGGAGAGCGCGAGGCACCAATCTGGCTCGAAGAGTCCTACGACCGAATCGTGCGTGACTACGAAGAGTTCATCGAGAAGTGGAACTACACCCTCGAAAACCCGGTCAAGGAGGGTTTGGCGGATCGACCATGGCACTATCGATTTGTGCGTTCACCCGAGCAGGAGGCCCGAACTGGTGTGATCGAAATGCACGAAGGGGCGGAGACGGGCACAGGCGAGACGCCCGTGCCACCGGCCCATCTGACTTTCCACCCCTCACGCTACGCCAAAACCTTCGAATCCTGGCACGAAAACATCCGAGATTGGTGCATCAGCCGGCAACTATGGTGGGGGCATCGGATTCCGGTTTGGTTGGCATCGCCCCTCATTGGCCTCGGCATTCGGCCGTCGTTCGCTCCGGACGGTCGCCATACTGCAACTGACATGTTTCTGGACCCGAAACTTGCGGCTTGGACGAGTGAACTTCGAGTTGCTTGGGACTTTGATCGAGACGCTCCGCGTCAGAATCAACCCGTGTTCGTTTGTGTGCATGACGTGAACGACGTAGAGATCATTGAGTACCTAGAAGAGCGCGGATGCGTTCGCGACCCCGACGTCCTCGACACCTGGTTCTCCTCAGCCCTCTGGCCACTCTCCACACTCGGCTGGCCGCAGCCGCCCGACGACATGAAGGGCCTGCTCGAAGCCTTCAATCCGACATCCACGCTCTGCACGGCCCGCGAGATTATTACATTGTGGGTCTCACGCATGGTGATGTTCAATCGATACTTCCAGCGTGAAGGCGACAACACCCCCGGCCCCATCCCCTTCCACGACGTCTTCATCCACGCCCTCATCATGGATGGCGACGGCCGCAAAATGTCCAAATCCCTCGGCAACGGCGTCGATCCGCTCGACATCATCGCCACCCACGGCGCTGACGCCATGCGCTTCACGCTCTGCCACATGACCACGCAGACGCAGGATGTACGAATGCCCGTCGTGCGCGATGAAGCCACCGGCCGTAACACTTCTCCTAAATTCGACTTCGGCCGCAACTTCTGCAACAAACTCTGGAACGCCGCCAACTTCGCCCTGAGCATCCTTGAAGGCGGGCGTGACGCCAGCCCCACCGGGAACGAGAGCATGGCCCCGATCGACCGCGCCGCGCTCTCCCTCCCCGATCGCTGGATGCTCTCGCGGCTGGCTGCGGGCGTGGATCGCGCCGAGACTGCGCTCAAACGATACGAGTTCGCGGATTACGCCGAGGCCGTATACGACCTGCTCTGGCGCGACTTCTGCGATTGGTATATCGAAGCGATCAAGCCGACGGTCGCCGGCGATCCGGCCCAGCAGGCCGTGCTCGCGCACACACTCGAAACAATCCTGCGTTTGTTACATCCCGTGTGCCCGTTCATCACCGAGGCAATCTGGGAGCGCGTTTGCAACATTAGCACCGCGCCGATCGACGGGATCGACCTCTCGCCCGCACGCGTCAACGGCCTGCTATGCACGGCCGGGTGGCCGCGAGTTTCCACTTCGCTGCGCGACAAACCCGCGGAGCAGGCATTCTCGCGCATGCAGGGACTCATCAGCGCGATTCGCGAAGTTCGCGCACAGCATCAAGTCCCACCCAAGCGCCGCGTGAAACTGCACGCCCCCGTCGAATGGGCGCGGGAACTTGTGCGCTATGAAGGCCTCGTCGAGTTTCTCTCCGGCCTCTCCGGCGGAAGTACATCGCCGCCCGAAGGACCGAGCGCCGCGTTCACGTTCGACTCCGCCGAGTTTCGCCTGAGCGAACTGGCCGATGCCGTGGATGCCGGCGCCGAGCGAGCTCGCCTGACCAAGGCGCGCGATGACCTGTCCAAGTCCATCGCCACGCTCGAAGGGCGCCTCGCGAATCCCGGCTATTCACAGCGAGCACCCGCCCACCTCGTCGAACAGACACGCCAGCAACTCGCGAACCTTCAAGCCGAACTCGCCACCACCACGGCCGCATTGGAAGCCCTGCCGTGATGCGCCCGCGCCAAACACAATCGCACAGACAATTCATCACGACGGCCCTTGCCGCAATCATAATTCTCGCAGGCTGCGGCGCGCGCCAGTCGGCCGAAGTCTCGCCCGCCATGATGGGCGCCGAACCACCCTCCGAAACGCCTGTTGAAACGCCCGTCGCAAGCGTGGAGGCCTGGACGTTCGAGGGTGTGCCGGGCTACATCATCCGCACGCCGCACTACCGCATTTTCACCACCGAGCCAGACCCCATGATGCGCCAGCGCATCACCACGCTGGTCGAAGTCGCGCTGACGGAATATGTATCAGCGTTTGGAACCTTGCCCCATCCCGAATCGCGCCTCGACACCTATCTCATGGGCCGACGCTGGGAGTGGGACCGCCTGACCCAGCGCCTGATGGGAGCCGAAGCGCCGAACTACTTGAGAATCCAGCGCGGAGGCTACGCGGCCGGGGGACGCGGCGTGTTTTATAACATCGGCCTGCGCGACACGCTGGCCATCGCGGCCCACGAAGGCTGGCATCAGTACACCCAGCGCACGTTCCACGAGCCGCTGCCCGTGTGGCTCGAAGAGGGCATCGCATGTTACATGGAGGGCTTTCGCAGCGATGGACGCGGCCGCCCCGTGATGATGCCGTGGGCCAACGTCGAACGCTTCGATGAACTTCGCGATGCGTGGTCGCGCGGCGCGCTGATGAACCTCGAAGAACTGCTCCACGCCACGCCGCAGTCGCTGCTCGATGAGTCCGCCTCGCGCACGCTGACATATTACGCGCAGGTCTGGGCGCTGGTCCACTTCCTGCGCGAACACGAGGGCGGCAAATATCGCCCGCGCCTCGAACACCTGCTCTCCGATGCCGCACGCGCAAAACTCCGCGCGACCATCGCAACCTCACAAGGCGCCACGGCCGCACGCACCGCCATGCTCCGGCGCACCGGCCCGGGCGCCTTCCTCGCATACCTCAATCACGACCTGTCAATCGCGGACGCGGAATACACGGCCTTCATCGAACTCATCGTGCGCACCGGCTCCAAAGACGCCATCGTCCGCGGCGAATCGCCGCTGAAGTAAGTCGCATGCCGACTTCGCACATGATGGCCAAACACGAATGTGATCGTGCGGACGATCGTTCTCGTCGCGCCGCGAACAACGGGCGCACATCGGCATGACTCGAGGACCGACGAGTTACCATGCCCACGATGTGAATGTGCCGCGCTTCAAACAAGAAACCGACCGCTCGCGCGATCGGCTCTTTGGAGGTAATTAATGTGATGCTACGGACATCCGCGTGCGAAGGCATTGCCGAAGCACAGGAGGTCGAAAATGTCACACACGCCGGAGCCGGTGGAGAGATCGCAATCGCAGGCATACGGATCACCAGCGGCGTACCGCGACTGGAAGCACAGGAAATCAAAGATGTCAAGCACCCCCGGCCCGGTGGTGTGGTCGCAGTCCGCGTAGCACGCGTCGCACGTGACGCGGGCGAAGCGCGCGATCTGTTGGCCGTTGATCTCGTGAAACTCGCCACTGATGAGCAGAGTCGGTTGCGCGGTGACGGGGTCAAGCATCGAGTTCATCGCCACGAGCGGCTCCCACAAATGATGTGAACTAACACTTGGGGCAACTGTGAAGCCCTCGCCGAGTTGGTGCCAGTCAAAGCCGTCAAACACGCCGAGTCCTCGCACGGGCGATGTGCCGAGCGCGAGAAAGTCACCCGCGGCAACCAGCATCGGGCCGGAGCCGAAATCGTGCGATGTCAGTGCCAGAACGCCGCGCCCGCCGCCAATCGCGGAGTTGTAGGCGAGATGTCGCCAGAACGGTGGCTCCCATGCGTTGATCAGGTGAGCGCCCGAGGCTTCTCCAGCAACCACAAGTCGCAAAACACCCCGCACAGGCGCGATCGCGAGGGAACGAACACTCCCGTTGGCGCCTGGGGCGCTGACCGGGCCGACTGCCTGTCCGCTCCATCGAACCAGACCGCTGGAGAATGACGGGAATGTGAACGATCCTCCCGCGTAGAGCGCGGGGCCGGTGCCATCATTCCACATCTTGAGCGAGCGCACGTCGGCGTTGCTCGCCAACTCGAAGCCCTGCACGGCGGACCACCGTACGCCATCCCATCTGGCGATGCCGCGGCTCAGCTGGCCATTGACATGTTCGAAGGAGCCTCCCGCGTACAGAGCCGCCCCGTTTCCATCGTCAAATGTGGCGAACGCATCCACATAGTTGTTCCACAACGGAGCGCCGATCGTGTGTCCGATCGCATCCCAACGTTGACCGTTCCATCGTGCTACTCGCGGTGTCTGGGCGCCGGCGGGATTGCCAAACCGTGGATCGATGAATCTCCCGCCGGCGAAGATCGCCGGTCCCCCGCCATCGTCATGGAGCGCGAGTGCATAGACGGGAAAGTCGAGGCCTGCGTCAATCGCGTGCCATGTTGACCCATCCCACCGCGCGACGCTGCCAGTGCGCGTCGAGTTGATGACGTTGAACGCGCCACCGGAGTATGTGCCGTGCGGGATTCCGGGTGCGGCGTTGTGTTCAACATGAAGCAGCGCGTGAACCGCGCCGTTCGGCGCGTTAGTGAGAGGCACCCACCGCCCATCAACCAAATGCGCAATATTCTCGGCATGGACGCCATCCATCATCCTGAATCCACCACCGATGATCAATGTGCTCGGTTGTGCGCCCAGGCCGTCCAGATCAAACTCGACAAACGCAGTCACACTTTCACACGGAAATCGAGCGCTGCCATCGGGGGGGGCGAACCACTCCGTGCCATTCCACATGGCCAACCCTCGCACGTCGATCTCTCCCGCGCGATCAAACGTACCGCCGACATACAGCACATGTCCGTTTCCTTCCTGACGAGCGTACATCGATCGCACGACGACGATGTTCTGGGTACACACGCCGGTGCTTCGCACGCCCTCGCCCAGCGGGCTCCACTGGCCGTGCTTCCACATGGCGACGCCTCGAGCTGGCTGACTCCCCACCGATGAGATGCTGCCACCTGCGAAGATGGTCGGAGGGTCGCCTCCCGGGCCATCGTCATCAACAGCGACCAGGGAGACGATCTGTTCATTCCAACCCAGATGCGTCCACCCTCCTTCGACAATTCTCCACCGCTGTCCATCCCATCGAGCGACGCCGCCACCCCCCGGAAGCGATGGCACGCTGTGCCATGTGCCTCCGATAAGCAGTTCATCGCGCCCGTCGAAATCCGCGACCAGCATCCCCCCGACCAAGCCGCCCTCGAAGTCCCCGACGCGCGACCATGTGTTCCCGTCCCAGCGCACAAGCCCCGAGATGGGCTCCCAAGCGTCGTTTCGCCACAACGCGTTGTTTCCGGATACATAGATCGCGGGGCCGGAGCCATCATCGAAGGCGACCATGCGGTAAGGCCGACCGATGAGCTCCGGTGCCGCCTGCTCCCAACGTTGACCATCCCAGCGCATCAACTTCCCTCGCTGCAAGTCCCACTCTGTCACAAGAACGTATAGCCCGGCCTCGACTCCCCCCGGAACCGACTTCGCGATCTCCGCGAAGGCCCTCGGCTCAGCCGTGAAAGATGGCGTCATTCCGGCGTCGAACGGAACCCAGCGACCTTGATCCCATCGCGCGACATTGACGGCGGGAATCCCGCTCGCGGTTCGAAACGCGCCTGTCGCCAACAGCACTGGCTCCGGACCCAGCGAGGCCTCGCGCGTGACGTGAAACGCGCGCACCGCTGTCTCCGCCGGCGCATTGTTGAATGTCCTTAAAGCCGCGGAAGGTTCGCCTTCAAACCGCGCCTCCGCACACGGCTGGGCGGTCGCGGTCGTGGCCACGATCCCCAGCATAAACAACATCGTCGCGCAGAATAATGAATTCATGACACCGCGCTCCTTCCAACCCATGCTGTCACATCGCCGCACCGGCACCACCCAGCGCTCGATTCCATTGTACTGTGCATGCTGGAACGATGCAAGGCCGTTTCGGAACCGGCCGTGCAAGGCCCGACCCGCCGTTCCGCATCACTCGCACCCAGCCGCAAAAGCGTTCCCAAAGCACAGGAAGTCAAAAACATCGCACACGCACCAGCCCGTGCTCGTGTCGCAGTTGCACGCATACGCATCGCCTTGCTGGAACTTGTTGCCAAAGCACAGAAAGTCGAAAATGTCCAACGGCCACTCGCCATCACAGTCCGCGTAGCACGAGTAGGCATTGGTCACGGCCAGATGCCCGACGAACACATCCTCACGTCCCGCCGGCGCGCCCGCCAAGTCGCCGAGCGTCATGCCCGTGACAAACACGCCGCACGAGCCATCGAGCGTGATGGCCCGCGCTGAATCGTCGGCCGTGGAGCCGATCGAGTTGCTGCCGAGCCGCACGCTTCCGCTCGCTGAATACCGCTCCAGGGTGACGTCAATGCCGCCGCCGGGCGTGGCAAAGCCATACGTGGTCTCACCGGCGACGACAACACGGCCTTGCGCATCAGACACGGCCGCGTGAATGTAATCTCGACCGCGCCCGCCGATCTGTCGAATCCACAACCGTCCGCCGGTGGGGTTGAACCGCGCGATGAATCCATCTTCCAGTCCCCACCCGCGTAGTCCCACGACACCGCTTGTCCAACCGGCGACAAGAGCGCCGCCAGCGCCATCGCTCGCGACGCCGGTGATGACGTCGATCTGGGGTGAGAAGATCTTTCCCTGCCAGAGCGGCGTTCCCATATGATCGAACCGCGCGATGAACGCATCTTCCGCGCCGATGGGCGGCCCGCCAAGATTGCCGCGCGTCCAACCGCCGATGATCGCCCCCCCCTCCATGTCCGGCGCGACGCCGAGCGCCTCTTCCGCGCCGAGCGAGCCAATCTGCGACACCCAGACCTGATGGCCGTCAAGATCAAACTTCGCGACGAACACGTCGGATTGTCCCGCGTTGGCCGCAGCCAGATCGCCCAGCGTCGTGCCGCCCACATACACACCCATCGCGTCGATCGCCAGCGCGCGAGCGCCATCCCACGCGCCCGCTCCGAACTGCCGAATCCACATCAACGTCCCGCCGCCGTCGATCCGCGCCACGAACGCATCGCCATCGCCCGCGCTGGCGCCGCCAAGATCCCCGCGCGTATCCCCCGCGACGATCACGCCGCCAGCGCCATCGGCCACGGCCGCCCACGCACGATCATCCGCGCTCGTCCCAAGATGCATCACCCACATCAGATGCCCGGTGGCGTCAAACCGCGCGACGAAGGCATCCTCCCCGCCGGCGTTGGGTTCGCCGAGACTGCCGCGCGTGTATCCAACAACAAACGCGCCGCCGCCATCGCCCGCCGGCGCCACACCCGTCGCCCAATCAGACTCCGGCGTGCCAAGCTGCGCCATCCATCGCGGCGTGTTCGGCGACTGCGCATCAGCCACCCCGGCCAACGCGACACACGCCCCGCAGGCCGTCAACGCTTGCACCACGGTCACTCGCGTACGTCGCGAGGATGTGCGATTGGACTTGTCCATGATGGGCCTCCTGCGCCGAAACCGTTGACCCCCGATCGGCGACTCGGATCACCATACCAGATCCGGCGAAGGCTGTCAAATCCCTCGCCGCAAGGCCCATTTCCACGGCCGTGGCGGCCTTGACTCGGCGGTCCCCGCCTCTGAAATGAGAAAAGGCCCCGGAACTGAGCCTCCGGGGCCTCGCGATTCGCACAATTAAGGTTCCGTCACCAACCGATCCCGACGGTCACGGACACCCCTGATCAAACGCATTCCCAAAGCACAGGAAATCGAAGATATCACACACCCCCGGCCCCGTGCTCGTGTCACAGTCGCACGCATACGGATCGCCCTGATCGAAGAGGTTGCCAAAGCACAGGAAGTCGAAGATGTCGAGAACACCAACGCCCGTGGAGGGGTCGCAGTCCGCGTAGCACTCCTGGCATTCGAGTCCAACCACGCGGAAGGCGTCGATGCCCGCCTCGACGATGCTCTGCGGGTTCGCGTCATTGGCCGTGAAGCGAACCTTGGTCAGCGCGGTCGGCGTGACGTTGAGCGCGGCCAGCGCGGGGGCGTCGATGATGTGGGCGCGCCAGTTGCGTGCGCCATTGGTCGTGTGCCGGGCGATCTCGGTCCACGCGCCCACGCCATTGGCCGTATTGATCTCGACGAGCAGCATGTCAGCGCCGTTGGCGTTGGTCAAGTTGAGGTAATAGTCATATGAAAGCGTGATTGAGCCGCTGGACATGTCGATCGTGGGCGATGTGATGCGCACCGCGCCATCATCCACATCCGAGTTGCCCATGCGATTGTCCGTGAGCAGGCACTGCCCGCTCCCGTCAGAGTCCGTGACCGGCGCGTACGCCCACTGCGGATCATTCACCGGCACGCCGCGGTCCCATTGTCCCGCCGTCGCCCCGAGCACTTCGCCGATCCAACCCATGTTGGTCTGGAAGTTGTCGTGCATCGCCACGGCCTGTCCCGTCGCGACCACGGCCGCATACGCATTGTTCTGCCCGCCCGTCGGATAGTTGAACACGCCGCCGGAGGCCGAGCGCACCGTGAACCAGAAGTCCACGTTCGCAAAGCAACTCGCGCCCGGAATCGCCGCGGCATACTCATCGCCGCCCTGGTGCGTCATCTGAATCTCCTGCGGCGTGCCGCCGTCGATGATGACGTTGAGCGCCACGGCATCGATCTGCGCCCCGCCGCCGGCGACGACCTCGATGGCCAACGGCGTCGTCTGATTCGGCGCCAGCGTCGTGGGCGCTGTGCCAAGCAGGTTGATCGACATCGTCTCCGAATCATACCGCACCATGAACAACCCGCGCTCGATGTCGCTGATGATGATGTTACCGCTGGGGAAGTACGGATAGGTACTCCACGCGCCGTTGAAACTCGCCGAGTTGCTTCCGGGATAGGTATCGAAGTATCCGATGCGCGCCGGCGCGGTCGGCGTTCCACCGTTCTGGCTCGTACTGAAGATCTGCAAACCGCTGCGATAGTTGGCCTCAAAGATCATGTCGCCCTTGACATACAGATTATGGTCAATGGCCGCCAGCCCGCTGGTGAAGTGCCCCATGTACACCGGATTCGTCAGATCCTCCACGTTGAACACACGCGTCCGCGTCGTGAAACTGAAATTCTGCTCATCGAGTTCATCGTTCAGATAGATGAACCGACGATCCTCCGACAGCCAGCACTGGTGCGAGTAGCCCGTGTTCGGCCACGGCGCATACCCGATCAGGTGCATGTTGCTCTTGTCCGTCACATCCACGATCCGCAGCCCGCCGTTGCCGCTGCCGCTGGGCAAGTTACCCGATGCGCAGAACGCGATCTCGCGCCCGGCATACGGTCCGCTGTGATACGTCACGATCTGTGCATCGTGAACATACAGACCCGCCCACGCCCCCACGATCGTCGGATTCTCCGGATTCGCCGTGCTCACGGCCACCAACCCATCATTCCCGACGCGCGCTCCACACAGATACAGATAGCCCGAGTCCGGGTTCGCGGCGATGTTGTGCGTCGTCGTGTGGCCGTTCTGTTGAATGTTGCCGACGTGCCGCACAACGCCGGAATCGACGTTGCGCAGGTCGATCACCTGAATGCCTGCGCCGCCTTCGCTCACGCCATAGGCATAATCGCCGATCACCTTGATGTCGCGCCAGGTACTCGCCGGCCCCGTCGTCCCGCCCAGATACACCGGCGTCGTCGCATCGGTCACCTCAACCACACCAAAGCCTCGCTCGAGCCCGATCAACGCATACTCGCGTCCGGAGGGCGACACATACCCCCAGCAATCGTTCGCACGCCCGTGACCGCCCGGGAACAGATTCAGCGGCATCCACGACAGCAGCCGAACGTTCTCCGCCTCAAAGTCACCGTCAGGACCAGCCCCCCACACGCCACCGATAAACCCGCCGTGGAACACCGGAGGCTGCTGATCCAGCAGTTTCCGATAGTCCTCATCGGCCAGGCCGACGCTCGCGGCCGCGCCCACCGCCGTCACAAGGGCCACAACTCGAGTCCATCCACACGATGCAAGTGAAACGCTCATGGGTCGCCTTTCTCCAGGAGCCAAGTGAAAAGATCAAACGCAACAACCCCAACCCGTCTAGCGTACAGCAAACGGGTTGATTCCACAACCGGATTGTCCGGAATGTCCACGACAAAAAAAATCCCCGCCCCGACTGGGTCGCCTTCTCACCCCCATTCGCGGCCTTTTCCACCCCGGATCCCGAAAAAACGGCGATCTGGCGTCGCCACGGCCGCATTTTCCCTGATCCTCGCGACAGCCACCACCCTCGCCTTCGCCAAGTCCCTGCCTTCAATCCACTTAGGAGCCAAACCCGAGCCACTCTTTCTCGTCGATGACTCGGCAAAACCACGGGGAAGCATCGCGTGGCCAACACGCGACGGCGCCGAAAAATCCATCGACTTCGAACTCGAATACCGCTCCCCCAACGAGCGAACCCCAATCGGCGCCAACCTCGACGCCTTCGCGGCCGTGGGCGGAACACGCCAGGACAAAGGCGCAAGCCACCCGCGCGGCGCCTCCATCCGCGTCGGGTTCTACAAACTCGACATGGGCAAGCCGCTCTTCGAGGACATCAAGGACCGAGCCTCGATCACCGTCACCCTGCGAAACATCCGCTTCAACCAGCCAGGCTACCCACGACCACGCACCATCCTCCAACACCTCAAATACAACCCGGAAGACCTCGTCGCCTGCGGCCTCGGACTCAACGCACTCGATCAATACAACACTTCACACGACGAAGAAACACTCCACGGCGTCATCACCACGGCCAACGGCCGTCTCGGCTCGCTCGACGCCACCAAGCCCGGCGGCGGCTCTTCAACACTCACCCTCGAACCCGACGGCACCATCACACTCATCACCACCATCCCCTACGCCCTCTTCCGCCATGTCCGCGACCCCTGGCAACGAACCTCCCCACGCACCTTCTTCGAACCAAACCACTTCCACATCGAATACGAAGCCGTCCCCCGCAGCGTCGCCCTCGGCTTCGCATCCATGGGCGAAGACATTCCGGGGTTGGAGACACCGACTGAGTTGAAGTGACTTGCTGTGCAGCGAAAGTGCGATCACATCTTGAGCACATTCAACTCTCGCGGAGAATCGCGAGTGAAAGTTGACATGGAGTACTCATTTTGATGCCCGTCAACAAATCCCACAGCAAGTGGTGCCAGTCCAGGCGACACCTGCTTCTCGGTTGCGTCGTGTCAGTGGTGCTTACAGCATCGTCGTGTACACCTCTCCACTCCATCACGCTGGGTTCACGTTACGAATACAAACACGATCGACTCATCGAAGGCCAGTGGCGAGGGCAGCGCATTGGTGGTGGGGCAACTCAGGTTCAAATGCGACTGGACGAAGGTGGAACCGGCATGCTGTCGGTAACTTCCCATCCTCCAATCCATAGCGAGGGATTGTTCACGTACTTCGACCTCCCGCCTTCGTTGCCCGACGGAGATCACCCGATTCGTTGGAACACCGAATTGGATCGCCGCGAGAACAGAACGATCGTTCGGATTGTCCATGGCCCCACGAATGAGGAGTTGGCGATTGGTCGTCCTTACGGCAGCGGTGTGGATCTATGCGCCACAACGATCATTCTCTATCCGCGCTCGGCGGAGAATGAACGATTCAAAGACGACTTCAACATCGTGCTTTTTCGGAAGTGAACGAAACACTGTGTACCCTGGCCCCGAGCGTCGGTGCCTGGCGCCCGGTACCATGGCTTCGGCCCAGCCGTAGCCATGCAGGGTTGAGGAGCCATTCGCATGATCACGCCTGACTCCAAGGCCATCTCATGTGATCGCACGGAATGTAATCCGATCAACCGCCGATCATGGTGGCACGAAGGAGCATTTCAATGTCAACCCGCCAATGTCGCCAATGCAACACGACTTGGAAACCTAGATTTGAGGTCCACGAATGGTTCTTTGGGCTTGCATCCGAGTGGGCGAGGAGCCTTCGCTCTCAGGCGAGCCCAACCAAGGCGACGACTGAATTGGTGCGTGCGCACGCCGGCTCACTTCGAGAGGATCCAACGCGGGCGGTCTTTTGGTTGATGCTTGCATACTACCAGTGTCGCGACGGGTGCCTGACACCGCTGGTACGCCGCCGCGCCTTGCAAGTAATCCATCGAGGGCCGGACATCGTCCTGTGGCTCAATGGTTCACCTTCGACGCCGTCACGCCGGCGTGCGGACTATGACCGACTGCGACGTCTGATCGAGTCAAGACCCGAAGCGTGAAGCCCGTCTCAGTGGTGCCGCTTGGCGAGCATATGTCGCTCGATGGCGTTGTTCGCCAAGCCCTCCCTGACAGTCAGGCCTCCCATCGCCCCCCCGCGTTCGATCCCCCGCGCTACAACCCCCCCACACGGCAACAATCCCGCCATGGCCGTGACTCTGGCGGACATTGTGGCGCGTCGGCGGGCGGATGTTGATGCGCTCAAGGCGACCACGCCCGAGTCGGAACTCCACGCCCTCGTCGCACAGGCCGAGCCGCCGCGAAACTTCTTCCGCGCCGTCACCCGCACGGGCGCCACGGCCGTCATCGCCGAGATCAAGCGACGAAGCCCCTCCGCCGGGTGGATTCGCCCCGAATATCAGCGCGAGACCTTCTCGCCTGAACCCATCGCCCGCGGGTATCACACGGCCGGCGCCGCCGCGATCTCCTGCCTCACCGAGCCGCACTACTTCTCCGGCGATCTCGCCTACATCAACCGCATCAAGGACGCCGTGCCCCTGCCCGTCCTGCGCAAGGACTTCCTCATTGACCCGTGGCAGTTGTGGGAGAGCCGCGCCGCCGGGGCCGACGCCGTGCTGCTCATTGCCGAGTGCCTCAACGACTCCGAACTCGTTGACATGCTCATCCTCTCGCAGCAACTCCAACTCACCGTCCTGCTCGAAGTGCATGAGATGGAGAGCCTCCTGCGCGTACGCCCGTATGTCGGCTTCCCCCACGCCAGTTACGCGCTCCTCGGCATCAACAACCGCGACCTTTCGACCATGACCACCGACATCCGCCACACCCTCCGCCTGCTCGACATGGTCGAAGATCGTTCGACCTTGGTCAGCGAGTCCGGGATTACGACGGCCGTGGACCTTGCCCGACTCCGCGCTGAGGGCGTTCGCATCGTGCTCGTTGGCGAACACCTGATGCGATCTGCCGACCCTGGAAAAGCCTTGGCGAGCCTTCTCGGACACTCGCAGACCGGTTGACCTACAATCGCCCACCGATCAGGCGATCAACCGTGCGAAACTCCGCGTCAATGGTGCAACGCGGGGGCGGTCGGGTCGATACTATGAACGGCCGTGATTCCTGCGGCAAACCCAGTAGTTTTGGTAGAGGAGGTTGGTGATGAACTGGATGCGACAGTCAGTGGTGGTGGCGGCGATTGTGGGTCTCGCGGGTCCGATCGCGGCCCAGGACGCGATGGACCGGCTTGAGAAAGCCCGCGACGCCGTGCTCAACGCCAACGCGATGAGTTACGAGATCAACGTAAAGTCCAGCGGCGGATTCGGCCCATCGCTGGACATCACCGGCCGCGTCGAGATGCTTCGCAACGCCGCACGCCCGGGATCCTGGTTCGTCAAGCGCGACGGCATCGCGAAACTGACGGGCATGGACGACATCCCGTTCCTCATCATCAACGATGGACAGGTCACGCAGTGGATCGACCACGACAAGAAGACGGTCTTCGAACGCTACGCCCACGCGGCGCGCGATCGACAGATCACCGTGTCGCAGAATGGCTGGCTCATGCAACTCGGCGATCGTAAACCATTCGAGCGTGATCTGGCCGCGCCCTCCGTCACGCTCCAGGGCGTCGAGGATCTCCACGGCACGCTGTGCGAGATCGTGTTCGTGGACAACGGCGAGAATCGCCAGAACATGAAGTGGTGGCTGGCGATCGAAGACGGACTGCCGCGAAAACTCGAACAGTCCCTCGCCGGCGCGGGAATGTCAATGTCCACCACATATGAACTCAAAAACTTCAAACTCAACCCGGACTTCAAGCCCGAGCAGTTCCGCATCGAACCCCCGGCCGGATACGCCGAAGAGCGCATTCAGCGAGCGCCGGAGGCCAACCCCGTCCAAGGTGAGCCGGGCGCGATTCAGTTGGCGCCCGACGCGCACGCGAATCAAGGTCAGACACAAGGCGAGCCTGTGCTGCGACAGGCGCCGGACTTTGAACTCGCCGGTCCCGACGGCAAAAAAGTCAAACTCAGCGACCTTCGCGGTAACGTTGTCCTGATCGACTTCTGGGGAACATGGTGCTTCCCGTGCAAGAAGTCCACGCCCGAACTCCAGCGCATCCATGAGCAGTTCAAGGATCAAAAGGTCAAGGTCCTGGGCTTGGCCGTGAAGGAGAACGACTGGACCTCGCCTGAAAAATACATGAAGGATGGCGGCTACACCTATCCGATTCTGCTTCGAGCCGATGAAGTCGCCAAGCAGTATCAGGTGCGTGCGTATCCATCCTTCTTCGTCATCAGCAAGGATGGCAAGATTCTGCACGAGGCTCGCGGCTTCAAGGAAAACGAAACGTTCGAGGGCATCCGTCGCGCCATCGAAACCGGCCTGGCCGCCGAAGCCGGTGCAGGCGACCCCGGCGCTGTGGGTGCCGGCAAACCAGCCGACGCCGGCATCGCCGACGGAACCTCAACCACCACCGAAGGCGGAACCACCACAACCCCGCCGCGCAAGCCATAACCCCGCGTCCACGGCCGGTCAATAATGCTTCGCGGCGCATCGTGCGCCGCGTCTGGAATCTCGCACAGACGAGACGCCTGTGCCACCGGCCTTTGCGTGCGGGTTGCTCGCCGTGAACAAGATCGACTTGCACACACACATCCTTCCCGAATCGTGGCCGGACCTCGCGGCGCGCTACGGGTGCGATGGATGGATCTCGCTCGAACGCTTCCAGCGCGCCGGACGATGCTGCGCGAGAATGATCCAGCACGGCCGCGTCTTCCGCGAAATCGAAGACAATGCCTGGGATCCCGTCGTGCGACTCCGCGAATGCGACGCGCTCGGCGGAGCGTTGATGGAAGGGGGGGGCAGGCTTCGCCCCGTGACGGCGCAGGTCCTCTCAACCGTCCCGGTCATGTTCTCCTACTGGGCCAAGGCGCACCACGCCGATGACCTGTCAAAGTTCCTCAACGATCACATCGCCGGCATCGTGCGAGAGCATCCGCGCCGATTCGCCGGCCTCGGCACGCTGCCGATGCAGGATCCCGCCCTGGCCGTGCGCGAACTCGAACGCTGCGTGCGCGATCTGGGCCTCGCGGGTGTGCAGATCGGTTCCCACATCGATCGCGGGGATCAACCCGACTGGAATCTCGATGAGCCGCAGGTGTTCGATGTGCTCGCCACGGCCGAGGCGCTCGACGCATGTGTCTTCGTGCATCCGTGGGACATGATGGGGTCCGACGCGATGCCGCGATACTGGCTGCCGTGGCTCGTCGGAATGCCGGCCGAAACATGCCGCGCGATCTGCTCGGTCATCTTCGGCGGCGTGCTGGATCGCCTGCCGCGCCTGCGCATCGCGTTCGCCCACGGGGGTGGATCGTTCCCCGGAACGATCGGCCGCATCGATCATGGATATCACGCGCGCCCGGACCTGTGCGCGACGCGCACCGCGCGAAGCCCGCGCGACTATCTCGCCCAGCCCGATGGCAACCCCGCCCGCTTCTATGTCGATTCACTCGTGCATGATGACCACGCGCTGCGAACACTCATGCGCTTGATGACGCCACAGCGCATCGCCCTCGGCTCCGACTATCCATTCCCACTCGGCGAACCCGCGCCCGGAACCCTCATCGAATCCGCCATCCTGCCTCACGATCCCCCAGCCGCTGAAGCCATGCTCTGGCGCACCGCCGCACATTTCCTCGGCGCGCGATCGCCCATCGCCGCGACCGATGAGTCCGCCCACGTCTGAATCGCCGCGTCTGCATACTGCCCCCCCCTCACTTGGATCCGGTGGTGCGGGCGTCTCGCCTGCACTCCCCTTCTCTTGGATCCGGTGGTGCGGGCGTCTCGCCTGCACTCCTCTTCTCTTGGATCCGGTGGTGCGGGCGTCTCGCCTGCACTCCTCTTCTCTTGGAT
>CAZTPJ010000074.1:0-17230 GCA_964614515.1 uncultured Phycisphaeraceae bacterium | reverse complement strand
ACTCCGGTGACACAGGCATCTCGCCGGCCGTGTCCACTCCTGGATCCGGTGGGGCAGGCGTCCCGCCTGCCTCCAAACGTTCCGCACTCACCCTGCGTCCAAGTCACACCACAGATTCAACCCAGTACAATCGCTCCATGTCTTCCTCCCTGCCATTCCAACTGCCGAAAGTCACCCCCGCCGCGAAGCGCCGCGCCGCGAAACTCCTCGACGCCCTCGCCGCCGAGTATCCTGACGCACACTGCGCCCTCAACTACACCACGCCCCACGAACTTCTCATCGCCACGATCCTCTCCGCGCAGTGTACCGACGTGGCCGTCAACAAGGCCACGCCCGCGCTCTTCGCTCGCTTCCCACGACCCGCCGACTACGCGGCCGCGACGCCCGAAGGTATCGAGCCGCTGATCCGCTCGCTCGGGTTCTTTCGCATGAAGGCCAAGGCGATCCACTCCGCGATGTCGGACATCGTCACGCGCTACGACGGCCAGGTGCCGCGAACGATGGAGGACCTGCTTACGCTGCACGGCGTGGCGCGAAAGACGGCCAACGTCGTCCTCGGCAACGCGTTCGGCATCAACGTCGGCTTCGTGGTCGACACGCACATCGAGCGGCTCTCGCGACGATTCGGCCTCGTTTCCTCGGACGCGACCATCCCCATGATCGAACGACACCTCATGGCGCTCTTCCCGCGCGAGTCATGGTGCGACCTCTCGCACATGCTGATCTCCCACGGCCGTGGCCCGTGCAAGGCGCGCGGCAAGACCTGTTCAGATCATCCGATCTGCAAGACGTTTGGCAAGGCGTGTGAACGTCGCACCGGCGGGACATGATTGGCGATGCAAAGACACGCAACCACCATCGCGTGAAATCGGTGACTTGCTGCTACTCCCACTCGATCGTCGCCGGAGGCTTGCTGGAGATGTCGTAGCACACGCGGTTGACCCCGCGCACCTCGTTGATGACCCGGCTCGAAATCGTCGCGAGCACCGCATACGGAATCCGCGCCCAGTCGGCCGACATGAAGTCCTGCGTCTCGACCGCGCGAATCGCCACGACGCTTTCATAACTCCGCCCATCGCCCATCACGCCCACCGACTGCACCGGCAGCAGCACCGCGAAGACCTGACTCGTCGAGCGATACAGATTCGCCGCGACAATCTCCTCGAGCAGAATCTCATCGCAGTCGCGCACGACATCAAGCCGTTCGCGAGTCACTTCACCCAGCACCCGCACCGCAAGCCCCGGCCCGGGAAACGGATGCCGCCACACGATTTGATCCGGCACTCCAAGCACCTCGCCCAGTCGCCGCACTTCATCCTTGAACAAGTCGCGCAGCGGCTCAATGAGTTCAAACCCGAGGTCCGCCGGCAGGCCGCCGACGTTGTGGTGCAGTTTGATCCCCGCGCTCTGCCCCGCGTGGCCCACGCCGGACTCGATCACGTCGGGATACAGCGTGCCCTGCGCGAGAAACCGCGCATCATCCACATGCAGGGCCGCACGCTTGAACACATCCACGAAGCGATGCCCGATGCGGCGGCGCTTTTCCTGCGGATCGGTCACACCCTTGAGATCGGCAAGGAAATCCGACGACGCATCGATGACTTCCAACTTCATCTGCGAGTGATCGCGAAACGTGGACTCCACAAGTTCCCGCTCGTTCTTCCGCAGCAGCCCCGTGTCCACAAACACGCACGTCAACTGATCCCCGATGGCCCGATGCAGCAGCGTCGCCGCCACGGCCGAATCCACGCCGCCAGACAACCCGCAGATCACGCCCGATGTCCCCACACGCTCTCGCAGTCGTGGGATCATCTCCTCGGCATAATCCGCCATCTTCCATGTGCCGCTGCATTCGCACACTTCATACAGGAAGTTCCGCAGAATGTCCACGCCGTGCGGCGTGTGCGTCACTTCAGGATGGAACTGCACGCCATAGAACCGCCGCGATCCCTCGACATACCGCACGGCCGCGTATGGACACGTCTGCGTGCTCGCCAGCGTCGCGAACCCAGCGCTCGCGCCCACGTTGATCTGATCGCCATGTGACATCCACACGGTCGTCCGCGCGGGCACGGCCGCGAGCAGATCCTTGCGATCGACGATCTCCAGCGATGCGCGTCCAAACTCTCGCTTGCCGGCGGGCTTGACCTCGGCGCCGAGAAATCGACAGACGAGTTGCATGCCATAGCAGATTCCAAGGACGGGCACGCCAAGGTCGAGGATGCGCGGATCACACGTCGGCGCGCCCGGGTCATACACGCTCGAAGGCCCGCCGGAGAGCACGATGCCCCTGGGGTTCATCGCGCGCAGTTCCTCGGGCGTGATCGTCGGCGCGACAAGCACCGCATAGACGCCGACATCGCGGATGCGACGGGCGATCAACTGCGCCGTCTGCGAGCCAAAGTCGAGAATCGGGATAACTTCATCGTGCGGGTGCTGGGTGACCATGTGCATTGTTGGCCTCGGCCGGCGTGCGGGCTGGAAAGGCGGGAAGCGTAGGCCGTCGCCTTCGACATCCCCCAAAGAGCCGATCGCGCGAGCGATCGACGTGCCTCAGCCGCCACACGATGACCCACGTTCCACCTCCTTCCTCGCTAACGTACGGCATGGCGTACAAGCGATTTGAGGATTTGCCTGTCTGGCGATCTGCGACCGATCTGGGACTTCGTGTTTTCGGAGTCACTGAAGATCGCGTGTTCGCCGATGCTGGCGGCCTCAAGGACCAGATGCGCCGCGCGGCCGTCAGCATCTCCAACAACATCGCCGAAGGCTTCGAGCGTGGCACGACCGCGGAACTCATCGCGTTCCTGTACATCGCGCGAGGCTCGGCGGGCGAGGTTCGTTCGATGCTTCGATTCCTGGAGCGATGGCCGAATGCCCAGCATCTCAAATCTGAGATTTCAGATCTCATGTCTTTGGCCGAGTCCTGCTCGCGTCAGATCCGCAAGTGGGCCGAGTATCTCCAGAACTCCGACATCAAGGGTCAGCGTCATCTCTCGGACGCGTCACGCGCGGAATATGACGCGAATCGACGAGCGACCGACTTTCGCACCGTCGTCTCCGATGCACAGCGCCGCGCTGTCGAACGCTGGACGCGGCAGATGCGAGAACAAACTCAACAGCGAACAAACCAAGACTCGGATTCGGCAGGCGAATCGCCAACTCGATAGCCCGGACAGCCGCTTGTTTTCACTCTCTGATCGGCAAACCCACGTCTGCCTCACGCCCCAACCATCGCGCCTTGCGGTTCTTCGCCTGCTGGGATGGGCAGCGGCTCGATTCGCCCGACCGAGAACCCCGTGTCCACGCCGAAGACATCCGCGAACAATCCCGCCTTGCGCCGTGCGCCCCACATGTCCGTGTCCACCGGTCCGCGAGCGATGAGCGCAAACTCGACTTTCGCCGTGGACCATCGCACATCCACGCCCAACACGCTCTGCGTGTGCGTTCGATCCAATCCATCCGCGACGCGCAGGATGCCCGAGAGCACGCGAACGATCTCGCGGTCGCCCTTGTCGAGGCGGCGGAAGTTGTCGTGACGCTTCTTCGGCTCGGCGCGACGATGATATCGCGCGATGTTCGCGATGATCTCCCGCTGACGCGGCGTCACGCCCTCGATGTCGCTGTGCAGGATCAGGTGATAACTGTGCTTGTGGTGCCGGGCGTAGTTGACCATGTACCCCACATCATGCAGCACGGCCGCCGCCTCAAGCAAAAATCTCGCCTCATCATCGAGCCGTTCATCCGCACCATTCGCGGCCAACTGGTCAAAGATCGACATCGCCAGGCGGCAGACATGTTCCGCGTGGGCCTCTTCGTACCGGCAGGCGCGGGCGAATCGACGCACCATGGCCAGGCGATCGCGCGGCGCGGGCGACGTCAGACTCGCGGGGAAGAGTTCGCGGATCATCGTCAGCAGCAGGCCGTCACGCACGCCGCGATCATGAATGCGCAGGCGGTTCGCACCCAGGTGCTTCATCACGCGTTCGATGATCGCCACGCCCGCGACGATGATGTCCGCGCGATCCGACGGCAGCCCGGCCATCCGCATCCGCGCCCGCACCGGCGTCTTGCGAAGCAGGTCAAGCGTGTGCCGCACCGTCGAGCGATGCAACTCATACCCCTGCACCGAAGGCATCGGCGCACCCGCGTACCGTCCCATGCGCAGCCGCTGAATGTCAAGGTTCGCCAGCGTCGTAAATGTCCCACCCGTGCCGATCACCATCGGCGGCGACATCGGCAGCGCTCCCACGGCCTGGCGGATCGCGTCGTCGATGTGCCTGCGCATCTCGCGATATCGCGAAGTCGCACACTTGTCCGCGCCGCCGAACTTCCCCGTCAATCGCACCGCGCCAAGCGGCAGCGTGTGAATCTGATCGATCACGCCGTCGGCGCTGATGATGATCTCCGTGCTGCCGCCTCCGATGTCCACCACGGCCGTGGGGCCGTGCGAAAGATCGAACCGATGCGCCACGCTCATGTGCGCGAGTCTGGCCTCATCCTCGCCCGAGATCACTTCAAGGTCCACGCCCGCGCGACGGCGCACCAGGTCGAGAAACTCCCGCTGATTCGCGGCATCGCGCACCGCGGACGTCCCCACCGCGCGAAGCGCACACACGCCATACCCATCGGCGATGGCGCGCATGCTCGCGAGCGTGACGGCCGCACGCTCCATCGCCTCCGCCGAGAGACGCTTGTTGCTGTCCATCCCCTGTCCGAGGCGCACCAGTTCGCGTTCATCATCGAGAAGGCGATATGACCCATCCGGATCCGCCTCGGCGATGACCAGTCGAATGCTGTTGGAGCCAACATCGATGGCCGCGAGCCGCTGCGGCCCGGGGAGCGC
This sequence comes from uncultured Phycisphaeraceae bacterium, assembly GCA_964614515.1. Lineage (GTDB taxonomy): Bacteria > Planctomycetota > Phycisphaerae > Phycisphaerales > UBA1924 > CAZTPJ01. The sequence continues at coordinate 12,384 of CAZTPJ010000074.1, read as the reverse complement.
GCCGTGAAACGGCGCGAGCCTGCGTGCGAGGTGAAATCCATCTGTGGGTTCATCGCGCGAGACTTCCTCCGTTGTCGCACGCTCCATCGTCGCGCACTCCTGCGAATCATCCCGCGCCGCAACCCCGCACGCCAGGTCCGCAAGCACCCGCTCGATCGGAAACTCGCGCCACGCCCCAAGCGACGTTCGATACCCGCGCTGCGCCGCGGCGGCCAACTGACGCCGAATCTCACCCATCGCCTCCAACGCTTCCGCATCCGATGTGACACGACCGCCTTCGACCACCGACTCGACCCACGCGGCCATCTCATGCAGGTCATTGGCCGCGCCGAGAAACTCCTGCGCTTCGGCCAGCGCGGGATACACGCGATCCACGCATGACTCGCCAAGACACGGCGCGAACACCTCGACCGTGTATCGCAATCGCTTGATCGCAATGCGCAGCCCGTGCAGATTCGCGGGCGATTCCAGGTCCGCCCCGGCCGCATCGACCACCGCGCGCGACTGCCGCTGCACGCTCTCGCGAGCCAGGTCCGCGTAGGTCGTGGTGCTTTGCGACGCCAGCGCGAGGACGCGCTTGGCTTCCTTGCGGAGTCGTCGCGGAGGATCGCGCTCGGCCGCGGCGACCATCGCACGCCTCGCCTCGATGCGATCTTCGGCGATCTGATCGAGGAGCCGCTTCATCGCGCGCTTGCGATCTGGCGCGGCGTCGGTGATCGCGGATTCGATGATCCGGGCATGAACATCGCACTGCCGCGTTCGTCCCGCCGCGCGTCGAAGCCGACGCAGCCGCCGCCGCAACCGCTTCGCCAACGACTCATCGAGGACCGGGGCAAAGGCTCGCAGCGCGGCCCCCGCGCGACGCGTCGCCACGCGAAGACGATGCACCGCCCGCGCATCATCAGCGCCCTCGGCCTTTCGCAACGCGGTGCACACATCCCGCAAGCGCGATGCAACCACCGCCGGGCCGACCTCGCTGGCCAGCGCCTCGGACGCCACATCCTTGATCCATCGGCCTTGCACTTTCATGCCAGATTCCCGGTCCCGCTTGAGAGTGTATGGCGGATCGACCCAAACATCCCGAGTGAGCGCTAAGACCTCGTGAACCGCACCAGATTCGGCGGCCGCTCACCCGCAAGCACCGCCCGCACGTTTTCCGCCACCATCTCCGTCATCAACTCGCGATACCGCGCCGCGCCGCTGCCGATGTGCGGCGACAGCACCACATGCTCCGACGCCGCGATCTCGGGATGCACCACAGGCTCTCGCTCAAACACGTCAAGCCCCGCGCCGAAGATCCGCCGCTCACGCACGGCCGTGGCCAGCGCCGCCTCATCCACGATCGGCCCGCGCGCGGTGTTGATGAGGATGGCCGTGCGCTTCATCAGTGAGATGGCCTTCGCGTCGATCAGGTGCCGCGTCTGCGGCGTCAGGGGTGTGTGAATGCTCACCACATCCGCTTCGCGCAGTCCCTCTTCAAGTGAGACTCGCCGTCCGGCCAGCGGCGCGAGTTCAAACTCCAGATGCCGCGACCGCGCAACATACAACACCCGCATGCCCCACCCAAGCCCGCGCAACGCCGTCGCAAAGCCGATCCGACCCGCCCCGACGATCAACAGCGTGCGGCCCGTCAAGTCCAGCCCCACAAACTCGGTCGGTCCCAGCGGCCCGCGCCGCTCATACTCAGCCGATCGCGCGAATCGATCCGCCACCACCACCCGACGCGCCACCGCCAGCAGCAGCGCCCACGCCATGTCGGCCGTGCCCTCCGTCACCGCCCCCGGCGTGTTCGTCACCACGATCCCGCGCGATTCACACGCCGGCAAGTCGATGTTGTCCACGCCCACGGCGAAGTTGCACACGGCCTTAAGCCCCGGACCGGCCGCATCGAGGAACTCCGCGTCCACACGCTCGGAAACCCACGTCACCACGGCCGTCGCCCCGCGAACAAACCGCAGCAGGTCCGCCCGCGCCATGCCATCCTCGCCGCCCATTCGGACCTCGGCCCCGGGGACATCGAACCGCCCCGGAATCCGGCGCGGAATCGCCACGACCATCCCCGCGCCCCCGCCGCCACGTTGCATCGTCTCGCTCATGGCGATACCGTAGCGGCGTTGGGCCACCGACGGGCTGCGCCATGGAGGGACGCCATGCTTCGAGTGATGACCTGGAACATTCGCCACGGCGGGGGTGCAAAGGGAATGCCCCGAATCGCCCTCGAACTCGTCGAGCAGGCCGCAGACATCATCATCCTCACCGAGTTCCGCCAACGCACCGGCGGCCAGATCCGCGGCGCCCTTGCCGATCATGGTTGGATCCATCAGGCCCACAGTCATCAACCGAGTCGGGCCAACTCCGTCCTCATCGCCTCGCGTATCGCGATCGAACCGATCGAGACGCCTCGCGGGCTGGCCGGTCGCTGGCTCGCGTGCGAGATTCCTTCCGCGGATGTGTGGCTCGCGGGGCTGCACATCCCCTGTGATGGGCCGGAAACGGGCCGTAAAGCGTTCTGGCACACCGTCTTACGATTCGCCCGCGAACGCGCCGAGATGCCCGGAATCCTGATCGGAGACTTCAACACCGGCCGTCATTACCTCGATGAAAAGGGCGCGACGTTCTCCGACACGATCATGATGGGCTTCCTTTCCACGGCCGGATACATCGACGCCTGGCGACACCTGCACCCCGACGATCGCGAGTATTCGTGGTTCAGCCACCTCGGCGGGGGGTTTCGCATCGACCATGCGTTGGTGTCACGGCCGCTGGGCGAGTCGATCCGCGCGGCGTGGTACAGCCATGAAGAACGCCTCGCGGGCACGTCGGATCACTCATCGTTGATGCTCGTGCTGGAGCGTTCGACGGGTCCGGTGGCGGGAAAAAGTGGTCCGCACCCCCCCGATCAGCAAGAATTTGCCCAGAATTTGCGGGTGGGCACTTGAATCGCGTGCGCGAGTGGATTACAACCATCGTCCGTTTGTGGGACAAACCAGCCCTTTCCGGAGATACGCATGGCAAAGAAAGCAGCGAAGAAGGCGTCCAAGGCCGCGGCAAAGCCCGCGAAAATCAGCGCCGCGTCGAAGGCTCGGACCAAGTCCGAACTGTTCGGCACCATCTCAGACGCCACCGGCGTCGCGAAGAAGGATGTCTCATCCGTGTTCGACGCGCTCACACGCGTCATGTCCGCCGACCTGGGCAAGGGCGGACCCGGCATGGTCACGCTCCCGGGCCTGATGAAGGTCCGCGTGCTCAAGAAGCCCGCCCAGAAGGCACGCATGGGGCGCAAGCCCGGCGGCGCGCCAGGCGAAATGGTCATGTTCAAGGCCAAGCCCGCACGAAACGTCGTCAAGGTGCGACCGCTCACAGGCCTCAAGTCCATGGTCTGAACACCGATCCAGATCAGAGAACGATCAATCACACCCGGCCGTCCGCACCCGCGAACGGCCGGTTTTGCTTTGGGTGATTGTGCCACTGACTTGCGCAGTCTTCGGAGCAAGTCAGTGCGTTGGGCGCGGGAATCCAATCACGATGCTCAACAACCGCGAAGCGCGGTTGACATCAGATCCGACCACAACTACCGGGAGGCGCGATCCGTTACCCAACACCCTTCCCCGACTACACTCGCACGCCACGCGAGACACGCCCATGAACTTCTCACTCGAATCCGCGCTCCCCATCCTCCAACGAACCCCGGCCGTCATCCGCTCGCTCCTCGCCGACCTCCCGCGCGAGTGGACGCACAGCAACTACGGCCAGGACACATGGACCGCGCACGAAATCCTCGGCCACCTCATCTTCGGCGAACGCACGGACTGGATTCCTCGTGCTCGACACATCCTCGCCCACCGCGATGCGACGCCCTTTGATCCCTTCGATCGCGCGGGGCACTTCCCGCTGTGCCAACAGCACACCACGGCCGAACTCCTCGACATCTTCGAGCGCGAGCGTGCCCAGAGCCTCGCCGATCTTCGCGCGATGAATCTGACGTCAGCAATGCTCGCGACCCCCGGCCGTCACCCCGCCCTCGGTCCTGTCACGCTCTCGCACCTTCTGGCGACGTGGGTCGCGCACGACCTTAACCACATCGCGCAGATCTGCAAGGCGATGGCGTTTCAGCACAAAGAGGCCGTGGGTCCGTGGCAGCAGTACCTGTCCATCCTCGCGCCGCCGAATCCGAGGTGAAGCCATCAGAGCACGAAGCGCAAGCGAGTGTTCTTCTCTCGTGCCACGATTGACCACAACTGCCCTCACATCGGTTACAATCCTTCCATGCGCCGCACCCGCATCGCCGGATTACGACTCCGCTGGCTCGGCATGGCCCTGGTTGCTCTCGCGATCTTGCTGGGCACGCCGGTGGCGGTGAGCATGTTGCCGCGCGTTACGATTGCTCACATGATCACCGAACGCCCGGCGATCAAGTACGACACAACACGCTACTACTTCGTGCTGGACAAGGGCGCATTCGGCTTCAAGGTGTGGGTTGAATCCACACCTGGGATTTACGGTTGGTTCCACGCAGACGACCCTCGCAACGCGTGGAGCGTCGATTGGACCTTCAATGAGCACGCTAAGACTTTGATTGTCCCCGCATGGCCGTTTCCACTGGTTCTTGGTGCCATCGGTGTCCTCGTGTGGCGAACAGGCCAGCGAAGACTCGGTCTGACACGCACGGCCGTTGCGTTGTTGCACGTTCGGGGCGGCTGGAAGCACGCGACGAAGCGATGGGGCTTCGTCTGCCTCGCACTCGCCACGGGTGCGATCATGGTCGCCAGCTTCGCCAACAAGTACACAACCGCGCGACCCGTCTATTCAATGCGCGACTCTCAAAGGTCTGGATACACGGTTGGTGTCATGCGCGGCGCGTTCGTGTGGAGCAACGATTTCTTGCTCGGAACAGTTTTTGTGAGCCCGCGTCCGGGTCCGCTGCGATGGGTGTTCGATCGCGCTAACGGCGAGACTCTCATCATGTTCCCCTTCTGGCCCCTCCCCCTCGCGCTCCTGACCATCGGCGGCGTGATGACGTATCGCCGCGAGCGAAGGATCATCTGGGCCGCGGGCAACCGCTGCGCCCGTTGCGGGTATTCGAGGGTGGGTCTCAACAACGCCCCGTGTCCTGAGTGCGGCGCGAGCGCATCGTGAGTGCGAACCATGCGGAAACTAATCGTCATCCGCTCCGCACTGGCCTTGCTACTCGGCGCTTTGACGGCAATCGTCTTCACCTGGATTCCAGCGTGGTTCATGGACCCTGACAGAGCGAAGCACGCTGCGATCACAAGCAACATGTCGGAAAGGCGGGCCGATCCTGCATCGCGAGATTTGTCCTGGTCAGTCGCCCGGTACGAGCGGTGGGCATTGACCCACATCCTCATACGTACGACCGATTTTTCGACCCCACAGCGCCAAGATACCAACCGCGCGAATACAGGGGAGTCGGGTTCACAATCACCAGGAATCGACGACGCGAGCTGGCAAGCCATCACGCCGCGATGGGCGCGGCCGCAAGTCCATTCCGCTCTGCATGACAGACATGCTGGATACCTAATGCAACTTGATTCAGTGGTTGCCTTCGGATGGCCGTGGCGATTGGCCAACTTCACGGCCACTCACGGATTCGCACCCAACGGCACAGAAACCAAGACCATCCGCGGTGGCATCGGCATCTGGCATCCACATAACGCGGAGTTCAAGACCTCGCGCGGCTACGGCGTCACCCTCCCCTACCGCCCCATCTGGCCCGGCCTCCTCGCGAACACCGCGATCTTCGCTGCGCCGTGGGCGCTGTTGTTCATCGGCATTCCACTGCTACGCCGGGTGACACGGCGGCGAAGGGGCCGTTGCGTGCGGTGCGGGTATGACCTGCGAGGCATGCCGTCGGGGGCTCCATGCCCCGAATGCGGCCTGGCCGCCGCGTAGACGGTACAACCATCATGCCACGCCATTTCACATTCCGTATCGGAAAATGCCTGGCTGCGGGCCTCGTGACGACCATAGCGATCGCGTGGGGTTCGGCGCTGGTGCCCATGAATCTTAAAGGCGCCCCGGCAAAATATGCGAATGGTCCGATACTCACCTGGAACGGTCGGTGGATGGGACTCGGGGCGGTCGCGCGCCGCGATTCATTCACTTGCACGCGCTTCTATGCAGGCATGCCCATGCCGCTCACCGGCAGCGGCCAAAACGGGTGGCCGCCTGTGCATCCCGAGGTTGACTGGTGGAGAGGGGATTTCGTCCCAGATTGGGTGACCATCACACCACCCTGGGCTCGCTCCGTCACCACTACTTCGCTCCACCAGCACCCGGACAATCGGAAATACGCAAGAGAGTGGGATACGTTTGAAGCGCACGGGTGGCCTTGGCGAGCGCTCGTGTTTCAAGAACATGGCTGGTACGACCACACCAACGGATTCGCGCATCAAATCGCCGGCGGCTTGTCCGTGCCTCATCCTCAGAATCCCGAACTTACAACATGGCGCGGCTACGGCGTCGTCCTCCCCTACCGCCCCATCTGGCCCGGCCTCCTTGCCAACACCGCGATCTTCGCCACGCCGTGGGCCGTACTTCTCTTTGGCGTGCCACTCATGCGTCGCACGACACGGCGGCAAAGGGGCCGTTGTGTGCGGTGCGGATATGACCTGCGGGGCACGCCGACGCAGTCCCCCTGCCCAGAATGCGGCAGGCCCCGCACATGATCGGTATCACCACCATGCTCCGCCGCGCCACTCGCCACCTCGCACTCTGCCTCATCCTCGGCCTGGCCACCACGCTCGGCATCGCGTGGGGATCGGCGATGATTCCCGCGAACTACGGCCGAGCCTCCACGCTGTACGCGCTCGGCCCGATTCTCTCGATGGGCGGGCGATACACATCTTCATCAGAGATAGAGCGCCGTGATTCTTTCGCGTGTACGCGATTGCTTGCGATGCAACCGCGTCGCACGGCCGTGCGCCCTGTTCGAAACCCGTATACGAATGCGAATGTCGAGTCGCTGGTGCTGAACATCGCGCCTCCATCGCCGCAGGCTTTGGACGTTCCGGCGTGGCGGCCTCTGGGCGTGGCCGCGATACGGCTTGATCGCCCGACTGACAATCGCATATTGAATCGCGAGTGGACGTTGATCGAAACGCGGGGCTGGCCGTGCCGAGCGCTGCTGTTTGAAGAACACGGGGCGCGCGGCGCGAGGCAGGTGATCGTCGGCGGTCTGGCCGTGCCGCACTGGCAGAACAAGGAGCTCATCGGCTGGCGCGGCTACGGCGTGACGCTGCCGTATATCCCGATCTGGCGAGGCCTGCTCGCGAACACGGCGATCTTCGCGGCCGCGTGGAGCGTGTTGCTCTATGGCGTCCCGCTCGTCCAGCGCGAGATACGCCGAAGGAAGGGACATTGCGTCAAGTGCGGCTACGACCGACAAGGGCTGGACGCGGACGCGCGGTGTCCGGAATGCGGCGAGGCGTCGCTGTAGACTTGTATCATGGCCCGATTCATCATAATCCGAGTGGTTCTGAGTCTTGCGGCGGGTCTGGCAGCGACCATTGCTGTGTCGTGGACGTCGGCGTGTTTCGTGCATAACTACGTACTAGAGCATCGCGACAAACCGCTATGTGAAGATGATGCGGAACTTGAGAGTGTCGAATATGCGACTGCCTACGTCGTTCGTCGCGAATCGTGGTCCTCAACACTGATAAAGCGGCACGAAATGCGAGTCGATAGTCCGCTCGCCAGTCTTCTAATGCATGATCAATGGGGGAGTTGGCAACCGGATTGGGAGAGTCTGACTCCTACATGGGCGATTGGGCCGTTGAGAACGCAAGTCCCGGCCGCCGAGGAGCATCGCGACATGCTCTACGATCAGATCCTCGAATCCCATGGGTGGCCTCGACGCGCAATGTACTCAGAACTTCGAACAACCCAACGTGGGATGCTGCATCGGCTCAATGCCACGACCACGCTGCACTGGGGCGTTGCCGTGGCGGACATTCCCTTCGCACGTTCGATCGTCCCGCATAAGCAGGCCGTACTCCCCCTGCGCCCCATCTGGCCCGGCCTGCTCGCCAACACCGCGATCTTTGCGGCCCCGTGGGCCGTACTTCTCTTTGGCGTTCCGCTGGCGCGCCGGGCGGTTCGGCGAAAGCGTGGCTTGTGTGAAGGGTGCGGATACAGCCGACGCGGGCTTCCAGCGGGAACGAACTGCCCGGAATGCGGCCTGACACATCGGTAGATCGCTGCAATGAACAAACGCCGAATCAAGGTTCCCGCGCTTTGCCTGTCCGTGGGCCTCATCACAACCCTCGGTGTCGCGTGGACATCAGCGGGTATCGGGTTGGACCAGAGGACATCGCAGTTCAGACGTGTCGGCCTGCCCATCAAGCGACCTCGAGGCGAACTTCTCGCCGTCGCCCGCACGTTGCACCGCCACGACACAAGACTCGCCACATCGCTCGAACGCTTCCATTCGTACGTCAACGTCGAAACTCCAGATGTTCGAGTCTTCGAGTCCTCCAACAGGCGCATGGCCGGTTGGCCGCCACAACCCGAGGATGCCTGGCGTGAACTCACACCCCGATGGGCTCGCGCTTGCATTGAAGCGCCATTCCCGACGCGCGAGCCGGTCGAATATCGGCTGTATGGTCAGAAACTGACCGCGCACGGCTGGCCGTGGCGCGCCTTGTACGTTGAAGCCTATTGGGAGAGCGGAGGTACGCCGCCGCCCATGACCTCGCTGCGCGGTGGATTGCCACTCGCCTCCATTCCATTCGTGCGACGAGCGGCTGGGCTGTTACCCAACGCGACTTTTCCACTCCTCCCCATCTGGACGGGCTTCCTCGCCAACGTCGCGGTCTTCACAACCCCGTGGGCCATCCTGTTCATCGGCGTTCCGTTCCTCCGCCGAACCATCCGGCGCCGCCGCGGCCGCTGCACCCTCTGCGGCTACTCCCTCCACGGCCTGCCGCCGGGCTCGCCGTGCCCGGAGTGCGGCGTGACGGTCGCGTGAACATCACCATGTGTCGTCACTTCACAGTCCGAGTCCTCCTCGCTGCCGTCGTTGGTTTGGTCACCACTGTGATTGTGGCGTGGTTGGCCGCGTTGTTCCCTGGAACCTATGGAACGGCCGGCGCCACGCTTGCATCCGGCCCGATCGTCGGCCAGCGAGAACTGGCGCTGCCAGAACGAGGTATCATCATCAGATTGGACTTCTTTGCATCGACGTGGCTTCGCCTCGTGCCTCCGGCAGAGATGCCGCAAGTGGCGGCGTCGCATCGCGCGGAATTCGAGGTCTTCCAGGCATTCGCGGCGCTCGAAAGGGAACCAGATTGGCGTCTTTTTACGCCGTCATGGGCGGTGAAATACGCTCGGCGCATCCTGTACTCGGCGCCGATTCCCCAGAGCCATGCTCACGCATGCACATTCGACGCTTACGGCTGGCCATGCCGGGCGTTATTGCTCGAGAGCGAATTTCACTACGACCCTGTCAACAGCGCGAAGGTCTCCATGCGCGGCGCGTTCCCGATTCCCCACTCGCGAAATGCCGAACTCCAAGTCTCGCGAGGCTATGGCATCGCTCTCCCCTACCTCCCCATCTGGCCCGGCCTGCTCGCGAATACGGCGATCTTCGCGGCCCCGTGGGCCGTAATTCTCTTTGGCATCCCATTCGTGCGGTACATCATCCGCCGCGCTCGCAACCGTTGCACCCGCTGCGGCTACTCCCTCCACGGCCTGCCGGCTGGCTCGCCATGCCCTGAGTGTGGCGGCGCAGCCAGGCCGTCGCGGCGCTGACCCGTTCTCAACTCCCGTGCTTCCGCTTGTGGCCGTCGCGCTGTTTCCGCGTGTACCATCGACCCATCCTCTCGGAGTCGCGCGATGTCCCAGCCCACGCAGGCCTCATCCTCCATCGAGTCCATTCTCCACGAGAATCGCGTTTTTCAGCCGCCCGCGGCCGTGACGCTTGGTTTCAAGAAGTGGATCGTCGGTTCAATGGACGAGTACCGCAGCCTGCACCAGCGATCGCTTGATGATCCAGACGGATTCTGGGGTGAGGTCGCGCGGGAACTCGATTGGTTCCGCCCGTGGAACAAGACCGTCGAGTGGAACGTGCCGGATGCGAAGTGGTTCGTCGGCGGCACGACGAACATCTGCCACAACTGCATCGATCGTCAGGTCAAGGCCGGCCACGGCGATCAAGTCGCCCTGATCTGGGAAGGCGAGCCAAAGCCCCACGGCCAGCCCGAGATTCGCCGCCTCACGTACAAGAATCTCCTCCTTCAGACCAGCCTGATGGGCAACGCGCTGAAGAAACTCGGCGTGAAAAAGGGCGATGTGGTCACGATTTACATGGGCATGGTTCCGGAACTGGCGATTGCCATGCTCGCGTGCGCCCGCATCGGCGCGGCGCACTCGGTCATCTTCGGGGGCTTCAGTTCACAGGCCATCGTCGATCGCGTCGTGGACGCCAGCAGCAAGGTCATCATCACATGCGATGGCGCCTGGCGGCGCGGCAAGGTCGTGCCGCTCAAGGAAAACGTTGACGCCGCGTGCAATGAACTCGCCGGCACGGCCGCGGAAGTTCGCGATGTCATCGTGCTGCGCCGCTGCAACAACGATGTGCCGTGGCACACGCCGCGCGACAAGGGCTGGGATGATCTGTGTCGTAGCGTCAACGCCGATTGCCCGTGCGAAGCGATGGACAGCGAGGACATGCTGTTCCTGCTCTACACGTCCGGCTCGACCGGCAAGCCCAAGGGCATCCTGCACACCACCGGCGGCTATATGGTGCATACATTCTTCACCTCCAAACTCGTCTTCAACCTGATTCCCGATTCGAAACAGGTCTACTGGTGTACGGCCGACTGCGGCTGGGTCACGGGGCATTCGTACATCGTCTATGGCGTGCTGCCCAATCGCGTTCCAACGCTGATGTATGAAGGCGCGCCGAACTTTCCGAGCGAAGATCGGTTCTGGGAGATCGTCGCGCGACACAAGGTCACGCAGTTCTACACGGCCCCCACCGCCATCCGCGCGTTCATGAAGTGGGGCGATGAGCATCCGGCGAAGCATGACCTGTCGAGCCTCAAAGTCCTCGGCACCGTGGGTGAACCGATCAATCCCGAAGCGTGGATCTGGTATCACGAGATCATCGGCAAGGGCCGATGCCCCATCGTGGACACATGGTGGCAGACCGAAACCGGCGGACACATGATTACGCCACTGCCCGGCGTCACACCCACCAAGCCCGGCTCATGCACGCTGCCGTTTTTCGGCGTTGATGCGGCCATCGTCAACGAACGCGGTGAAGAACAGCCCGCCAACGCCGGCGGCCTGCTCGTCATCCGCAAGCCCTGGCCGGGCATGTTGCGCGGCATCTATGGCGATCGCGCACGGTTCATCGAGACGTACTTCTCTCGTGTCCCCGGGATGTATTTCACGGGCGACGGCGCGCGGCGCGATCAGGATGGCTATTTCTGGATCATGGGCCGTGTCGATGATGTCATCAACGTCGCGGGCCATCGCCTAGGCACGATGGAGATCGAGTCCGCGCTTGTGTCGCATGAGGCGGTGGTCGAAGCGGCCGTGGTCGGCATGCCCGATGAGATCAAAGGCACGGGGATCGCGGCGTTCTGCACGCTTGCGCCGGGTTTCGCGCCGGGAAATGAACTCACCGATTCGCTGCGCAAGCACGTCACGAAGGAAATCGGCGCGATCGCACGCCCGGACACGATCCGCTTCACTGAAGCCCTCCCCAAGACGCGAAGCGGCAAGATCATGCGACGACTCCTGCGCGACATCGCCGCGGGCATCGAGCGGATCAGTCAGGACACCACGACGCTCGAAGACTACGGCGTGCTCGCGAAACTTCGGGAGAATCAGGAATTATAACCACACGCACAGGGCCGCTCGCGATCGGGGAGAATGTGGATTCATGCAGCAAACGTTGAAGTTGTCGTTGGTGTTGGTGATGTGCGCCGTCCTTGGCGGCTGTTTCGCGCCCCCGGTAATGCTCGCAGGCGCGGGGCTGAGCGCTGCGCAGGAGGGCGCGACGGCCTATGTCCGCGGCAAACTCTCAGGCGCGCACGCCGCGCCGCTGCCCGAGGTCTATGAAGCCGCGATCGACGCCGCGACTGACTACCAGTACGAAATCCGACTTCAGCACTTTGATGAGGACTCGGGGTACATCGTCATCCGGGATCTGGCGAAGAAACTCACCACGATCGAACTGCAAGCGATCACCCCCCGTGTCACCAAGGTTCGCGTCCGCGTCGGCTTCTGGGGCGATCCGGCGATCGCACGACTCCTCATGGACGGCATCGCAACCCGCGTGATGCGAATGGAGACCTACGGCCCGGACATGCGCGAGTGGTGACGCCGCCCGGTGTGCGGTGTATGCTTGACGCGCCG
>CAZTPJ010000073.1:13200-17851 GCA_964614515.1 uncultured Phycisphaeraceae bacterium | reverse complement strand
GGTGCTGGGCAACGACGGCCCCACGGTCGTCCCCCCCCCTCGCGTGACGATGACGCTGCGCCTGATCAACGCGTCGCGATTCGTCGGCGTGCTGGTGCTTGGCGCGAAGAAGCGTGAGATCATCGCGCGCGTCGCGGCGGGGCGCGATGACCCCGCCGGCATCCCGATCCTGGGGGTCAATCCGCTCGGCGGGGACTTGCGCTGGTATCTCGACTGGCCCGCGTGCGGAGGTCAGGCGTGAATCGCAAGCCCGTGTCGCCCGGCCGACGCCCCCCCCTGCGCCTGTTCACCACGACGCTGTGGGAATATGCCAGCCAGCACTATGACTCGCCCGGCGGGCAGACGATGCAGGGCGACAAGAACTATGCCGGCGCGACGCCGTCGTGGGTCATCTGGCAGTGCCTCCAGCGCTACACGCGCGAGCTGGATCTGGTGGTGGATCCGATGGCCGGCAGCGGCACGACGCTGGATGTCGCGCGTGACCTCAATCGCCGGGCGCTGGGTTATGACCTTGCCCCGTCGCGACCGGACATCTTTCGCGCCGATGCCCGCAAACTCCCGCTGGAAGATGAGAAGGCGGACTTTGTCTTCATTGATCCGCCGTACTCGACGCACATCACCTATTCCGATGATCCCGCGTGCATCGGCAAACTCGATGCGGGCGAAGGTGATGCGTACTACAGCGCGATGGAGCGGGTCTTTGGCGAGTGTCATCGCGTGCTCAAGGATCGCCGGTATATGGCCGTGTATGTCAGCGATTCGTGGCGGAAGCGGGTGAAGGGAGAAGGAGACCGCTCGCGGAGCGAGCGGGCCACCCCAAGCCCCACCCAGGGCATCTTCATGCCCATCGGGTTTCGGCTCTTCTCGATGCTCGAACAGCGATTCACGCCCATCGATATCATCTGCGTCGTGCGGCAGAACGCCAAACTCGGGCGAGGCAACTGGCACAAGGCCGCCGAAGAGGGCAACTTCTTCCTGCGCGGGTTCAACTACCTGCTGATCGTCAAGAAAGTGGAAGAGAGGGGGAAGCGGTGAGAGATGGATTCGCGCGGACTGGACGGCCGTCTGAGGCTTTGGTTGCCGGGCGAGCATCCCCGCGAGGGGACCGATCGCGGAGCGATCGGACCACCCCCAAGCCAACCGATCGCAGAGCGATCGGGCCACCCACCATCGACCGCACGCCCCCTGCTCTCCTAGACTTGCCCCCTGCCCACGGCCACATGCGCCGCCGGCACAGCAACCCCTTTCGCGGAGCCACCTTCCCATGACCGAGACCGCCACACAGGAACGGCCGAACAAAGTCGAGATCACCGACGCCGGCCCGAGCCTCAAGAAACTCCGCATCGAGATCCCCGCCGAGACGGTGGATGAAAAACTCGGCGAATCCCTTGAAACGCTCAGCGTCGAGGCGGTGCTGCCGGGCTTCCGAAAGGGTCGAGCGCCGCGAAAACTCATCGAGCGACGTTTTGGACAGGACGTCAAGAACGAGACCAAGCAGCAGTTGGTCGCCACGGCCCTCTCCAAGGCTATCGAGGACAACAAACTCAAGGTCGTCGGCGATCCGATCTCGCAGAACTTCGCGGATGTCGAGGTTGAAGTCGGCAAGCCGCTGACAGTCGAGATCGAGGTTGAAGTCCTCCCCGAGTTTGAGATGCCCGCCTTCGATGACCTCAAGGTTCGCAAGCCCATCGTCGAAGTCACCGACAAGATGGTCAACGACGAGTTGATGAAGGTTCAGATCAACGAGGGCGAGTTGCAGGAGCGCGAATCTCCCGAACCCGGGGACTATCTCACCGGCCACGGCGTGATGAAGGATGCCAAGGGCACGGAGTTCTACAACATCGAAGGCGCGGTCGTCCGCGTACCCGAGAAGGACAGCGATGGCAGCGGCATGATCCTCGGCGTGGCCGTGGCGGACTTCGCAAAGCAACTCGGCCTGCCCAAGCCTGGTGAGACGGCCACGATCAAAGTCAAGGGGCCTGAGAGCCACGAAGTTGAAGGCATTCGCGGCGCGGACCTGACGATCACGTTCACCGTGTCGCGGGCGGATCGCATCATTCCCGCCCCGCTGGCCGATGTCGTTGAACGATCCGGCTTCGAGAGCGAGGAAGCGCTGCGAAACGCGGTGCGTGAGCGGCTCGAGGGGCGCGTGCGTGTGCAACAGGATGCCGTGCTGCGTCAACAGGTCGCCAAGTATCTGCTGCTCAAGACCAAGGTTGATCTGCCGCGACGACTCACATCCCAGCAGGCCGCGCGAAACCTCGAACGACACCGCCTCGAACTGATGTATCGCGGCGTCGATCCCACGAAGATCGAAGAGAACATGGCAAGACTGCGCTCGTCCAGCATCGACATGGCCTGGCGCGAACTCAAACTCTTCTTCATCCTCTCACGCATCGCCGAGGAACAGGACATCAAGGTCGAGGATGCCGAAATCAACGGGCGCATCGCCCAGATGGCCTTCGAGCGCGGCGTACGCCCGGACAAACTGCGGCAGGAACTGATCCAACGCCGCCAGGTCGGCCTGATCTTCCAGCAGATCCGCGAACACAAAGCCCTCGACGCCATCGTCGCCAAGAGCGACGTCGAAGAAATGCCCGTTGAAGAATTCAACAAGGTGATGAAGGCCGAGGCCGAAGCCGAGCAGACGGCGTACTACACGGAAGAAACACCGGAGGCATAAGTCCGGGCGCGACGCAGCAGAACACGAAGCAGCTGAGCACGAAGCGCAAGCGAGTGGACTATTCTTCAACGCGAAGTTCGCAAAGGTTGCGAAGGCCGCGGAGATTGTGAACGGTTCGACTTGGAGGCTCGCCCATGTTGCGAGGCCGGGGCGACGTTGAGTATGAAGACCTACGCCCGGGGAACGGCGAGGTCGCCACGCGCGAACACAAAGCACTCATCACGTCCTCCATCACGCTCCATCACGGCGAGAGCATTGGACCACCCTCCCGCGCTTGGATCGACCTCAAACGCCGCGAGACGATCGCCGGCGTGCGATATGGCATCGAGGGCATGCGCATCGGCGGCATTCGGCGCATCGTCATTCCGCCGCACTTGGCCTATGGCGCGGCCGGGATCCCAGGCACGGGCATCCCCGCGAATGCGCTGTTGATCTGTGAGGTCGAACTGCTCGAACTCGCGCCGACACATCCAATCAAGCCCAGCTTGAAACTCGCCCGCGAACGAGCGCAGCGGCAAAGCACTGACGAGCCAGCGCAAGACACATGATCCGCACTTCAAGACTGTGATAGGCTTAGCCGCAACAACGTTGCGCGATCTCCTACGGCTAAAACAGTTCTCAACTTTCACTTCCCATGCACAAACCCCGCCTTTGCCGCGTTGTACTCGCGGCCGTCGGCATCTTTGATGATGCAGCCGGGAGCGTCCCCTGGCGGTTCGACACGGCCGATGCGCATCACCGGCGTCTGGCCGAGGCGATCAGCGATCCGGGCATCGGGCGCGGCCGTGAAGAGCAGTTCATAATCCTCACCCTCCGCAACCGCTTGTCGCCAGTCCGTCACGCCCGCGGAAAGCGGAATGCGCGTCGCGTCGAGGACGATCTTGACGTTGGACGCACGGCCAACACGCGCCGCGTCCATGCCGAGGCCATCGGAAATGTCAATCATGGCCGTGGGACGCCAGCCCCAGAGCGCTTCGCTGAGTTCCCGCGCTTCGGCGAGTCGAGGTTGAAAGGTCATGTGACGGCCGGAGGTGACCGCGCCACCGATGGTTCCGGTGACATAGACCGCGTCGCCCGTCCTGGCCGTGGAACGCAGGATCGGCCCCGCGTGATGCGCAGCGCCCAGGAGCGTGATGGTGATGACGAGCGGGCCGGAGTGTGCGGCCGGGAATGTCGCGACATCGCCGCCGACGACGGGGCACGCGAAGCGTTCGCCCGCGCGATGCAGCGAGTCCGCGAGGCGCTGGGCGTGGTCCTGCGAGGAGTTCGGCGGGAAACAAGCGGTGGCGAGCGCGGCGAGCGGTCGTCCGCCCATGGCCGCGATGTCAGAGAGCGATCGCGCGAGGGCCTTTCGTGCCATGGCGTCGAGCGCATCGTGACTCGGCGGCGACGCGAGGGGGGGGACATGACGCCCCTCAACGAGATGATCCACCGTAAGCAACATCGCATCGCCCGACGGCGAACGCACGACGGCACAGTCATCGCCCGGCCCGGTGAGGACATGATCGAACCGAGACAGAATCTCCGCCGATCGACGCTCGATGTGCGATAGCAGATCAAGTTCTCGCATGATGTGAAGGATACGCCCGGGGTGGACCGCTCGCTCCGCGAGCGGTCGTGGTTGCTGGGTACCTCGCCGCTCCGTGGCGAGTTCTTGGGTGCCTCGCCACTCCGTGGCGAGTTCTTCACGCCGAAGGCGTGGTCGGCAGTAGCCGGTGGTGGAGCGAAGGCGCTTCGCCGAGCGACACCACCGGAAGGCGAACCCTCATTTCAATGAGTGTCTGATTGAGAGTGCAGTCCGAAGAACTGCTCGTGGTGTGCCATGCGCCATTCGCGCGATGGAAGCCACGAGCACCCTTTCAGGGTGCAATGGGGGGACGTCCTTTCCGGGGGTGGGGGCGCGCAGCGCCGGCGCGCCCCCCCCCGAGAGTCGAAGAAAGAGAAGGGCTGATAATACCGAGGCGAGGG
>CAZTPJ010000073.1:0-13190 GCA_964614515.1 uncultured Phycisphaeraceae bacterium | reverse complement strand
GGGTCGCCGCGACGGCGGGCCACGACCCCCGGCTAGAGTCGATCATGCCTTCGGCATGAAGAGCCATCGTCGTGCCTTCGGCATGAAATGGCGAAGCCGTGAATTCGTCGTGAAGCAGAGACCCCCTTCCTGTCGCAGGATGTGAATGCACACATGCCTTCGGCATGAAAGAGTGGAGATCGCTCGCGGCGGGAGCGGACCGCGCAAACACACCGCTCGCGGAGCGAGCGGGCCACCCGCTTCATCGTCCATACAAAAACGCGCGAGGCCCGCGACGAGCGGGCCTCGCGCCCCCCAAGGACGGGGTTGCTGGGTTACTTGCAGCAGCCCTCATCGCAGCAGCATCCGCCGCAGCATGAGCCGCAGTCGGTGCAGCATGCGCACGGGCAGCACCCGCCCGCGGCCGGGGCGTTGGCCGAGGCCGCGCCCAGGCCGGCGAGTGAGGCGGTCATCAACGAAACGACACCAAGAAAACGAGCCATTGTGGACTCCTTTGCAACTAAGTTTGTGAGCCACGGCCGACATGGCCGAGGCGTTCGCGCAGGAATGGCGGCGGGCAACAAGCCGGTCGTCACGAAACTGCGCGTGAGGCGCGCGGTCAGCGCGCGTGCAAGGTGAGCCGGCAGCGTCACGGCCTGGCCGTGGACGTGCGGCAACGACGATCGCGCGACGCATCGCGCGAGTCGGATGAAATTAGTTCAACCAGATGCACAGGCGCGCACGCACTTCGTGCGCGGAATCGGCGCGGGAGAAATCGAACCGCGGCGCAAGCCCCGCGGCCGGCACAACGGGCCGAATCCGCTGGATTTCGCCCAGTTCCGAACCCGCGCCGGTAAGCACCTTGTCTAGGTCAACGCGGCTTGGCGGCACGAACACGTCTGACGTGATCTGCCCGCACAAGACGACGCACAGGAAGCACGCAAAACTCGGCTCGCAATCCTCCGGCGGTACCTGCTCGCCGCCATCCGAAGGCACACAGCACGAGCCGGTGGACACCGAGCAGCATGATCCCGCCGAGTCCGCCCGCGGTCCGCAAGACGCCGAGAGCGGCACGGACAGGCCGTGAAGGGCAATCGCCGAGATGAGCCAGATGCGAAGGAGCATGGTCGCCTCATTGTACCTGTTGGGAATGGTACGGCTGCGATTGCGAGTGGTTCAAGTTCGCATGCGTTCGATCGGACGTAGGGGATTATTGGGACTTGGGATACACCGCCTCGGATTCCGGCTCCTCGCCGCTGAGGATGCGCCAGACATCGCGAACGACCCAACTCATGTTCGTCTTGGCCGTGACGGTGCCTGAGGCCAGATGCGGGGTGATGATCGCGTTAGGAAGCCCCAGCAGCGGATAGTCTGCTGGGATTGGCTCGGTGGGATCATGCACATCGAACGCCCCACGGGCGTCGGGGTTGGCGCGGAGAAACGCGGCGGCCGCGATCGGATCAAGCACAAACCCGCGCGACGTGTTGATGATGACCACATCTCGCTTCATGCGTGCAAAGGCGCCCGCGCCCACGAGATGATGATTCTCGGGGCGAAAGTCTACATGCACGCTGAGAATGTCAGACTCGCGCACGAGCGTTTCAACATCGACGGGCGATGCACTGTGGCGGCGCGACTCGGGAACTTCGAGCAAATCGTTGTAGATGCACCGCATATCGAGCGCGGCCGCGACGCGCGCCATGCTCGAACCGATTCGCCCAAAGCCCCACACGCCGAGCGTCAAGTCGCTCAACTGCTTCACGGCCGTGTAGTCGCGGCGGAGCGCGTGCCATTGAGGGGGGGGCACGGCCTGCGTCATCGACACACGCGGGCGGAGAATGTCGAGCATGAAGGCCGTGACCAGTTCAACCACGGCCCGGGTGTTCGCGCCGGGCGTGTGAACAACGCGCACGCCGCGTCGCCTGCACGCGGCCAGGTCGAAGTTCTCCAGCGCCACCCCCGCCCGCCCCACCACGCGCAGGCGCGGCGCCCGTGACAACAGCGCCTCATCGACCCTCGTGTACGTTCGCACGATCATCCCGTCTGCCCGCGGCAGCAACTCCGCCAGGCGCGGATCATCATGCGGGCAGGCGATCAGGTCGCAGCGTTCCGCAAGCCACGCGGCCGGGGCGGGTTCGAGTTCCTCGGTTTGAATGACGGTGGGTCGGGTCATGGATGATTCCGTTGCGGAGTGCAGATGCTGGGCTAAAGCCTATTGAGTGGCCGGCGCGAAAGGCGCTGCGAAACCCGAATCGGCGCTTGCCCAATGAGCCTGAACACGGAACCATGCACGCCGCACACGCACATTCCCGTCAGGCTGAACCCATGAGGCATCACGAAGCCGATGTAACCCCCGGCGACCGGACCTACGCAATGTGGACCCACGTCGGGCCGCTCATCGCCTTTGGTCTGACGGTGGTCACCAGCGGTGTGTCGTTCTTTGTACCGGCGCTGGTGGCGCTGTGTCTCTGGCTTGCACGGCGGCATGACTCGGTCTTTCTCGATGACCACGGGCGTGAAGCGCTGAACTTTCAGATTAGCCTGGTGCTGCTCGGCGTCGTCGCGGCGGTTGTGGGGCTGCTGTTGTGCGGCGTCGGGATTCTTGTGACCGTGCCGGCCGTGGCGGTGCTGGGTGTCGTGGGCGGGATCATGGGCGCAACTGCTGCGCATCGGGGCGAATACTTCCGCTATCCAGCGTGCATTCGCTTCCTCTGATTGCGATGGCCCTGAACGCGTCGGCTTGCGGAGCTCGCAAGCGCGCCGGTAGACTGTGGCCTTGAGGAGGCACTTCATGGCCGCACAGAATCCCGTCATTGTCATTCCAGGCATCACCGCGAGCAATCTTCGCGATGAGTATCCGGTGGTTCCCGACACGGTGTGGTCGGCGGTGATGAACAAGTCGTTCGACCGCATCGCCCTGCACCCTGACAACCTGAAGTATGAGCGTGATGAGCCGGCGCGTGTCGTGCAGGACAGCGTGTTCAGTCTCGTCTACCGCGAACTCATCAACGAACTTCGTCACGACCTGAGCAAGAAGAAGGAAGAACCCACCCCGGTCTACCCGTTCGCGTATGACTGGCGACACCCGCTCGAACGCATCGAAGCCCAACTCGAAGCGTTCATCGATGAAGTCATCGAGCGAACAAAACTCCTGCGGCACTATCACCGCGACAAGTATCAGGACAACCCGAAGGTCGATCTCGTGGGCCACTCGATGGGCGGGCTGATCATCGCGGGATACTTGCAGCGCAAGGGGATCAACTCCCGCGTCGGAAAGGTCGCCACGCTGGGCACGCCATTCCGCGGGTCGCTCGAGGCGGTGATCAAGATGACGACGGGCACGGCCGCGATCGGCGCGGGATCATCGAGTTCTCGCGAGCGTGAGGTTGCGCGTCTGACGCCGGCGCTGTATTACCTGCTGCCGAGTTTCGAGGGCGCGGTGCATCCGGACGTGGGGATTCCGGCGACGATGTTCGATCCGAATACCTGGCAACCGAGCATCGTCTCCACGATCGAGGACTACATCCGCCTGCACGCGGTGGATCGAACGCAGCAGCACAAGCGGGCGCAGTCGATGCTGATTCTCCTGCTCCGCGCTGCGCTGCAGCATCGCATTCGCGTGGAATCGCTCGAACTCTCGAAGGCGGGCATGGCGGATGATGCGTGGCTGTGCGTGGTGGGCGTGGGCGAGACGACCCGCGTGAGCCTTGAGATCCGCAAGGACTCGAAGGGACAGCCCGAGTTCAACCTCGCGAGCACCGACAGCAAGGGGCGCAAGGCCAGAGCCAACGAATGGAAGAGTGCCAACCCTTCGGATCGCGTACTCACCGGTGATGGAACGGTTCCGTACCACGGCGCCCGCACGTCGTTCATTCCCACCGAGCGCGTCGTGTGCGTGTCGGACAGCGACTTTGGGTATTGGGAACTGCTCGATCGTGGGCTTGAGGGTCCATTGGGCGTCGGCCTGCACGGGATGCTGCCGAAGATGAACCTTGTGCATCGGTTGATCATCAGCCACTTCAAGGGCGAATCGCGCAAAGGCACCTGGGGCCGTGTGCCGCCGGATCTCCCGGCCGGACGAACATGGAACCCGCCGATCAAGGGGCTGGAGCCGAAGAAGTAAGCGTGAATTTGATGAGGGATCAGGACGGCAAGGGCGCGTCAGGCGACCTTCGCGTCGCGATTACCCTGATCCTTGGACCTGACGGGCGCGTCGGCCGGCGCTGACTCGGGCGTGGGAACGCGAATGCTCGTGCCGCACGCCCGACAGCGAACCGTCTTGCCCCGCGCGGAACTGGGCACGGCCAGCACCTTCCTGCACGTCAGTTTCGGGCACATAATCCGTACCGTGTCGTCGGGCATCCCAAGCACCTCCGGTGTCGGGGTTGGTATCGGACTGATCCAAGGCCCGCTTTACACTGCGGGCAACCTCGATTCGAGTTATAGGCTCTTCGCTTGCGCCTCCTCCGATCCTGGATGGTGGTTGAACCGGGAGCATACACGGATATCATACTAAAGTACGATAATTGTCTGAGGAAAATGCGCCATGATCCAGTTGCATGACATCCATCCATTGACGGGGTTTCTTCGAGACCACAAGTCGCACTTGGCCCGGTTGGCGTCAACGGGACGGCCGGAGGTGTTGACCGTCAACGGCAAAGCGCGCGTTGTGATCCAGGATGCCCATGCGTATCAGCGCATGTTGGAGGCTTTGGAAACCGTCGAGGCCGCGCGGGTCTTGCGAGCGCGGATAGCGTCGGTCGATCGTGGCGAGCCGGGCGTGCCGGCGGAGGAGGTGATTCGTGATGTGGCCACACGTATTGAGCGGAATGGCGCGTGAAGTACCGCGTCGTGTTCCGAACCACGGCGCGTGATGAAGCCCTTGACGCGGCTGCGTACATCACTGAACATGGGTCGGTCAAGTCATCGCGCCGCTGGTTACGTGACCTTGAAACCGCGATTGAGTCCCTGACAGTGATGCCGCTTCGGTGCGGCGTGGCGAGAGAGCATGTTCTGTTTCCGGGGGTTGACCTGCGACAGCTGGTCTGCCACTCGCACCGCTTGATTTTCCTGGTGCGTGACGACACGGTGCATGTCCTGCACATACGTCATGTTCGCCAGGATCTGACCGAATCCATCGATCCCATTTGACCCAGCTGTATCGAGCGAGGGCTAGTCGGTGAATGCCCCGCGAACCGAGCATGGAAAGAACCTATGCTCTTGGCACCATGCAAGCGAGTCAGACCATGTCAGGAACATCGGCGCAACCCGCGCGACGCACGAAGGGGCCAATTCCCCGCGTTTCTTCCGCCGTGGTGGGCCTGCAATGGGGCGATGAGGGCAAGGGGAAGATCGTGGACCTTCTCGCGCCCGAGCATGACGCGGTGGTGCGGTACAACGGCGGCGCGAACGCGGGACATTCGGTGGTCGTCGATGGCCAGCGATATTCGCTGCACCTTGTGCCGTCGGGGATTCTGTATCCGCGAAAGCTGGCCGTGATCGGCAACGGCGTGGTGGTTGATCCCACAGCGCTGGTTCGCGAGATCGAGACGCTCGAATCGCGCGGGGTGAGTACGCAGGGCCTCGTGGTGTCGAGCCGGGCGCATGTGGTGATGCCGTATCACATCGCGGAGGACCAGCGTCGCGAAGAGATTCTGCGCGGGGCCGGAGCGCAGCAGGGCGCGGAGATCGGCACGACCAAGCGCGGGATCGGGCCGTGTTATGCGGAGAAGGCGCAGCGCGCGGGGGCCGTGCGCATGGGGGACTTGCTCAAGCCCGAAGCGCTGCGCGAGCGTCTGGCCGTGGCCGTGCCCGCCAAACGCACACTCGCGGGCATCGAAATGTCCGAATCCGACCTGCTGGATCAGATGACCGCGTTTGGTGAGCGCCTGCGCGAGCGGATCGTGGACACGTCGTATCTGCTCAATGATCTCGCGCGGCAGGGCAAGCGCCTGCTCTTCGAGGGCGGTAACGCGACGCTGCTGGATGTTGACCACGGCACGTTTCCGTATGTGACGAGTTCGGCGTGCGGCGCGCTGGGCATTGCGCAGGGAACCGGCGTGTCATCGTCCTGCATCGAAAAGATCATCGGCGTGATGAAGGTGTATACCACGCGCGTCGGGCGCGGACCGATGCCCACCGAACTCACCGACGACACGGGCAACACCCTCCGCGAGCGCGGGCGCGAGTATGGCACAACCACCGGACGCCCGCGGCGCGTCGGCTGGCTTGACCTGGTTGCGCTGCGATACTCGATCATGCTCAACGGCGTGACGAGCCTGGCCGTGACGATGCTCGACGTGTTCGCGGGGTTTGAGACGCTGCTGGTGTGTACGAAGTATCGCACGCCCGAGGGCGAGACGGACCGGTTTTTGCCCGACGCGTACGATCTTGCTCGTGCATCGCCGGTCTATGTGCCGATGGGCGGATTCGCCGAGGATGTGTCCCGCGCGACGACGCGCGATCAACTGCCCGGCGCGGCACGCCGGTACCTCGACTTCATCGAAGACTTTGTGGAAACGGAGATCGAATGGGTGAGCGTGGGTCCGGAACGTCGGCAGACCATTCATCGCTGAACGCGGCCGTGCAAGGGGGGGGGACGCCGGCGGAAGAGGACGCCCCGGCCGTACTCGCGCGCATCCGCCAACGCAGCCCCAAGGCCGATCCGCTGTCGCTTCTTCCCGACGTGCATCCCGCGCGACTGCCACGGCACATCGCGATCATCATGGATGGCAACGGCCGCTGGGCGCGGGCCCGCGGCCTGCCGCGCTCCGCCGGACACGCCGCCGGCGCGGAGTCCGTGCGCCGCGTGATCGAGACGGCCGGAAAACTCGGCATCGAAGTCGTCACGCTCTACTCGTTCTCAATGGAGAACTGGAAGCGATCGGCGGAAGAGATCGATGCATTGATGGCCCTGTGCCTGAAGTATCTCGCCAGCGAGTGCGAGGGGCTGCTTCGCGAGGGCGTGCGGCTGCGCGTGCTCGGCAGGCGCGAAGGACTGCCGAACGATGTCCTGGCCGCGCTCGATCACGTCGTCAACGCCACAAGGGGGGGGACCACCGCGACGCTGTGCCTGGCGCTCAACTACGGCGGGCGGGCGGAGATCGTGGACGCCGTGCGGGCCATCGCGGCGAAAGTCGCCCACGGCCGCATCGACCCCGCGGCGATTGACGATCAAATCGTGTCGGATCATCTTTACACGGCCGGGCTGCCCGACCCCGACCTCGTGATTCGCACCGCGGGCGAGATGCGCATCAGCAATTATCTGCTCTGGCAGATCAGTTACGCGGAGTTGTGGGTGACGGATGTGCTCTGGCCTGAGTTCGGCGGGGCGGAGTTGTGCGCGGCGATCCGCGATTACGCCGCGCGAACGCGAAGGTTCGGCGCGGCCGTGGAAAAGTGAAGCAAGCGGCCGGCATCTGGGTAGCCCGCTCGCTCCGCGAGCGGTGTGCGTGGGTAGCCCGCTCGCTCCGCGAGCGGTGTGTTCTCCTTGACTCAGCGGGCATGGCGCTCCGACTTCATGCCGAAGGCATCGCGCCTCCTCTTCATGCCGAAGGCGTGAAGAGCCTGCCACGGAGTGGCGGGCCACCCGAGGACTCGCCGCGGAGTGACAGGCCACCCGGACCCGCCGCGGAGTGGCGAGGTGCGCAAGAGCAGCCCGAACGCCCTTGTCTACACTTGGCCCGTGCTTCGCCAAAGACTGCTCCTCGGCCCGCTCTTGATCGCGCTGATCGTCGGCATTTTGTGGGCGGATGCGACGGTCGAAGGCGCGGCCGTGCCGACCTGGCTCGCCGACTGGCTTCCCGGCGATGGCACGCTGCCCCCGGGGACGATCGTCTTCCTCTGCGTGGCGATCATCAGCATCTTCGCCTCGCGAGAACTCGCGTACATCCTGCGGGACAAAGGGATTCTCGCGTCGGTGCGACTGACGTGTGCGGCCGCATTCGTCGGCCTTCTCGTGTCATGCCTGGTTCCCAGCGACACGCAGGCGCTGACGAGCGTGGCGATCGTCAACTCGGCCTCGGTTCTTGTGTTGCTTGGCTCGCTGGTGTTCTATTCGCGCAAGGGGACCTTCAGCGGCGTGGTGGCGGCGGCCGGGGGGACGCTGCTGGCCTTCGTCTATCTCGGCCTGCTGTTTGGTTTCATCCTGGCGATTCGGCGCGAGCACTCGGCGTGGGTGCTGCTGTGGGTGCTGTTCGTGCCGAAGGCGTATGACACCGGAGCGTACTTCACCGGCCGTGCGTTTGGCAGGCACAAGTTGATCCCGTGGCTTAGCCCGGGAAAGACCTGGGAGGGCCTTGCGGGCGGGATCGCGATGGCGGCCCTGGGCGGAGCACTGGGCGCGTGGGCGATTTCCTCCATGACGGCCGGGGAGATGCCTGCGCCGGTGTGGGGCGCGGTGGCGGGGGCGTTTCTGGGGGCGATCGGGCAGGCGGGGGACTTGGTGGCGAGCCTCTTCAAGCGAGATGCGGGGTTGAAGGATTCGAGCAATGTCCTGCCGGGATTCGGGGGTGTGCTCGATGTGGTGGACTCGCCGCTGCTGGTGGGGCCGTTTGCGTACTGGTGGTTGGCGATTTCGATGTGAACGCCCTGTTTCCATGCGGCCGGTGGCCGCCTATAGTGATGGACGGTGGTGCGAAGCGCGGAGCGTTGAATGAATGTGACGGCGAGATTGCTTCGGGTGTACCGTGTCGACAAGCAGTTGGTCGGGCTGAAGAGTCGCCTGAAAGCTGCGGAACGTTTCCTCGATGAACAGACGCGACTGCTGACGGCCGCAGAGTCGACGCGGTCATCCATCGAGAAGCAACTCAAACAGACCAAAGCGTCGATCCTCAACCACGAGGGGGAGATGGCGCGCCTCGAGGCCAGAATGGCCGCGCTGCGCGAGCAGATGAACTCCGCCCAGACCAACCGCGAGTACAAGGCCTTCCTCACCGAGATCAACACCTTCAAGGCCGAGTATGATGAGAATCAGAAGGCCGCGCTGGAACTGATGGCCACGGCCGAGGAACTCGAGAAGCAGATCGCCGAACTCAACGCCGCACGCACCGACCGCGAAAAGGTCAAGAAGGTCGCCGAAGGCGATCGCGCTGCGCGGGCGGAAGAGATTCGCGCGAGAGTCGATGAACTCACGGCCGAGCGTGCCGCCCTGGCCGCCTCGGTTGCGCCGAGCGATCTTGCGATCTATGAACAGATCTTCGCCGCGCATGGCGATGAGGCGATGGCCGCGATCGAGGTGCAGGATTTCAAGCGCCACGAGTTCACCTGCGGCGGGTGCATGATGAGCGTGCCGATCGAACACGTCAGCAGCCTGCTTTCGCACGGCCGTGTCACCCGCTGCCCCTCATGCCGATGCATCCTCTACCTCGAAGCCGACCTGACCGAACGGATGCAGACGCCGGCGTCGAAGCGATAACGCAGGCCCGTTGGCGGTGGAGCGGTGACACCGGGAGATCGAACTTCCACTCCCGTGGAGTTCGCGAGGCGGTGATTGCCCATCGTTGACCAGCGATGATGCGGGCAAACTGCAAAGCGGGAGCCGATTTCACGGCCTTTGCGTAAGGCGTGGGCCAGCGTGGTGAAAGTCGGCTCACCGCGTGCGGAGCTATGCCCCGTCACGCCTCCGGGGCTTGCCGGTCAATGGCGAAGCGTGCGGCCGACGGGCGCAGAGATTTCTGAAAGTCGGACGACAATCCCGTACAATGGCCGGGCGTGCGGAGACGGCCGTGGCGAAGCGGCCATCGCGTGGCGAACCGGGTCGTTGCACGAGCGTCGAGCGCGACGGTCCCGAGCGTGGGTTCATGGGTGCGGCCGTGATACAGGGTTCTGGCGGGATGTCGGACAACACGATGAAGGACACGACGCCGTGCCATCCGTGCGTGGTGTCGGTGGCGGCGGCGGGGGCGAAACCCCGTGCAGGCGATGGCGCGGTCCCTTCGGCGAACACCTGTCGGCCGTTGGAAGACATCCTGACGCAGACGCTGTACGCGGACCTGCGGCGATACGCGGCGATGATCCTCCGGCGTGAGCCTTCGGAGCGGTCGCTGCACGCCACGGCCCTCGTACACGAAGCGATTGTGCGACTCAAGGCGACGGGGGGCGAGATTCCCGAGGATCGCGGGCGATTCTTTGCGCTGGCTTCAACGGTTCTGCGCCATGTGCTTGTGGACCGGGCGAGGCATCGTCGTTCGCTCAAGCGCGGGGGGGATGGGCGGGTGGGCGCGCGGACGGCGGGGGGCGCATCGCTCGAGGGTGTGGCGGCGACGGCCGGGCCGGATGATGCGACGATCCTGGCGATTGATGAAGCGCTGGATCGTCTGGAGAAGCTCGATGGTCGCAAGGCGAGGGTGGTGATGCTGCGGTACTTCGGAGGTCTTGGCGTTGAGGAGACGGCCAGGGCGCTGGGGGTGAGTCCGCGCACGGTCGAGTCTGACTGGCGCAGCGCGCGGGCGTGGCTCGCCCGCGAACTTGCGGGGCTTGCGCTGTGAGGCGTCGCGGCACACCATCGCCGCGGATCACGCGGCGGGCGTTTGACCTGCTTGATGCGGTCGGGGCGCTCGAGGGTGAGGCGGCGCGAGCGTTGCTGGAGCGCATGTGCGGGGATGACCTGGAGTTGCTTGAGGAGGCGATGTCGCTGCTCGAAGCGGGCGAGGCTTCGACGCCCGTCGATGCGCCGATCGCGCAGGACCTGGCATCACGGCTGGCGGAGATCTTTGAAACGTCGGTCCACGAGCAGCCCATCCCCTCGCGCATCGGGCGGTATCAGGTGATGGGCGAACTCGGTCGCGGGGGCAGCGCGGTGGTGCTGCGCGCCATCCAGGATGGGCCGGATCGTGAGGTGGCGCTCAAGGTGCTCATGCGACTTCCCGCGGCCAGCGCGATGCGGCACTTCCGCCTGGAGGTCACCGCCCTGGCGAAGGTGTCGCATCCGGGGATCGCGGCGATCTATGACGCGGGCGTGCATGAGTTTGAGTGGGGCGCGTGCCCGTGGATCGCGGTGGAACTCGTGCCCGGCGTCCCCATCACCGACCACGCGCGGGCGGCGAACCTGTCATGGCGGGAGTACGTGGCCCTGGTGGCCCAGGCGTGCGATGCGGTGGGCCACGCCCATCTGCGCGGCGTGATCCACCTCGATCTCAAACCCGGCAACATCTTCGTGCAGCGCCTCGAAGGTCAGGGCGGCCCAGCGCGGGTCAAGGTCATGGACTTTGGCCTGGCCAGGTTCGTCGCGCCGCAGATCGAAGAGTCATTGACCCGCGGCCTGCCGATGGGCACCATCGGCTATGCCAGTCCCGAGCAGGTGTCGCGCCTGCTGCACGGGGGGGGCGAGGTTGATGTCCGCACGGATGTCTACGCCCTGGGCGTGATCCTCTACGAACTGGTGCGCGGCGAGCCGCCGTTTGGCACGGCCAGACGGGGCGCCACGGCCGCCTTGCGCGCGATCACCACCGGCGCAGCGCCACCCCTGCGGCTTGCCGATGGGCGTCGGCCGCCGCCGGAACTCGAGGCTGTCGTGCGAAAGGCGATGTCGGTCTCGCCGGATGATCGCTACCGCTCGGCCGGGGAGTTGGGCGATGATCTTCAGCGCGTGCTGTCGGGGGAGGCGGTGCGCGCCCGGCCGTTGACGCTGCTGTACCGGGCGAGGTGTCTGGCGACGGTTCGCCCCGCGCTGGCCACGGGCGTTCTGGCCGGGACGATCGGCATCATCGCGGTGATCGCGGGGACAACGTATGGCCTGACGCGCGCCTTGTCCGCCGAACGCCTGTACCGCGATCAGCGCAACGCGGTGATCTCGCAGTTGCAGGTGCTCGACACCCTGACGGATGCCCGGACCGAGGATGTTCGCTCGGCGGATGTGCGGGCCTCGCGGGAAACGATCGTCGAAATGCTGCGTGGGATGTCAGCGCTGGAGCCGGGGGACCTGCACCTCGCGGCGGATGTCTCCATCGCCATCGTCAAGGTGGGCGACCTGGACTTTGCGCAGCGCGACCTCAGCGCAGCGCGGGCGCGGTATCTCGAAGCCCTGGCGATCGATGAGCGGCTGCGGGCGGAGCGGCCGGAGGATCGGCGCCTCGCGGACAATCTCGTGCGCAGTTACACGCGCCTGGCCTGGGTCTGCCTGGCGGCGAAGGACTATCAGGAAGCGTCGAGGTGGACCTCGCAGGCGGTGATGTCCGCCGAGCGGCTGCGCGAACTGGCCCCCGACAATCCGCTGAGTACGCACGCGTGCATTGAAGCCCTGCTGACCCAGGCCGATGTGTTCGACCTGCGCGGCCGGGCCGTGGATGCGCGGGCGGCCACGCGGCGAGCCTGGGCGTTCGCCATCGACCTGCGCGACCGGTGGGAGATGAACCCGCACCTGGCGGAGATGCACGCCCGGGCCCTGACGCGCGTGCTTGGGGTGGCGGAATCGACGGGGGATGATGTGTCCGGGCCGGTGCGCGATTCGCTGCCCGCGCTGAAAGCCGTTCGCCGCGCTGCCCCGACGGATGTGAACCTCGCGGGGCAACTGTGCACGGTGTATCGCAAACTGCACAGCCTGCACACGCAGCGCGGCGACGTCGCCGCGGCGGATGCCGCAGCGCTCGAGCAGGCGATCGTCGCGCTCAACGTCTGGCGGGCTCGCGCGGCGACGACATCGCCGGGATGGGAGTCCACGACCGAAGCCAGCCGCGTGGCGGGCCTGCTGCACGCAGCGCTGCAGACCATCACGACGCTGACCTTCACCGGCGATGCCGCGCGCGATGACGCGGTGGCGCTGCTGCTCATCCGCGCGAAGCGCGATGCCCCCGACGCCCTCATCACCGCCGAGTCCCTCGCGCGGCGGGTGGTCGACGATGTCGCCCCCGATTCGCCCCGCGCGTGGCTCGTGCTCGCCGAGTGTCTCATCGCCGGCGGCGACACGGCCGCAGCGAGCGACGCGATCACCACGGCGATGCGGCTGGGCGCGGCCGAGGATGATGAGGTGTGCCTGTCCCCGGAGGCGTTGTGGATGCTGCTGGCCCGCGCGGAGGCGGCGAACCAATAGGGCGTGACGGGTCCGGGCGCTGGCCGCGCAGAGCCCATCGCCAGCGACGATCCTCGCGCCCCCGTCCGCCCCGACAGGCCGCACCACCGCCAAGGCCCGTTCATTCTTCGCCCCAACGGGGCGCAGGAATGTAGCCACGGGTGGAGCGCAGCCCGGCGCCAGCCGGGCGGAGCGCAACCCGTGG
>CAZTPJ010000072.1:0-18594 GCA_964614515.1 uncultured Phycisphaeraceae bacterium | reverse complement strand
CGAAGAGTCGGAGTACATCCAACAGGAGCGTGATCGCCTCGCGCCGCCTGCGGGCGATGAGGGCACGGGCAGCTGACGATCGCGGGGTCGTACGCACGCCAACAATTCACCGATGCCCGAGCAACCAAGGATCACCGACGCGGACCCGGGGCCGACACTCTCCCCCGTGCAGATGCACCTGCATCCGCCAAGCCAGCCGGGCGTGGGCATCGTCGTCTCGAACGAGCGCTGCACCGATCACAAATCCGCATCCTTCACGCGGCACATCGTGATTGACATTTCCGACACCCGGCTCGCGGGAAACTTCAAGTCAGGCCAGTCTTTCGGCGTCATTCCGCCGGGCGTCGATGAACGCGGCCTCTCACACAAGGTTCGCTTGTACTCCATCGCCTGCCCCACCAACGGCGAAGACGGCCAGGGCCGACTCGTCTCAACCACCGTCAAGCGAACCATCGCGGAGCATTGGGAGACGCATCGCCTGTTTCTCGGCGTGTGTTCCAACTACCTGTGCGATCTTCAACCCGGGGACAAGGTGCGGGTCACAGGGCCGAGCGGCAAGCGATTCGTGCTTCCGGCCGCGCCGGGGGAGCATGACTATGTGCTGCTGGCGACGGGAACGGGGATCGCGCCGTTTCGCGGAATGATCGCGGACATCCGCCGTGCCTCACCCGCGTCGAAGGTTGTCCTGATTTTGGGCGCGGCGTACCGCACCGACCTGCCATACCACGACCACTTCACGAACCTGGCCAACGAGGACTCGGGTTTTTGCTATTTGACAGCGCTGAGCCGTGAGGCGCAGATCGACGGCGGACGGCCGATGTACGTCGATGGCCGTCTGGCGGCGGAATCGGATCGACTGGTCCCGATGTTGATGAGCGAGCGGACGCTGGTGTACATCTGCGGGATCGCGGGCATGGAATTGGGCGTTTTTCAGCAGTTGGCCCGGATGTTGCCGCCCGAAGCGATGGAGCGATATGTCCGTGTGGACTCGGCCATGCTCGGCGACATCGGCGGGTGGCAACGCCGGATGATCCCACGGGAGATTCGCCCGACACGACGGGTATTCATGGAGGTGTATTAGGGCGATGTGCGGCATCGCGAGCGATATCATGCGGCAGAGGAAGGGGGTCGCGCCGCTGTCGGGTTTTTGGGGGGAGCGAGTGATTGGTGCGTGGGTCGGGTTGACCTTTTGGGTGCGCATTGGTAGGTTTCCCCCTTCATGGGGCGTTTGGTGAGCGGCCAGGGCGGGCCGGGCCGGAGACATATGCCCGGGCAGCAGGGCTATCCCTGCCCGCTGCTCGATCGCGGTGGAGCACGACGTTGGGCCTTATCACAGCGGCACGTATCTCGGTTCTGGTTTTGGTGACGGCGGCGTTGTGGCTCGCGCCGGGCGTGGCCTTGGGCCAGCGCGACTTGCCCGATGACATCATCACCGCGCCGAATCCAAGTCCCACGCAGGTCGCGCAGATTCGCGAGTTCCTCACCCAGCAACTCATGGACCTCGAGTCCGAAGACCCGGAGATCTCGCGCCGCGGCCGGCTGGCCATCACGCGTCCCTACAACAACGTCGCCATCTCGCCAGCCTATCGAAACGCCAGCAGCGAGGTCCTCACGCCGCGCCTGCTGACGATCGCCGAAGACCACGGCCGTCCGGAACTTGCCGTCGTGGCCGTGCAGATGCTTGGGAATGTCGCTACGGAGCGATCGCTCGAAGCGCTGGATCGGTTTATTCGCGATGAGCGTGCGGTGATGCGATACGCGGCGGCGCAGGCGATGGCGCGAACAGTTCGCGCGGTGCAGACGGGCGCCCCGGCCGTCGGGCCGGATCGCGTGTTGTGGATCGTGGATCGCTTGCGTGATGGCCTGGCTCGCGAGACCGACGCGGTGGTGGCGTACATGCACGTTCGCGGGTTGATGGCCGCGGCCGTGCGCGACCAGCCGTCGGCGTTGGCGGCGGTTCGCCCGCGGGCGCTGCTGAGTCTGTCAACCGTGTGCGGGGAACGGCTGCAGAAACTCGAGAACAACGAGACGGACAAGGCGTTGGTGGCGACGTTCATCGGCGCGGCGGAGTATCTGCGTCAGGTTCTGGCGGAGGACATCTTCGCGCGATCGCTGCCGCGGGATCTGGTGCTGGCGTGCGCGGGGCTTGGCGGCGACATGCTGGCGTTTGTGAGTCGACAGGTTCGCATGGGCGACGGCGGGATGTTCGCACTGCCCGCCGCGGGCGATCCCGAAGACATCGCCGAGAGCAAGCGCCGCCTGCGTCAAAGCGCGGTGGCCCTGTCGGCTCTCGGCGAGACGATCGTGTTCCTGTGCAAGGATGCGCTGGAGGCGGGCCAGCCCGTGCCCGCGCCGAACCTCGCGCGACACCTCGAACCCGCCAATGCCCAAGGCGACGCCGCCTTCATCCGCGACGTGCGCGGCATCTTCGAAATGCTCACGCGACCGCCGTTCTCATTCCCGGCGGGACGGTTCTTGAACTGAGTTTGATGATCTGGTGGCACAGGCGTCTCGCCTGTGCGGGCGCGGTAGGTTTGGCGAAGCACACGTTGCCAACATCACGGTGTCGCCGGTTCCTCGGCCGGCATCGGATTCAGCGCCGGCGGGTCCATCACGCCGATCATCCACTCGCGGTGTCGCACCACGCGCCATGGCTCGAGACCGCCTTCAAAGTAGAGCGTGAACCCCTGCGAGACCTGCGTGCCATCGGGCGAGCGCGGCATTTCCCATACCGGACGCAGCACGTCGAGTTCCGCACGACGGCCGCGCACGCGAATCGCCTTGACGTGGTAAATCGGCAAGTCGGCCGTCGCGTCGGTGAAGGGCACGGCCCGCGGCCCGGCCTCACGCGCGATCCGCTGATAGACCAGAGGCTTGATCCCCAGCGGGACATTCACGGCCACCTGGCCCTCATGCCCCGACGGCGGATATCGCTCGATCATCCACCGCAGCCCGGCCATCATCACCCCTTCCATCGCCGGATGGTTCGGGTCGGTCCGCGCGATGCTCCCCTTGACCGGAGGCCAGGTGTCATACCCCACGCATCCGCCAAGCACGACGGCGGCTCCAACCACACACGCGATCATCTGAATCTTCATGCTGCGGTCCCCCTGTCAGGTCAATCACGGCCATCTCACCGAGAGGATGATAGATCGGACAGACCCCGCCGACCCCGCCACCGCGCGACGATTCACATCGCCTGCCAATTCTCGACGATCAGGCCCTCGACGCGGGCGAACTCCCGCGTGTTGCAGGTGACGAGGATCAGGTTGTACGCCAGGGCCGTGGCGGCGATGAGCAGGTCATAGGGCCCGATGGGCGTGCCGCGCTTCGTCATACGCCTCGGGTCCGGCGCGCTCGATGTCGGGAAAGTCCGGCGTCTGGCCGGTCATCTTACGAATGAGGTCGCTCCACTGCTCGCGGGAAAGTGCTTTGCCGTTTGCGTGCGCCGCCCCGTTCGTCGTGCGCTTCGTTTCAACCGTGACATCCACGTCCTGATCCGCCAAGGCCTCCGGCAGATCCAGTGTGAGCTTGCCGTCGGGTGAAACTCGCGACGTCATCTTGAATGTGCTCATGGGTCGCTCTTGACGGCCAGGATCCGCTGTGAAATGTTCGGCGCTGTGCCGCGCAGATGCGCAATGCACATACTGGCGTCGAGCAGATACTTCACTCACCACGCCTCTCATAGTCATCAGGGCCGGGCCGTTCCACGTCAGGGAAGTCAGGAATGCTGCCCCGCGTCTCTTCGATGAACGCCAGCCATTCGGCTTCGGTGCAGGGGCGACCATCACTCTCGGGCTTCGGCGTCGATCCGTTGGACGTGGTTTCCACACGCACGCGGACTTCAGCGTTCGCCAGTTCCTCCGGCAGACGCAGCGTGAGTTTGGCATCACCTGGAACCCGGGATGTGATCTCAAACGTAATCATCATGCACCGTTTCCATCCTATGCCGAAAGCGGCTTGTGCGGGCTAATGGAAGCGGTGTTGCACGGAACTCTTCACACCGTCGCGGGCTGCGCCTTGCGACCCTTGCGAACGCCGACGATCTGCGCTGATGCGCCGATCAGGCCAAGGCCCACCCAGCCCACGAGCCACGCCACGGCCGGGAACTCGCGAACGCCAGGCGTCGCCCACCCCATCGCATGAAGCAGCCACGCCGCGCACGTCATCCACACCGCCGCGCCGAACAACCCCGTCACCAGGCTCGCCGACCACTTCGGCAGGAACAGTCCACCGATGAACCCAATCGCCACCCCGACCATCCCCGACAGCACCAGCACCGCGCGATGCGCGAGCGGCACTTCCTGCCACGCCGCCGACGCTTCCTTGACCGCCACGCTGACAAACTGCACCACGCGCTGCTCGTTCGTGGTTGGCTCGCTCATCGGTGCGGCCGCAACCACATCAGGCGGTGAAGCGGAACCGGGCAAGGACGTTCGCGACCCAATGCTCTGAAGGTGCGTGTTTGTGTCCAGTCCCTGCATCTCAGGGCCGAAGTGAAGCACCAGCATCGCCCCGAGCACCGCCGCCGCGCCGATGCACGTCGAGGCCAGCACGGCCAGCACGACCCGAAACAACAGCACCGCCGCGATCAAGCCCACCACCGCGCCGCCGATCAATCCCGTCAGCGATGGATCGACACCCTCGATCGCCGGCACCCCCAGCGTCGGCGCGGCCAGGAACCCAAACGCCCCGCCGAGCGTCATGCCCACCAGACCAAACGCAGGATGAATCACGCGACGACCAAAGACCCAAAGCACCAGCCCCGTGATCAGGCCGACCGTCGCCGCCGCATGAATCCCGATCGGCAGCGAACGCAGCGCATCGATCAGCGGTTCGGAGCGAACCTCCGAAGCCGCCCGCATGAACGAGGGGAACATGGTCTGTATGTCGTCCATACCTGCGGCCATCCGTTTCCGCTGGACTCGGGGGCGTCAACGTTCGCGTGCGGTGACGGCCGTACGCTGCGTGTCGATGCCCGAATCCCAATCCGGCGTCCCTGCCGAACCGATGACAGGCGAGCGCCTGACATCTGTTGGGAATGGAGGCGTCACGGTTCCGACGCCCCATCCCTCGAAAGATTATCTATGCCATCGGACAAACACAAGCGCAAGCCCGAGCGGGGATCGACAACCCGGCGGAAGTCCCATCCCCCGACATCACGCCCGGCAGAGCCGCTCGACCTCGACACGCTCCGGAAGCGGATAGACACCCTTGACGCCAGACTCATCCAGATTCTCAACGAGCGGGCGGAAGTGGTGGCCAAGGTCGGAGAGTTCAAACGAGCCAAGGGAATCCCGATATACGCGCCGCATCGCGATGTCGAGGTCATCGATCGCGTCCTGAAGTTGAACACCGGTCCGCTGCCGGCGCGGACGCTCGAAGCGATCTATCGCGAGTTGATGTCAGGCTCGTTCGCGCTGGAGAAGCCGCTGCGGATCGGATATCTCGGCCCGCCGGGGTCGTTTTCGCACGCCGCGGCCGTGACGCATTTCGGGTCGTCCGTCGAACACGCGGACCTGCATCAGATCGACGCGGTGTTCGCGGAGGTTCGGCGCGGGCACGCGGACTACGGCCTCGTTCCCATCGAAAACTCAATCGGCGGCGGGATCACCGAGACGCTCGATGCGCTGCGTGCTCACGCCGGACAGGTGTTCGTGTACGCGGAGGTGCAGGTCGAGGTGCATCACGCGCTGCTGGGCAACTGCCCGCCGGACCAGATCCGCCGGATTCACAGCAAGCCCGAAGTCTTTTCGCAGTGTCGAACCTGGCTCGCCACGCAGTATCCCAAGGCCGACCTGATCGCGGCCGCGAGCAGCAGCCAAGGCGCAAAAACCGCCGCGGAAGAGTTCGCCACCGCCGAACGCATCGGCGCCACATGCGTCTCCGCCGCCATCGGCTCGGAACTCGCCGCGCAGATCTACGGCCTGAAAGTCCTCTTCCGCTCGATCGAAGACAACCCCAGCAACGTGACGCGGTTTTATGTCATCTCCCGCCAGCGGGCCACGCGCAGCGGCGATGACAAGACCTCGATCATGTTCACGACATCCGACACGCCCGGGGCGCTGGTGGAGGTGCTGTCGGTCTTCGACCGCGCGGGGATCAACCTGACGCACATTGATAAGAGGCCCAGCGGCCGTACAAACTGGGACTACACGTTCTTCGTCGATGCGCAGGGGTATTGCGAGGATGAGGTGATGGCGTCGGCGATCGCGGAGGCGGGGAAGCACTGCCGGGACTTGCGTGTGCTGGGGAGTTATCCGCGATCGAAGCGGACGCGGTAGAACAGAACGCGGTAGAACAGGAAGCCCGACTGTCAAGGAGGGCTTGGCCTTCATAAGAAGCCCGACCATGAGGGAGGGCTTGGCGGCGGCCGGCAGCGTGCGACGGCCACCTCATTCTCTGTGTCATCACGGCCGCGGGTCTTCGTACCACGGGCGTTCGCGGTGACGTCGTGGATCATAGAAACTACGGCGCACCTGCCCGCCGCCAAGCCCTTACTGACGTGCGGGCTTCCTATTTTGAGCCTTTGCTGACGTGCCGTCTGCCCTGGCCACGGCTTTGCGTGGCCACGCGAAGTGGGAAATGGTCCGCGACTCGATCAAGAGCAGCCCGCGCTGAAGGCATTGCCGAAGCAGAGGAAGTCGAGGATGTCGCAAACGCCCTGGCCGGTGGATGTGTCGCAGTCACAGGCGTAGGGATCGCGGGCTTCGAATCGGTTGCCGAAGCAGAGAAAGTCGAAGATGTCGAGGATGCCTGGGCCGGTTGATGTGTCGCAGTCGGGGTAGCATGGGGCGGGGAGGCAGAGTTCCCAGGTCTCGCCGTTGACGATGTTGCCGTTGGTGGTCGTGCCGCCGAACATGACGATGCGCTCGCGGATCGGGTCGTAGGCCATGGCGTGATAGTGGCGCGGTGAGGGGCAGACGGGCAGGTTGAGCCGCCGCCATGTATCGCCATCCCATTCCCAGGTTTCGTCGGTGGAATCAAAAGACTGTCCGACGCGCACAACCCCTCCGAAAAGGATGGTCGTGCCGCGTGCAGCGTGATACGCGATTGGGGCGTAGATTGACGCCGCGGGACCGCTTGTCGCCCGTAAAGTCCAGGTCTGCCCATCCCACTCCCAAGTCTCTGTGTTGATGTTGGTATTGGTTCCCCCGCCGTAGAGGACGATAACGCCCCGGGCCGAGTCATACGCCATCGAGTGCCCAAAGCGCGGTGACGGAGCCGAAGGGGGGGAGGGTTGTTGCCACAACTTGCCGTTCCATTGCCATGTATCGTTTACCGGGAAGATGCCCGCAAACGAATCGGCCTGGCCTCCAAACATGATCGAGACGCCGCGAGCCGCGTCGAAGGCCATGGCGTGCGTCATCAGATTGGCGGGGTCATCCCGTGCTTGCAGCTTCCAGGTCGTGTCCTCGCGCTCCCAGGTCTGTGCACTGAAGAGACTGCAATGTGGCAATGGCCAGCAGTCATCGTGCCACCCGCCGTGCGCGACCGTGACACTTCGCCAAACGTCGAATGCCATCGCATGGAAGAAGCGTTGTTCGCCATCGCCATTCCGGGATGCGCAGCGCCAAGCCCCTTGGTACCACTCCCATGTCTCCGGGACATAGACCCCGGCCGGCCAGTAGGAGACTCCTCCCATGAGTACCACTCGCTCGCGAACGCTGTCCCACACCATCGCGTGACCGACTCGCGGGGCAGGGCCGGAAGTGCTTACGAGCGTCCACGTCAAAGACGGCTGCGCGGCAAGAGGGCAGCCCGCCGCCAGCCAGGACGCCGCGCTGAACCATCGGGACTGTCGCATGATGTCTTCCTCCTTACGTAGGCGGCTCAACGTAGGTCCATTCGGTAGCACAGTATACCCCTTAGAATTCGCGATTCAAGATAGGGAAATCACACCATTGATTTTCTTCAAACCTATGGCGAACATTAGGCATTCACCATCGCGGAGAACAAGAATCATGTCATTCACGCGACTTGCCGGGATCGTCGTTGGCTTGCTGTCAATCACAAGTGCGAGTTTGCACAGGACTTTGGCTTTCCGGCTGCTGTCAGGGAGACCACAGTCGCGTTTCCGCCAGACGTCGCGATGGCGGTCGGTCCCGATGACATCGTGTTAGCTACCAATCAGGACATCTCGCTGTTCGACAAGTCAGGATCCGAACAGTGGAGCATCCGCTCCTTCGGCGAGGACGGGTTCTGGGATGATGTTCCAGGGTGGTCGAATTGCACGGACTGCTCGCTGATCGGATTGGATCATCTCGTGCTTTACGATTCGGTCGAAGATCGCTTCTGGATCACGGCCTTTGAACAGAAAGCGCCCGGACAAACAGTGCTGCACTATCTGCTCATCGCGGTTTCGAGTACGGCCAGTCCGGGCATAGGTGATTGGTACAAATATCGGGTCAATCTCAACGACGTCACCGGGATCAATGACGCGCTGTGGCTCACGCTTGATCGCCCGAATTCGTCGGTCCATCCCGAAGAACTGTACATCTCATTCTGGGGGGGAAAGTGCTTTCAGGCCGGCTGCGGAACGGGCGCGGGGATTCATTCCGCGGTTGTCGTGCTTCTGAAGGAGGAAATGCTCGAAGGCGACCCGATTACGGAAGCGAAGGGGCTGATGCTGCCCGAAGCATCGTGGCGGAAGGTAACGCCGTTCCACGGCGTCAAGCACGACGCGTCAGACACATCGCCACTGTACATGATCGAGATCGACTTGGACTTTCCGTCTAATCACAACCAGTCGCCTCCCGTCAACACGGCGTACACCACGTTCGCGCTTCACGCTGTCACGGGCGGTTTCTCCGATCCCGAGATCACCGAGGAACCGTTCGTGTTGGGTTCCGGCACGACGTATTACTCGCCTGAAGAGTGTGATCCCGATCCCCCGCCCTACCAGCCGTGCGCACCTCAGGACAATACGGACGTCAGTTTACTATTGGACAGCCCCAGAATTCTGCACGGCGTGTACCGAGACGGATACCTCTACGCGGTGCAGCACGCCCGCAACAGCACGACCGCCGGCAGTCCCGCAATCACTCGCTTCTCCGTGATTGACATGAACGGCTGGTACGACCCGGATCCGGACAACGAGCCGGAACTGGCGCGTGGCGACTGGATCGCGCCCGAGGGCGGCAAGTGGACCATCTATCCAAGCGTCGCCGTGAACGAACACGGTCAAGCCTTGGTCACGTTCAACCAAACTTCGGATGATGAGTACGTATCCATTCGGCACTGGCAAAACCACAACAACCAGATCGACACGGCCAAGAGTTCGGATGACTTCTACACCGGCAACGGCGGAACCTTGCAGCGCTGGGGCGACTACAGCACCACCGTCCTAGACCCAGAGGATGAATGCACGTTCTGGTCCGCGCATCTTTTCGTGGAGGAAGACGGTTCACCGGCCGGCTCAACCGTGTGGCGGATCTGGGTGTCGAAGCATGTCATTCCCGGCGTCGACTGTCCGCCATCGAACTTCGGTGGAGGTGACAATCCCGGCCCATCGCCGACATTTCTCCGCAGGCTCGACTTCAACAAGGATGGCTTCGTTGATGTCTACGACATCCTCGAATTCCAGAACTACTTCGACCGCAAGCACCGCCGTGCCGACTGGAACCGCGACGGTTCGCACGATGTTCTGGACTTCATCGGGTACATGAACGACTTCAGGGCTGCGCAGTAGCCGGGCGGGAATGCGACGATCTTGGGTGGCTGGTGTTCTCGCGGCCAATGCCATGCGAGAACCACTTGGTTCGTTGCCGTGAGAAGTCACCACCTCGGTGGCGGATTTCCCTTGGTTCGTGGGGTTCAAGCCAGGACCGGGGGGCTCGGAATCGAGGTGGGGCCGGGCGGTGGCCGATGTGAGTGGACAGACCCCCGCTTGCGTTCCGGTTGAGAAGTGGCTATGCTGGTGTGGCCGAGCGGGAGGGTGTACGGTGGGTTCCTGCAACCGCGGGGATCGGCCGTGCGAACCGAACCTCGGCAGACGTGACGTCTCGCGCATGGATGTGCGAGATACACCGTTGCCTCAACTGGCCAGAGTACGGACGGCCCCCGCTTGCCGCCCGTTGGCCAGGGCCCGGATGGCCTGCGAGTTGAGAGTTCGCGGCCTTTGGGTTACTTTGTGCCGATCCCCCGCGGGTCCGCAGGAAGCAGGGCGAGCGTGACACGCGACAGGGAGCGGGTGGACAGGCCCACGATGTACGGGTTGGGATGCAGTCGCCGACAGCGTTTGGACAGGGCACGACCCTCGACACGTTGCACATTGGCGTCACACATCAGTCAGGAGCAGCCATGAATCAGTCGTCTCACACGGGTCGTTCTCGGGGTTTTCAGCGAATGGCGTCACGGGCGCTGCGGACGATGCGCGACTGGATGTCGCCGGCATCGACCCCGGCCGGGCGGCTCTCCCGACGCGCCGGTCACGCCGAGTTCGAAGCCCTCGAAGCACGGCAACTGCTCTTCACCATGACCATCGGTCCTGGTGACGTGAACCCGGCGACAGGGCTGGGGCAGATCTCGGCCGTATTCGGCTACGTGATCCCGTACCTGCTGCCCAACGCGGACGTGATGATCCAGCCTGACCAGGAGGTCCTGGAGGACTTCGAGGATGAACTCCCGATGAACGCGACGACGCAGATCGTCGTCAATGGTCGGATCTTCGACGACTCGAATCTCCAGATCCGTCACGGCATCACGCCGCCGACGGATGTGCAACTCGTCACGGTGCCCGATGGAATGGGGGGGGAGACGGTACGCCTGAGGATTCGTGGACAGGCCGGCGAGCAGTTCAACTTCCGCAACGTCGAGAATGGCGTGATCCGCGGAATTCGTTCTCTGGAGTTCGACGTATTCGAAGCGCCGGTGGGGATGCCAATCGCCAACATGCGCATCACGGCCTTTTATGCGGGCGAGGTCTTGCAGGTCTGGGAAGGGGCGCAAGAGATCGGCCCCCTGAATGTGCAGAATCCCGGCGAGGGCTTTGGCCACTTCTTCATTCAGCCGGATCCCGTGCAGCCCGGCTTCCCGTCGCCGCTGTTTGACGAGTTGCGGTTTGAGTTCATCGGAGGAACGAATAACCCGCCGTTTGAAATCGACAATGTGCAGATGATGCTGCCGCCGGGCAACTTCGCGCAGTTGATTGACGAGCGTGTCTTCGGCGCTGTTGTGACATTGGCCGGGCCGGTGGGCGCGTCGGTGCAGGTGCTGGACCTGTACGGGCGTGAGATGCGCGCGACGGTGGGCCTCAAGACTCCGCCGAATGGGACGATTCCGCGTGTGGATCTCAACGACGACGGCGTGCCCGATTTCAACGACGGCATCGGCCAGAT
Organism: uncultured Phycisphaeraceae bacterium; assembly: GCA_964614515.1. Taxonomy (GTDB): domain Bacteria; phylum Planctomycetota; class Phycisphaerae; order Phycisphaerales; family UBA1924; genus CAZTPJ01. The sequence goes on along the minus strand of CAZTPJ010000072.1, from coordinate 7,255 downwards.
CATCATGCGCGGGACCGACTCTCGAACGTCGGTGACGGTGTTTGGTGGCACGATCGATGACATGGACGTGTTTGAGATCACGGAGAGTTTCGTCGGCATTTACGATGATTTTGAGCAGGCGGGTTTCGGCTATGACCTGACGACGGACCCGATGCCGACGGTGATCGGCTTGCCGCCGGGTCCCGGCTCGGTGATCATCGGCTCGCCGTTTGTTCGCGACAATTCGAGTCCTCCGACGTACGCCCCCACGGGTGTGGCGCAGGGATTCAATCACATCCGCGCCGACCAGGGCATCTTCGCGCCCGAGGGCGGCAACGTCGGCACCGTGTTCATTCATGGCATCCTGCACGGCGTGTCGAGTTTCGGTGGGGCTGTGGATCAGATTTCCGTCGGCCTGCTGACGGGTTCGATCTCCGTGGCCGGGGATCTGGGCGCGCTTGTCGTTGGTTCGGACGCGGGCTTGTGGGTTCCGGACGAGGCGGGGCAGCGCATTCCCACGATTCGCCAGTCCAAGACGGGGGGCGAGTTGATCGTCGGGCGGACATTGGGCGAGGTCGCCATCGCCGGACGTTCCATGCTCGACATCACCGTGCTCGGCGACTTGAACTCGCCGCAGACACGCCCGGCACGCGACGTCTTCCGATACTTCGAGCGAGAGTCCGCGTATAACTCGCCCATCACGGCCGAGGAAGTCACCGTCGTCAACGCGACGCTCGGGCGCACCATCGGTCACGGTCTGGACATCTTCCAGTCCGACGCGGGTCTGCCGTACTTCCGGTCGGGCCAGGCGGTCTCGTTCGGCGAACAGTTGTTCCGCAATGACACGCTGGCATCGGCGGAGTGGGTTGGCTCGATCGCGACGGCCGTGCAGATTCACGGGGAAGTCGGTCTGGCCGACGCGGTGAACACGCGCGAGGATCCATCGGATGCGTTCGCGTTCGCGGTGGATGGGAGCGCGCCGGTGGTGTTGGAACTGAACATGTTCCCGCCGGCGATCATGAATGGGTTCCTGCGTGTGATGGATGCGAGCGGTCGGACGGTTGCGGCGGTGTCCCGCGCGGATGAGATTCTCGTCCTCACGCCGACGGGCCTTGCGGCACAGAGCCGGCTTGAGTTCATGCCGTCGGCGCCGGGCGTGTATTACGCCGTGGTGACGGGGCGAAGCACCAACGGCGGCGCGGCCGTGACGAACGCGGCGTATGTGCTGACGATCGGCGGGATGGCGCCGACGGTGTTTGGCGCGTTGCGCGTGGGCGGCGGATTCGGCGGCGATGCACAGGAGTTCATCCCCGGCGAGTCGGCGACGGTGACGGTGCTGGCAGGCGCGATGGGCGCGGTGCGAATCGGCACGGGCTTTGTCGACGGCGCGGGGGCGGAAACCGATCCGACCGTGGTGATCAATGCCGACGAAGAGGAGCTCGACGATGTGATGGGCGTTCGCGGCGGCACGATCAGCGTGCCGGGCACGTTGTATGAGATGTGGGTGGGCGCGGACATCCGCGGCGTGGGCGCCCGCATCACGAGCGTGAACATCGGCGGCGATCTGGGGCAGTTGATCGTCGGTTTGTCGGAACTCGTCGGCGTCGCGCCCGAGGAGGGCGACGTTGGCGCCTTTGCGCTTTCGGTTGGCGGACGCATTGGCACCATCGACGTCCGCGGCGCCATCGGCATCAATCAGGACGCCGATCCAGACAGCATCGACGCGCCGGACTCGATCAACATTCGTTCCGGCACGGCCGGCGGGGATGGCAGCATCGGCCTGATTCGCGTGGGCGCGCACATCGGCTCGGGCACGCTGAACATCACGACCTCGCCCGGCTCGACCATCGGCGGCTTCCTCGTCAGTCAGGACATCGCCTTTGATCCAAACGACGACAACATCGGCATCTACACGCTCGGCGGCCCGGCCGACGGCGTGACGTTCACCATGGGCGCCGGGTCTGACCTGCGCTTCGTGGACTTCCCGCGCATCGACCTGACGGCGGCGGAGAACTCGCAGATTCCGATCATCGGCGGTCAGCCCGTGGAGTTGACCGATGACGCGGGTGGTCGCGTGCGGATCGAGATTCCCGGCGCGCCGCTGGGGCTGGTGGTGGGGACGATCCGGGTGATCGCGGTCGATGGTTCGCAGGGCGTGGCGATCGGGCGGATTTCGGTGAACCTCGCGGGAGGTTTGCAACTGCGCATCACATCGCTGAGCCAGCCGGGCCTGACCGATCGCGTGTCGATCGGGCGCATCGTCATCGTGGACTCGGACGAGAACTCGGCGATCGGCATCGAAGGGAACTCGCAGATCGACGTGTGGCAGATTGAAGACCTCGGCGGAGGCGGGCTGCTCGAGATCACCAATCTCACGCCCAACGGCGACATCGTCGCCATCGACGTGGCGACCCTGAGCCGACTTGACATCCGCTCGGGCAACCTCGGCGATACCGAAGTGCCCTCGTGGGGACCAGCGCAGATCGGGCCGTTCCTCGGCATCGGCGCGGGCGGCGGCGATAGAGGCATCGTCATCCTGGGCCCGATGGACGCGGACTTCAACGGCGCGATGTACCGCCCGGCCAACGATCCGGCGGCGGGGCGCGGCGACGGCAATGCCTATCTCGACGACATCGGCTCACCAGTCAGCCCATACCTCAATGGCCTGATCGTGCGCGACGGCGGAACCGTGGCGCTGATCAGCGTGGGCGGCTCGGTGCGCAATGTGATCGTGCAGAACGGGTTCATCTTCAACATGGTGGTCAACGCCGACAACCTCACGCCGCTGGGCCAGTTCCACGGCATCGTCGGCAGCATTCACGCGGGCGAAGTCATCACGCTCAACGTCGGCGACGGCATCGCCCGCCGAACGCACTCGCCGTTTGACACGCCCGGCGTCTTCGCGGCCGACGACATCCGTCGCGTCTTCGCGAACCGCCCCGGGGCGTTCATCTCCGGCGCGATCGTCGCGGGCAACATCAACCCGCTGGATGATCCGGAACTGGGTGTCTTTGGCATCGGCACCATCGAGATTCTCAACACCGGCGGCGACTTCGCCGACGCCTACATCGCGTCGTTCAATCTCGACCGCTACTGGAGTTCGTATTACTACGAGCGCGACGATCGACAGGCGACGGGTCACGCGGCGGCCATCCGCGGCCAGGGCGCGGACTTCTTCCGCTCCGAGCTCGCCGTGTTCGACCTGCAACTCTTCGACATGCAAGGCGGCTTCTTCGACGCGTCGAACATCGCGGCCGAAGGCAACGCCACGACGATTCAGGCCGTGGGCTTCCGCAACTCGACGCGAACGGGCGGCAACCGCGAGTTCCGTCCGAGCGAGATTCGCGTGGGCCTCAACCTGGCACTGATGACGACGATCGGGCAGAACGGCGACATCAGCGACACGCTTGTCGACGTGATCGGCTCGGTGACCAACCGGATCGCGGCGCGAAACTTCGTGCGGGCGCAGATTGAAGTGAACAACACGATCACGCTGCTCTCCGCCGGCGTGGACATCGCCGGCAGCCGGATCAACACCGGCCAACTCCTCAGCGGCGTGGTGACGCGGAATCTTGTGGCGAGCGAAGTGTTCGTGTCCGGTCCGCTGGTGTCGCTGACGGCCGACACGATGCGCAACACGCGCGTCGAGGTCACGGGTCCGAACGGTCGTCTCGACCTGCTGCGCACGCGCGGCACGATGAACGGCGCGATCGCGTCAACGGGTCCGGTGACGCTGATTCAATCCACTGAGGGCGACATCGTCGCGCGGATCACCACGACCACCGATCGCGGCAACGTCCAGCGCATCGAAGCCTTCCGCGATCTTGACATCACCACGGACATCAGCGGCACGGTGGATGAACTCATCGCCGGTCGTCATGTGGGCAACCGCGCCACGCCGGGCGTGATTCTGGTTCGCGGGAATCTGGAATCGCTGGATGTCTCCAGCGGCCAACTCTATTCAGACCTGCGCATCGGTCAGTCGATGACCGGCCTGATCTCCATCGGGCAGGTGTCGAACAAGCCCGGCGCGAACCTGATCGGCTCAGGCTCGATCCTCGCGTTCGGACGCATCGAACGCGTCGAAGTCGCGGGCGACTTCAACGGCAGCATCGCCAGTTTCTTCGGCGGCATCGGTGCCGTCATCATCACCGACGGCTCGTTCCTCCCGGGCAACACCATCTCGGCCCTCGACGGCAACATCGGCCTGGTGCAGATCATCCGCGGCCACCTGCTCGGTGACATCCACGCGGCGTACACGATCAATGAGATCCGCGTCGTCGCCTCTGAAGACGGCGTGTTCGGCGATATCGGCGTCAATCCCGCGCTGAACAACACCGTCTCAACCGGCCCGTTCCGCAATCAACTGCCCCCGGGCGTCGGGGCGTCGGTCGAGATCAACGGGCCGCGCATCACGGCCGGGCACATGATCGGCACGATCCTCGTGACCAACGGCTCGATTTTCGAGACGACGATTCACGCGGGCCGCTTCATCGGGCGCGTGGAAGTCAACGGGGACGTTCGCAACGACGGCGTGACCACGGGCGTCGGCTCGTCGATCGCCGCGGGCGACGCGGTTCACACGGTCATCATCGCCGGCAACGCGTCTGACCTGGTGATCGCGGGCGGCATCATCAACCTCGGCTCTGACGCCCGCATCGGCGGCGTCGGCGCCAACGCGGACGCGGTCAAGACAGGGCGCGTCGTCAGCGTCTTCATCGGCGGCAACGCCATGAACGTCGCGGTGACCGCAGGTATGACGGCCGGGGCCGATGGGTTGTACGGCACGGCCGACGATCACCACGCCCTTGGCTTCTCATGGGTGAGCAACGTCACGGTCGGCGGCACGGTGACCAACGTCCGCGCGTCGGCCGACTCAGGCGCGACCACGGCGTCGGCCGGCATCGCCATCATGGGTCGAGACACGCCCGTGGTCGATGGCGTCCTCGCGCCGATCCTCGTTGATCGCGACCCCAACGGCGTCCCGATCTTCAGCCAACTCGGAACCGTCATCCCGCAGGGCCAGGCCTTCGCCTTCGCCAACGGCAGCGAAACGGGCACGATCACGTTCAGCGGGCCGGGCACGGCCATCTGGAACCAGGCGCAGGGTCGCTTGATCCTGGCCAACACGACGCTCGCATCATCGCTGACGGTCACGTCGGACAACGGGACGCTGACCAACTTCCGCATCATCTCGAACGACGATGCGTCGCTGGGTCTGCTGGATGTTCAGGCGAACCTCGTGGGCGACAGCCGCATCGTGATCGATGCGTATGTGTTCACGGCGCGGATCATGGGCCTGTCCAGCGCAGAGGCCGTCTTCATGATCGGCAACGACATCCAGTCGCTCGAGATGGGTTCGTTCACGGCGGGGCTCATCAGCGCTTCGTTCGTGCGAAACGTCGGCATCTCCGGCAACGTCGGCGGCACGCTCCAGATTCAGGGAACCGAGAGCATCAACATCGTCGGCGGCCTGAGCGGCCTGATCAGTGTGGATCGCGACGTTCGCAACACGGTGGCGATCACGGGCCAGATGATCGGCGGTCGCCTCCGCGCGGGCGGGTCGATCGGTGGGGTCACCGTCGGCGAAGTCGCCCAGGCGCGCATCTCCGCCGGCGACAACATCGGACCCATCACCATCGCCGGCAACATGGTCGAAGGGACGATCCTCTCCGGCGTGGACCTCGGACGCGATGGCACGTTCGGCGGCACGGGCCTCAATGCCGACAGCGTGACGACGGGCTCGCTCGGCCAGATCAACATCGGCGGCAACATGACGCGATCGAGCATCGCCGCGGGCGTCACCCGCGGCTCCGACGGCTTCTTCGGAACGCCTTCGGACGCAGCCGCCGACGGACGCAGCAACATCGCGGGCGTTCGCGTGACGGGTCAGGCCAGCGGATCGAACCGCAACTCAGAGTCGTATCGCATCATCGCGACGGGGACGATCGGCACGGTGACGTTCGGCGGCACGCCGGGCGGCCAGGTCGGCAATCTCGATGTCGTGGCGCTGGGAACCCAGCCGCTGCCCATCCAGGTGCTCGACGTGCAGGTGACCGAAGACAGCCGTCTCTACACCGCGCGAATCTTCTTCAACCAGGCGATGGACGCTTCATCGCTCACCTCCGCCCTGAGCGTCTCTGAAGTTCGCGGGGATGCCGGACAGATCACCATTCGACTCGTCGAAGGGCTTGATTACACCCTGTCGTATGACGCCGCCGAGCAGGCCGCCGTCATCGTGTTCTCCCGCGCGGTCACCGAACGTCCCCTTCCGATTCAGGCCGGCGTGCCGGGACCGGGTGTGTATCGCTTCACCCTTGAGCAGAACAACCTGCGGGCGCAGGTCGTCAACGCTCGCCTCGACGGCGACGGCAACGGCTTCGTCACCCCGGGCGACAACTTCTCAACCGATGACATCGTCGGCGATGCCGGCGACAAGGTCACGTCCGGCCAACTCACGCTGGTCAATCCGCAAAGCGGACAGCAGAACGTCGTGAGCCTCTATTCGGGCGTGAATCTCAACATCGTGCTGGACAACAACGTCACGCCCGATGGCCTGCCGGATGCGAACACGGTGTTCACGCTGCGTGGGTCGATCGGCGATCACCCGGATCACGATCCCAACACGTTCCGCTTCTCGGGCGATGTGGATGTGTATCGCGTGACGCTTCAGGCCGGGCACATTCTGCGGCTTGGCAAGATCACCGGCGGCGCCAATGCCGCAGCGCGCATCGTCTTCGACGCCAACGGAAACCAGATCGGCTCGCCGGCGTCGGCGGGTCTGGCTCTCCCGTCCGCGTTTGACGCCGAAGACCTCGTCGCCACCCAGGCTGAAAACTACCTCATCAAGACCACGGGCGATTACTTCATCGTCGTCGCCGCCACGGGCGACAACGCCGGTCAGTTCAACAATAACGGCCAAGTGCCGAACACCGGTCCCACGGCCGGCGGCGTGGGCACGTACGCCTTCTCGGTTGAGATCTTCGACGACGGCGACAGCGGCTTCTCCGCGACGACCGACGCGGGCAACGGGACCAACATCATCAACGCTCCAACGGTGATCGCCTTCGCCGGTCCCAATGGCTTCTTCGGCGGCGGCGATGACCTCACCCAGATCGTCCAAGGCGAGTTCATCTTCACGCTCGATCCAGGCCCCGATGGCATCAAGGGCACCGCCGACGATGTGGTCAACGGAACCAACGGCAAGGGCATCAACTCGCGCCGATTCTTCGATCCGGCCCTGGGCATCAGCGTCGTGCAGACCACGATCGACTCG
>CAZTPJ010000071.1:0-18607 GCA_964614515.1 uncultured Phycisphaeraceae bacterium | reverse complement strand
GTACTATTTGATTCGCCGGCCGGTGGGGTCGCACGGCGACGCGCCATCGCTCCCCCACCGGCTACGACCGACCACGCCTTCGGCGTGAAGAACCCGCCACGGAGTGGCAGGCCACCCGAGCTCGCCACGGAGTGGCGAGGTACCCAGACCCGCCACGGAGTGGCGAGGTACCCAGTCCCGCCTCGGAGAGGCGGGGGAACCGGGACTCGATCGCTCGCGTGAGCGGCTCGTGTGGACTCAACGTCGCTCGGGAATGCGTTTGTCAACGATCGCCTGCACGATGCGCCGGGCGATCTGCGATGTCTGATCGCAACCCGTCACCTGACGCGTCACATACGCCCCCTCAAGCACCATCGCGAGTTCCTGCGCCAAGGCCTTCGCGTCATCCGCCCCCGCATAGCCCGCCAACTCACGCAGGATGTCCTCCATCGCCGACTTGTGATCCGCCGCCAACTTGTGCGCGGGATCATGCGGCAGCGGAAACTGCACCGCCACATTGATGAAAATGCACCCGTTGAACATCCCGTCAGAAAACAGTTCATCGAGCGCATTGGGCACGGCCAGCAGTTGGCCACGCGGTGAATCTCCGCCGTGACGCCGCAACATTGCGCGGAAGGTCTCCTGCCACCACCTGTCGTGCCAGCGCAGCGACTCGATGATGAGGTCATCCTTGCTCTCGAAGTGGTTGTAGAACGTGGTCTTCGTCACGCCGACCTGCGCGAGGATGCGATCGAGGCCAACCGTGTGATAGCCCTCTTGGTAAAACAGGTCATGAGCGGTCTTGATCAGACGCTCGCGAGTGGACACCGTTGACATGCGTGGCTCTCCGTTCAGACGTGAGATCATAGAAGTCCAAGCGGCGCGGGTTGACGGTAGCGCCGAACGGGCCAAAAAACGGGCCACCGACCGCGCTTCGCGGTCGGTGGCACACAGAACGTGCTGGGGACGCCCGCGTCACCACGGACGAGGGTGATCAGTTGCGATCGTCCTTGACCTCGAACTCCGCGTCGACAACATCGTTGTCCGGCGCGCTGGCGTCCGCATTGTCGGGCGACTGGCCGGCGGATTGCGACTTCTTCGCCGCCTCTTCGTACACGATCTTGCCGAGTTCCATCGAAGCGTTCTCCAGTTCGCGAAGCGCGGCCTCGATCGGCTCCTTCTCATCGCCTTTGACTTTGGCTTCGAGATTGGAAATTGCGGATTCGACGCGCCCGCGAACTTCGGGCGAAACCTTGCCGCCATGTTCTTCGAGGGCTTTTCGCGTCTGAATGATGACGGCGTCGGCGCGATTCTTGACATCGACGACTTCGCGTCGCTTCTTGTCTTCCTCGGCGTGGGCCTCCGCGTCGCGCTTCATGCGGTCGATCTCATCCTTCGAGAGGCCGCCGGAGTTGGTGATCTTGATGTCGGCCTTCTTGCCCGTGCCCTTGTCGGTGGCCGTGACGGTGAGGATGCCGTTGGCGTCGAGCGCGAACTCGACTTCGATCTGGGGCATGCCTCGCGGCGCGGGCGCGATGCCGGAGAGTTCAAACTGCCCCAGCGTGCGATTGTCGCGGGCGAACTCACGCTCGCCCTGGAGAACATGAATCTGCACCGAGGGCTGATTGTCCGCGGCCGTGGAGAACACTTCCTTCTTTGACGTCGGAATCGTGGTGTTTCGCTCGATGAGCCGCGTCATCACGCCGCCGAGGGTCTCGACGCCAAGCGAGAGCGGCGTCACGTCGAGGAGGAGAATGTCTTTGACATCGCCGCGCAGCACGCCGCCCTGGATGGCCGCGCCGAGGGCCACCACTTCGTCGGGATTCACGCTCCGGTTTGGCTCCTTGCCGAAGACTTCCTTGGCGATCTGCTGGGCCTTGGGCATTCGCGTCGAGCCGCCGACAAGAACGACCTCGTCGATCTTTGACGTGTCGATCTTCGCATCCTTGAGGGCCTTGAGGCACGGCTCGCGGAGGCGGTCGAACAGGTCCGCGCACAAACTCTCAAACTTCGCCCGCGTGATCGACATCTGAAGGTGCTTCGGCCCGGTCTGGTCGGCCGTGATGAACGGCAGATTCACCGAGGTCTCCTGCATCGTTGAGAGTTCGCACTTGGCCTTTTCCGCGGCTTCCTTGAGCCGCTGGAGGGCCATGGCATCCTTGCGAATGTCGATGCCTTCCTTCTTGCGGAACTCTTCGGCGATGTGGTCGATCAGGCGCTGATCCCAGTCATCGCCGCCGAGATGCGTGTCGCCGTTGGTCGAGAGCACCTCAAAGACGCCGTCGCCGACATCCAGTATGGAAATATCGAACGTACCGCCACCGAGGTCGAACACGGCGATCTTTTCGTTCTTGCCCTTGTCCAGGCCATAGGCGAGCGCCGCGGCCGTGGGCTCGTTGATGATGCGCTCAACCTTGAGTCCCGCGACTTCGCCGGCATCCTTGGTCGCCTGTCGCTGAGCGTCGTTGAAGTACGCGGGAACGGTAATGACAGCGCGGTCGACTTTCTCACCGAGATAGTCCTCGGCTGTCTTCTTGAGGTCTTGAAGAATGAACGCGGAGATCTGCTGCGGCGTGAACTCTTCGCTTCGCACGCGGACCTTGACGAAATCCTCCGGCCCGCCCGTGATCTCGTAGGGAACAAGTTTCTCCTCCCCCACCACTTCCTTGTGCCGACGGCCCATGAAGCGCTTGATCGAGAACACGGTGTTCTTCGGGTTGGTGACCTGCTGGTGCTTGGCCGGCTGGCCGACCAGACGCTCACCCTTGTCGGTGAATGCGACCACCGACGGCGTGATGCGATTGCCGGATGAGTTGATCAGAACCTTCGGGCTTCCGCCCTCCATGACGGCCACGACGGAGTTGGTCGTGCCGAGGTCGATGCCGATGATTTTGGACATGTGTTGGCTCCCTTCGTCAAGCGCGATACCTCAAGGATACCGCGCCAGGCTCGTGTGCGTTCCCACTCGTGCGGTTTGCAATCGCGATGCCAGCCGACTGCGGGCGAAACTCGCGGTTCAGGCGGGAGATTCGCATCCCATGACGGTCAAAGATCATGCGAAGCCCGGCACGCCTGCCGAAATGACAGTCATGCCCGGCGATCGTCCCCCCCAGCGCGTAGAGTGCGGCCATGCCCCCACGAAAACCCACGACCGATCTGGACCGGAGCGTGGCCGTATCGCTGGATGCCTCAGCGCAGCTGATGCCGTATGTCCCGCGCCTGCTTGAGGGCGTCGAGGCGTTGGGAAGTTCGCCACGGCGCGTCGTCAACTGGCTGCGCGAGGCGGGGATCGGACCCGGGCATCTTGTGCATGATCTCGGGTGCGGGAAGGGCGCGGTGGCGGTGGCGATCGCGCGGCGGCTTGGGTGTCGAGTTCGTGGCGTCGATGGTTTGGCGGCGTTCGTCGACGCGGCATGGGCGATGGCCGAACAATACAACGTGGAACAGATATGCCGATTCACCTGCGGCGACGTTGCGCGTGCAGCGCGGCCTGCGGGCGACGCGGTCATCATGCTCGGCGTCCTTCCCATTGGCCGGGCCCTTCCGATCCTCCGCGCGGCGGTCAAGCGAGGCGGCGTCTACATCGTCGATGATGCCGTGGCCCTCGAAGGCACACGCCCAGCGAGACAACTCACCGGGGGATCACGGCCAACACGGCGCGGCGTGCGCACGCTCATCGAAGAACGCGGCGACACGATCCTGCGGGAACACATCATGTCACCCTCCGAATATCGCACGCACGAACGGCGGATCTATACGTCCATCGCAGAATCCGCCCGCACGCTGATCCAGGATCGGCCGGACCTGTCTCGTGACGTGCATGACTTTCTCGCCAGCCAGCGGCGCGCGGGGGCCTCGCTGTGGCGCGGACCATGGCGCGGCGCGGCATGGATGGTTCGACGCGACGGCGTGGGAAACGCATGATGTCCGATGCGCCGCCCCATGCGCTGGTCGTCGGCGGGTCGGGGATGCTCCGCGGCGTGTGCTTGTGGCTCGCGGACGCGGGGTGGGTGGTCACGGTGATCGGGCGGGACGTGGCGCGACTGGCGACGCTCGAGTCGCTGGCGCGCGACATGCCGGGGCGCGTTCGCGGCATCAGCGTTGATTACCACGATGACGCCGCGCTCTCGCTCGCCCTCGCGGAATCGAAGCGAAAGCAAGGGCCATGGTCGCTCGTGGTGCTCTGGATTCACAGCACCGCGCCCAAGGCGCGGGTGTCGGTTGCGAAGGCGGCGCAGAGCCAAACGTCAGTGCGAATCTTCGACATCCTCGGCAGTGCCGGCGCGCGAGCGCCGGCGCACGATTGGCTTGCTACAATATACGAGAGGCACGCCAGGATTGCGTGGCGTCGCGTGGTGCTGGGATATGTGCCCGGCCGCGACGGATCGCGTTGGCTGAGCCATGCCGAAGTCTGCGCAGGTGTGTGTAGCGCGATTGAGCAGGATGCGGACGTTTCGGTCGTCGGGACGATCGAACCGTGGACGGCTCGACCTGGCTGAGTTTGGCGATCCTCCGAAGCAACGTGACAACCATCACCCGCGCTCGTGGGCGCTGTGTGGGCGGTTGATTCGGAGCAATCGAATGAGCGGCGTGCAGTCTGAACCAGATCTCAGGGACGTGCTTGCGAGGCTTGATCTGCTGCGTGGGGCACGACGCCTGCGCATGGAGTGGCGGGCGCATCGCATGGAAGGCTCGACGCTGCGCCGATGGACCCTGAGCATTTTTGCCGATGAACCGCCAACCGATGAAGGCGTCGAAATCGATGTCGGATTGACGACCGTCTCGGGCCACGGCATTCATCCGCCGGTGCGTGCGGCCGTGGAGTGCGCCGCCGCGTGCATGCTCCTGCCGGCGCGGGTCGGGCTGGCCGCGGTGGACGACATCGAGATGCAATCGGCGGATCGGATCAAACTGGCGACGCGGCCGCGAGAGACGGTGTGACCGGCTGGGCCGACGGCGGCAACCTACGATGCCGCGACGTTTCCCGGAGGTCCATGAACATGTCCGTGATGCCTGTGTGGCGCGGCCCGGCCGCAAACATGCGCAGCGATTCGCTCGCCGCGATTCGCGAAAAGGTCATGCGCGGCGAGCGCCTGTCGCTTGATGATGGCGAACTGTTGTTTCGCACGCCGGACATCTGGGGCGTGTGCGAACTCGCGGACATCGTGCGGCGGCGTCTGCACGCAAACCTCGCGTACTACAACGTCAACCGGCACATGAACTACAGCAACGTGTGCGCCCTGTCGTGCAAGTTTTGCGAGTTTTACGCGAAGGAAGGGCAGGACAAGGCCTACACGCGCGATCTGGACTACATTCGCGCCGAGGCTCGCAAGGCCGTCGAAAGCGGCGCGACCGAAATGCACATCGTCGGCGGGCTGCATCCGCGTTTGCCGTTTTCATACTACACCGACATGCTCGCCGCGATCCGCGAAGTCGCGGCGCAGGCGGAGGCTCAAGGCTGTGGCCGTGTGCATATCAAGGCGTTCACGGCCGTGGAAATCGTGCACCTGGCGAAGATGGCGCGGCAGTGGAAGGGCGCGAGCCTGTCGGGCGATGAAGGGCGCCAGGCGCGAATGGAGGGCATCCGGTGGGTGCTGTCGCGATTGATGGAGGCGGGGCTTGGCTCGCTGCCGGGCGGCGGCGCGGAGACCTTTGACGATCGCGTACACGATGAAGCCTTCAAGGGCAAGATACGAAGCGACGTCTGGCTCGACGTGCATCGCGTCGCCCATCAACTCGGCCTGAACACCAACGCGACGATTCTCTACGGCCACATCGAGAACATCCGCGAACGACTCGTACACATGGACATGCTGCGAGAGGCGCAGGATGAGGCGCTGGCCGGGCCGGCCGGCACGGGGCGCTTTCAGACGATCATCCCGCTGCCGTTCATTCCCGATGGAAGCGAACTGGGACACCTGCCCGGTCCGATGGGGCTGGAGAATCTGCGGATGCTGGCGGTGTGCCGGCTGATGCTGGACAACTTCGCGCATGTGAAGGCGTTCTGGATCATGCAGACATTGTCGATGGCGCAGGTGATGCTCCGTAGCGGCGCGGATGACATGGATGGCACGGTCGTGTGGTATGACATCACCAAGGTCGGCGGAACATCAACGCATCAGGAAGTCACGGTGTCCTCGCTGCAGAAGGTGATTCGCGAGGCCGGGTTTGAACCCGTGGAGCGCGATACGCTGTATCGTCGCGTGTCGCGCGATGGGCCGCGATGGCGGTTGATGGATTGAGCCGTGTGAGGTGCCGTGAGCCACGTCGTGATGTGCCACCGACTCGCGGTGTCTTCGGAGCAAGTCGGTGCTTCGCGCATAGGCCGTGTGATGTGCCATCCTGAACCCGATCGTGTCAACGTGTGCGTGCCGTGCCGTTGGGGCGAGATGTGCTGATCGTGCGGGGCGGGGTGTGAAATCCCGTGGTCACGACTGGGCACTTCGCGGGCGCTCGGGTTGGCATTGAGTGATGACCCCCATCGGCCGATGCGATACGTGCGCAAGCGGCGCGGGATGTCCATCAACGCAAGGCGGAGCCTTCACGAATTGGGGAGTAACTCATGTTCGAACAGATGTTCGTGACGGCCCAGCAGGCGCCGTCGCAGGGCGGCGGAATGTTGCCGTTGTTCATGCTGGTGGCCCTGGTCTTTGTGATCGCGAGTCTGTGGAAGGTCTTCACCAAAGCCGGCCAACCCGGCTGGGCGGCGATCGTTCCGATCTACAACATGGTGGTCTTGTGCAAGGTGGCGAATCGGCCGGTGTGGTGGGTCGTGCTGATGTGTGTGCCGGTCGTGAACATCTTCGTGCTCGCGCTGCTGTCGATGGATGTCGCCAAGGCGTTCGGCAAGGGCGCGGGGTTTGGCGTCGGCCTGTGGCTGTTTGGCTTCGTGTTCTATCCGATGCTGGCGTTCGGCAAGGCGCAGTATCAGGGAGGACAGACCCAGCCGGCGTTCGAATGAGCGACGAGTATCACCCGGTGCAATGAACCAGGCGGGCCTCATGGCCCGCTTTTGTCATAAGGCCTTGCGCGTGGCATGGGCAAGCCCTCAGGCTTGCCCGTGCCGCAGCACCGCTCCCGGCATCTACTCACGCCGTTTCCGCCAGCGCCTTCTCCTTCCCGATCTGCATCCCATAGAACGAACGCCCGACGAAGAAGACGCTCACCGCGAAGAACAGGGCCGCGAGGATTCGCGTCAGACCATCCCCGTGCTGCGCCGTCAGGCTCACGGCCAGTTCAACCGCAAGCAACCCGAACAGCGTCGTGAACTTGATGACCGGATTCATCGCGACCGAAGATGTGTCCTTGAACGGATCGCCGACGGTGTCGCCGACGACGGTGGCATCGTGCAGCGGCGTGCCTTTCTGCTTGAGTTCGACCTCGACGATCTTCTTGGCGTTGTCCCACGCGCCGCCGGCGTTGGCCATGAAGATGGCCTGGAACAGGCCGAACAACGCGATGGAGATCAAGTAACCAATGAAGAAGAACGGCTCATAGAACGCATACGCCAGCGTCGCGAAGAACACGCCAAGGAAGATGTTGAACATCCCCTTCTGGGCATACTGCGTGCAGATCTCCACGACACGCTTGGAGTCCTCCACCGACGCCTTTTCCACGCCGTCGAGCCGGATGTTGTTCTTGATGAACTCCACCGCGCGGTACGCGCCGGTGGTCACGGCCTGAATCGACGCACCCGTGAACCAGTAGATCACCGCGCCGCCCATGATCAGACCCAGCAGGAACGGCGGATGCAGCAGCGAGAGCTTGTCCACGTTGATCTGCAGCCCGTGTGTGAGCATGACGATGATCGAGAAGATCATGGTGGTTGAGCCCACGACGGCCGTGCCGATGAGCACGGGCTTGGCCGTGGCCTTGAACGTGTTGCCCGCGCCATCGTTCTCTTCGAGCAGGTGCTTGGCCGTCTCGAAATTCGGCTCGAAACCGAACGAGTCCTTGAGTTCCCTGTTGACGTTGGGAATCTGCTCGATCATCGAGAGTTCGTAGACGGACTGGGCGTTGTCGGTAACCGGGCCGTAAGAGTCCACCGCGATCGTCACCGGACCCATGCCGAGAAAGCCGAAGGCGACGAGTCCGAAGGCGAAGACGGCCGGAGCCATCATCAAGTCGGCCAGGCCCATCATGCTGATGTAGTACGAAATGCCCATGAGAATGACGATGGCCACGCCCAGCCAGTAGGCGGAGAAGTTTCCGGCGACGAGCCCCGAGAGGATGTTGAGCGACGCCCCGCCCTGACGCGACGACGTGACGACCTCGCGCGTGTGGCGGCTTTCGGTGCTTGTGAAGACTTTGACGAGTTCCGGGATGATCGCCCCGGCCAGCGTGCCGCAGGTGATGATCGCCGAGAGTTTCCACCACAGGCCCGAAGGCGGCTGACCTTCCACATTGCCGAGGTCGCCAATCAGCAGGTACGACGCGATGAACGTCAACGCGACCGACACGATCGACGTGAGCCATACGAGGAACGTCAGCGGCGACTCGAAGTTCATTTTGGCGACTTCGCCGTAACGGCCCTTCTGAATGAACTCGTTGAGTTGATACGACAGGCCGCTGGCGATCACCATGATGACACGCATCATGAAGATCCAGACGAGCAGTTGCACCTGCACGAGTTCGGCGGGCACGGCCAGCATGATGAACGTGATCAGCGCCACGCCCGTGACGCCATAGGTTTCAAAGCCGTCGGCGGATGGTCCGACGCTGTCGCCGGCGTTGTCGCCCGTGCAATCGGCGATGACGCCGGGGTTTCGCGCATCATCCTCTTTGATCTTGAAGACGATCTTCATGAGGTCCGAGCCG
This sequence comes from uncultured Phycisphaeraceae bacterium, assembly GCA_964614515.1. Classification (GTDB taxonomy): domain Bacteria; phylum Planctomycetota; class Phycisphaerae; order Phycisphaerales; family UBA1924; genus CAZTPJ01. The sequence goes on along the minus strand of CAZTPJ010000071.1, from coordinate 9,811 downwards.
ATGTCGGCGATCTTCGTGAAGATGCCGCCGGCGATGCGAAGCGCCGCCGCGCCGAGCGACTCACCGATCGCAAACCCGATGAAGCACGGCCCCGCGAGGTCTCGCGGGATGAACAGGAGGATGATGAGCATGATGAGCAGTTCGACGCTGATCAGCGCCATGCCGATGCTCATGCCCGCCTTGAGCGGAATGGCATAGCACGGATACGGCTTGCCGCGGAGGCTGGCGAAGGCCGTGCGGGAGTTCGCGAACGTGTTGATGCGAATGCCGAACCACGCGACGCCGTATGACCCGGCCATGCCGATGAGACTGAACGCGAGGATGATCGCGACCTTGCCCGCGCTGAAGCCACGCTCCAGGGCCGCGGTTGCCGGATCGTCATTGACGGCCAGGAACCCGAAGTACACCAGCACGATGGCTCCGATGAAGAGCCACAGGATCATCAGGAACTTGCCCTGCTGAAACAGGTAGGCCTTGCACGTCTCATAGATCAGTTCCGAGACCTCGCGCATCGACTGATGAACAGGCAGGCTCTTGAGTTGGATGTAGATGACCAGCCCAAAGACCATCCCCGCGACACAGACGACCAGACCCGCCAGCAGCAGCGTGTAGCCGGAAAGCCCGAGAAAGGTGACCTTGACCTCGGTGTTGGTCAGGTCGGGGAGTTTGAGGTTGACTTCGCCGCCGTGGTGGACCTGCGGTGCCTCGCCCGGCTGGTGTGGCGCCTGCGCCACGGCCGGCGACGCCCAGCACAGGCACAGGAGTGTGGCGAGGGCGACGATCCCTAGACGCCACAGGACGACGGCGGGCGAATAGTCCGATAATCTACTGCGGCGAATCGGAGATAGAGAATCCGCGTCGGCAGTTCGGGAAGGAAGCCGAGGGGCCACGAGGTTCTGATGTCGGTCCAAGGGATCTGTCTCCGGCGGAGGCCCGTCCGACGGCGATCCTGAACACGCAGGCCGGCGGCCTGGAGAGAATCGAGCCATTCGCGTCGGTGGCCCCAGAAATGAGGGCAGATTGTCGGCGTGTCGACTGCGGCGGTCAAGAGCGCGACATCGACGCACCCGCAGCGGCCTCACAAACCCCTTTGAGGGCGAAGTGGCCGTGGTCAAACCACGGCCACCCCCTCCGAAGCCCGGTCGGAATCGCGCCCGACTTCGCCGTCGGAGACAGCGACTCCGGCCGTCGATCGTCACGTCACGAACTCATGGACACCCGGCCGTAAAGGCGTTGCGCAAACAGAGAAAGTCAAAGACTTGGCTTACGGACACCCCTGCGCAAACAAGTTCAGGAAGCACAGGTAATCGAAAATGTCGCACAGTTTCGGGCCGGTGCTAGTGTCACAGTTGCAGGCGTACGGATCCAGGGCCGCGTACTCGCCGCCGAAGCAGAGGAAATCGAAGATGTCGAGCACGCGGTCCAGCGTGCAGTCGGCCGCGCAGAGTTGCTCGACGGCGGTCTCGGGCATCAGCGTGACGGGGCGAACCCCATCATCAATGGTGATGAGGAGTCGATCGTGGCCCGTGCCGTCGCCCGCACGCATCCACAGGATGTATTCGCCCCCGCCCACGGGTTCAACCTCGTCGAGCGTCGCAAGCCCGGCGCTGCCCGCGGCGTGCGCGAATGAAAAATCGACGGGCATTGTCACCGCCTCACCGCGCCAATCGTGGAGGTGAACCACGAGCGGATAACGCACATGGCTGCTTCCGCGAACCAGATCCGGCCCCACGGCCGGGCTCTGCACCGCATCGGGGCGGCCTTCAAGTTCCATCCGCCACTGGTCGTACATGTCGCGCAGCGTGAACACCGGATCAGGATCCAGAAACTGCGCAAACGCGACGTTGAAGTTCATGTAATGATCGCCCGTGCCACAGCCGACGCCGGAGTTGAACCGCCCACCCCCACCATCACCAAGCCCCTGAATCACAGTCACCGCATCGCGGAAGACGCCCGACGCGGCGATGTCCGTGATGCCATCATCGTTCAAGTCGCGCACGATGAAACGCGATGGCGCGGCCTGCGTCTGCGCTGTGTGCAACAGCGTGAAACCGCCGACGCCATCGCCTTTGAGCACGGCCAGATCCGTCGTGCCGGTCATGAACACCACGAGGTCATTGATCTGATCGCCATCGACATCCTCCCACTCAATCAGAATGGGCGGACCCGGAGTGGGCACGCTGGACGACACGAACGTCCCGCCGCCCTGGTTGCTCAAGATCGACACCGCATTCGTCCCGCGCGTCGCCACGGCCATGTCCGTGTGCATATTGCCATCAAAGTCGCCGGTGGTGATCCACACCGGCTGCGACCCGACGGGCAGGAACGGCCCCATCGAAAACGCGCCCGCCCCATCGTTGATCAGCGTCGCGACGAGGTTGATCGTCCGCCCGGGATACACAAGATCAAGATGGCCATCCCCGTTGACATCCACCACCTCGACCATCTGCAAATTCCCACCCGCCTGATAGGTGACGGCCGGCAGGTATCCGCCCGCGCCATCGCTCCGCAGCACCGAGATGCCCCCGCTGCTGATGTTGGCCGTGGCGATGTCAGGGCCGTGCAGCCCATCAAGGTCCGCGATGATCAAGTCCTGTGAATCGTTGCCGACGGTGTAGGTCACGGGCGGATCAAAGGTGGTTCCGCCACGGCCTTTGAGCGTATAGACACGGCCGGTAGGCGAGACGGAGGCGATGTCAGGAATCAGATCGCCGTCGAGGTCTTCATATCGCAGCGCGCGGACCACCGCGGGCATGGGAATCTGGAGCGGTGTCGTCGTGAAAACGGCGAAGGGTGAATGCAGGGGCGTGGTGTTGGTGAGGATCGAGATGCTCGCGTTGCCGGCGTTGGCGACGATCAGTTCCGGCAGGCCGTCGCCGGTAAGGTCGGATGCGGCGATGCCGAATGGGCCGCTGGCCGTGCGGTACAGGCCGTTGCACCCGCTGGCATCGCCCGCGCGGGCGATCATCATGTAGGCGATGTGGGCGGACTTGGTGAACATCGGCGGGGGCGAACCGCATGAGGGGGGGGGACCGGTCAAGCATGAGCAGCGCCCATCGCCACCCATGAGCCTCGCGGCCTCCATCGCGGCCATCATCTTCGCCGCCAGGTCGCCCGGCGTCGCTTCGATCGCAGCAATCGCCATGTCCACCACGGGCTGACCCGTGATGACGTTGCCCTGCACGGCATACACCAGATCGCCAACCTGACCCGTTCGCCCGCCGGCCCACTGGCCCGCGCCCGTGCCGGAGAACGTGGCGGCACGGCCAAGCGTGTCCGCGATGCCATACTGCCGCGTCTGATGACCGGGGTCGAACGTTGAAAGACCGGTGAGGATCTGCGTGGGATCGACGCCTTCGAGGAGTCGATCGCGGATGAAGACGCGATTGCGTCCGGTTGAATCGACGAACGATTGTGCCGTGGCCGCGCCGACGCCGGTGATGAGCACGGGCGTGTTGGCGCGCAGGTCAAAGCCCGTCAGACACGTGGCCGAGCCGATGGCGATCTCACGCGTGCGCGTGTCGATGATGATGATCGACCAGGTCGCGTGCGCGGATGTGGCACACAATGCGGCAACACACGCGCCAAGCGCGACAACACGCCCGAGTCGAAGCGACGACATGGTGAACTCCTGTTCGGCCGTAAGGACCACGGCCATGAAGCGTTCGCGTCCGAGAACACCCTTGAGGGCACGGGCACCGGAGCGGAACATCCAGTGTACCGCAGGTTCGCCGCCGACACAAGGGCCGTCATTCGTCGGAATCGGCATCGTCGGGGGGTTCGCGATCGTCGAGTTGATGGGCGTGGTGATCTTCGGGATGCTCTGAGGGTTCGCCGAAGATGGCCGAGCCGACGCGGACCATGTTGGCGCCTTGCTCGATGGCGAGTTCGAAGTCGTTGGACATGCCCATGGAGAGGATGTTGAAGTGCTGGCCGGGCGGATCGAGCGAGATGTCTTCAAAGAGTTCGCGGCAACGCGAGAACGCACGACGAATCTTGTCGGTGTCGTGAGTTTCTTCGGCCATGGTCATCAAACCGCGCACGTTGACAAAGGACATCGTGCCGATCTGCTCGGCCAGGTGCCGCGCGGCCGGCATCAGGCAGCCGAACTTGTTCGGTTCGCCCGAACAGTTGACCTGAATCAGCACATCGACCATCTGCTCGCGTCGCACGGCCGCCTGCTGAATCTCTTCAGCGAGGCGCAGCGAGTCAACGCTGTGAATGAGTCGGCAGAACTCGACGGCCTTGCGGGCCTTGTTGCGCTGGAGATGACCGATCATGTGCCAGCGCACCGTGTCCGGCGGGCCGGGCGGGGGCGTGTGTCCGTTGCCGCTGCGTGACGAGGGCGTGCTGGGGAGTGCGCGGCGCCGCGCAAGGAGTTCCTCGATCATCGAGGCACGCTGGACGAGTTGCTGAATGCGATTCTCGCCGAGGTCGCGATGGCCCATGTGCAGCAACGTGCGAATCTGATCCGGCTCGGCGGACTTGGTGACGGCGACGAGGATGACGTCCTCGGGATTGCGTCCGGCGCGTACGGCCGCATCGGCCACGCGCTGCCGGACTTCGGTGTATCTGGCTTCAAGTGTCGTCGTCGTCATCATGGATCACCTGCCCGCGTGTGGAATAGGATAGTCTTCAAGGAGGCGGTTGCGAAGTCAAGGCAAAAACCCTGAAGCGACAGTCCGCGTGCTCGGGCGTCCGCCGCATCACTCAGAAACCAGGAGCCGACAGCATGGCCAACGAGAAGCTCGAAGCACGACAGTATCCCATCGCGGCCGGTGAGTCCGCGCCGGATTTCACGCTGCCGACGCAGGATCGCAAGGATTGGACCCTCAGCGAGGCCGTCAAACAGTCGGACGTGGTGCTGTGCTTCTTCCCGATGGCGTTTACCAGCGTGTGTTCGACGGAGATGAAGTGCATCAGCGATGAAATGGACGCCTGGAAGGCCAAGGGCGTGCAGGTCGTCGGTATTTCCTGCGACTCCTTCGCCGTACTCAAGGCCTGGGCGGAAAAAGAAGGCCTCAAGCACACCATGCTCGCGGACATGCACCGAAAGGTGTGTAAGGCCTACGGCCTGTACTGGGCCGACCTGAACATCGCCCAGCGCGGCACCGTCATCATCGGCAAATCCGCCGACGGCAAGGGCAAAGTCAAGTGGGTCCAGACCCGCGAGCCAGGCAAGGCGATGACATGGGATGAGGTGCTTGGAAAGGCGGGGTGAGATGACGATCGAGAAGCTTCGCGAAGCGATTCAGGCAACGCCATTTCGGCCATTCACGATCTCCCTCGCGGATGGCCGACGCATCCATGTGCCAAGCCGTGAGTTTCTGCTAGTGCCGCCGAAGGCTGAAAGAACGTTCGTCGTCGCGGAAAACGCGGAAGACTACCGAATCGTCGATCTACTGCTCGTCACAACCCTGGACTTTGAGACCGCGCCCAAGCGACGAGACAACGGCCACGGACGCCGCGGACGACGGTAGCCTTATGGTTGAGAGATGATCGCCGTCGCCGGGCGAGGATCCAGGAGAAACTCTACATCGCCGATGGCAACCCCATCATCCGCCGCCACGCGCTGACCTGGCCCATGTGCATCATGACGTGATTGTTCAGAACGAAGTTGATCCGCCCGCCCGTGATCGGCATGAACTGGCGGGCCTTCTCATCCGCCACCGGTGTGAGCAGCACGGCATCATCGAGTTGTTCGATGGCCGTGTGCAGGTGATCTGTCGCGGAGAAATACTTCGACGTGATCTCGCTCATGGGTGGATAGATCGTGCCTTCGGGATCATCGCGGCACTCGGCGCCGGCCTTGAAGATCGGCTCCCAGGATTCGGGCACGGCCGCCGCGCCAACATCCATCCCCAGCCCTTGCAGCATTTTGGCCGGGTACAGCGCAAGATGGCCATAGACAAACGCGGGGTGATTGGTCGCGATGGTCTTGCCGTCTGCGCGTGGGAGGCGCGCGAAGTTGGCGGCGGAGATGTCCTTGAGCAGCACTTCAGAATACCCGCGCATGCGTCGCGCGGGCATGACGAGCAGTTCAGCGTACTTTCCCATCGACGTTCCTCCTTGTGGCCCGAATGGTGCCCGAGTTGACAGGGACGCGTGCGCGGTCAACCCTCTATCATGCCGGACTCGCGCCGCGTCAAACGGCCGCACACAACATCGCAAGCGTAGGCCGGGGCGCACATGGAGGGAGTCAGATGTTCACTCGCATCCTGCTGGGATTGGTCGTGGTGATGGGTGGTTGCGAAGTGATCCCATCGACCTATCCGCCGCGATCCGAGCCGACCCAGCCCGCGCCGCGCCGCGAGCCAACGCCGCAATCTCGGCAGGAGCCAGCAGGCCCGCAGCCGCGCACGGGTCCGACACAGCCCACCACGCGACCGCAACCAACCACCACCGTCACCGGAGGTCGCCTGACGCCAACGGACGTGACGCGACGCATGGTCATGCGCATCACGCCGGTGCGACGCGGCACGGCCGCGACGGCGGGACTCGACCCGAGGATCGCAAACGGCGGTTGGAACACCTTCGCGGATGATGAACTCGCCGAACTGCGCGGATTCTTCGGCGCGGACTTGCGGGAAGTGACGGTGTTGGTTGTGCGTCCATTCGGCTCGTTCGGCGGCATTTTTGAGGCTGATGTGCCTGCGAAGGTTCGCGCGTCGCGTCTGGAGCGTGTGTATGAAGGGATGGTTCCGGCTTATCAGCGTCTGGCAGATTCGGTCGGCACATTGATCTTCTACATCGGCGCGCCGGACAATCGGCCCGAGGATGTGCCGCTGGATCAACCCGAGGCCGCATGGACGCGGCTCGATCAGACGTCAGCGCTGCTGCGTGAGATTCGCGGCGAGCGGCGGAATGTCGGCGTGGGACTTGACGCATCCGCGCGATGGGGAACGGATTCGTACAGTTGGATGTGGGCCCAGCGATTCAGAGATGAGGGATTCTGGCCTGTGGTCTATGAAGCGACAGGCCCGGCCGGAAATCCGTGGAACCCGACGGACATGTGGTGCATCGCGCGGGCGTCCACGCTCGAATTGCGAGCGTCAAACGAGGCGTTCGCCACGCCCGCCGAGATTCGCGGCCCCGTGCTGCATGGGTTTCACGCGGCCGACGACCCCACGCTCGCCGACATGCTCAGCGTGTTTGCAAATCGAGATCACGAGGCGCGACTCTACATCGGCATCGCCCAACTGCGACGCGTGAATGTCACATCCCTGACCGAACTGACGGCCCTGGTGAACAAAGTTCGGTAAGCCCAGACCCTACGCCGCGGCCACGATCTGCCAGTTCAGATTCGTCTCGGTTCCCAGCGGAATGTGCGATTGCAGTGCCGTGCCGTTCATCCGCCACAACACCACCGCACCCGTAAACCAGTTGCGCCAGAACAAATCCGGCGAGCCGTCCCCGTCGATGTCGGCCACGGCCAGCAGAATGAAGTTCGCCGCGTTGACCACGGGCAGCGCGGTCGAACCCGCGAAACTGAAGCCGTTCATCCACCACACGATGTTCGCCCCGTTGCCATAGTTGCGCCAGACAAGGTCATACTGCCCGTTGCGGTTGTAATCCACGACGCTCGTCAGGATCCACTGCGCATTGGGCGCGGCCGGGAGTTCGTGGACGGCCGCGCGAGTCACGCCGTTCATCTGCCAGATCAGCGTCTGCGCGGTCTGCGGGTTGGTCCACAGGATATCGAGGTGTCGATCCGAGTTGAAGTCCACGACGGCGTGAGCCGCCCACTGATTGCTCGGCAGCGCGCCAAGGCTCGTCGTTGACTTGACGCTGATGCCGTTCAGACGCCAGAGATTCGTCATGCCCGTGGCCGCATGGACCCACAGCAGATCAACCCATCCATCGCGATCGAAATCACCCGTGCCCTGCACGCCCCAGTTCAGGTCCGCCACGCTCGGCAGGTTTCGCTCTTCGAGGACCTCGGTCCCCTGCATGCGCCAGACCTGGTTGCGTCCGTCGTCGATGTTCCGCCAGAGGATGTCGCTGAAGCCGTCGCCATCAAAGTCCGCCACGGCCGCGACTTCCCAGCCGTCGCCGGACTTCGCCGAGACGGGAACATTCTGCGCGGTGCCGTTGGCGCGAATCATCCAGATGCGATTCTCACCGGTGTCAAAGTTTCGCCAGAGTAGATCGGCGATGCCGTCGTCGTTGAAGTCGCGAGCGCCGGGGTTGACGGGAATCGGGCCGATGCGCCACGCGCGTTCGAACAAACTCGGCAGCGATCGTTGGCCGGCGAACTGGCCGTTGTTCATGCTCCACGAAATGGTGTTGCCCGTGGCCTGGTTTCGCCAGATGAGATCGTCATCGCCATCGCGGTCAATGTCTCCCGTGCCCGCGATGAGCCATTTGTTCGTCGTCACGCCCAGCGAGTGTTGCCCGAGAAAGACCACACCGTCCATGCGCCAGATCAGCACCTCGCCGGTGGACATGTGACGCCAGATCAGGTCGGGCTTGTCATCGCCGTTGACATCCCCCACCGCCTGAAGGTCCCACTGCTTGGGCACGATGCCGCCGAGTTGTGACTGCGACGTGAACACGCCCTCGTTCATGAACCACACCACGCTCTGCCCCGTGTAGCGATTCCGCCAGACAAGGTCCAGTTCTCCATCGCCGTTGAAGTCGCCCACGCCACGAACCTGCCAGTGCGGGTTCGTCACCGCGGGCAGTTCAAGTTCCTGCGCAATCGTCGCCCCGTTCATCACCCAAAGACGATTCTCGCCCGTGCGAAGATTTCGCCACACAAGATCGGGAGTCGTGGAACCCGCGAAGTCTCCCACGCCCGCGAGTTCCCATCCGCCCTGTTCCATGCGCGGCAGGTGCATCACGCCGCGATACTCGGTCTCGCGCATGAGCCAGACCGTCACCGCGCCCGTCTGCGGATTGTGCCACACGAGATCGGGATACCCGTTGCCGGAAAAATCCGCAGCAGCGGAAAACAGCGTGCGCGGTTCGAGCGTTTCAAAAAGATCGTGTGACATGACTTCCCTCCCGACAGCGCGACATGGCCATCCCGGCCGTGGCAATGGCCGGACCCGGATGATTCATCGGCGTGTGGGGCTGGGGGGTGTAGACCGGCTGGGCGATTGCGCAACTCCAACCCTTGCCCCTTCGATACGACCCGCACCGGCGATACGACCGACCGTGCAAACCGAACCGCGCCCAGCAGAGCGTGAAGGCCCGCGCGTCAGGCGTCGGGCTGAAGCAGCGTCATGCGCCCAAGCAGGCGCGTCGAAGGCTCGTTCATCGGATTCATGCGCACGGCCCACCGATGCTCGCTCGCGTCGATGTTGACGATAAGGACGCCCTGCGTCCCTTCGATGCGCGTCGGCTTCGCGAATATCATCAACTCGTCCGCCACTTGGGCGACATCATGCGTCTCACCATCGACACACAATCGAATCCGAACGTTGGCCGAATACCCGCCCGACCCATCAGACCCTGCGAGTGATGCCGTGCTGCCGCCATTTGATGAAGTCATGACACGAATCTCCCGGTTCGCCGAGTCGCGGTCCCGCAACATCGGATCCGCCTTGGGTCACGGCAAGGATGGTATCGTCTTGTCCACACTCGCGGCGGGCGGCGGCGTCTCGGTCGTCAAAGGCTTCGTACACCGCGTTGCTTACCAGCGCGAACTGGGATGCTATCAGCGTCTCGCGTCGCATGGGGTGACCGACATCCTCGGGCAGGGCAACCTCAAAGTCCATCGGATCCGGTGGGGCGGGCGTCTCGCCCGCCTCTCTTGCGTGTCCGACGCGCGGAGACCCATCCCAGCGCCGAAGCGGGACGCGATCTT
>CAZTPJ010000070.1:0-18711 GCA_964614515.1 uncultured Phycisphaeraceae bacterium | reverse complement strand
CTGTCGCTCGGCTATCCTAGGGTCTCTGAATGGTTCTTCCAATACTTGGTCGACGGCACAACGAACTACAAAGTGCATAATGCCTTCCAGGCTCTTAGTGACTTGGAAACCGGGGTGGAGCGGTTTCGAAAACACGCGATGCTGTCGCACGGCAATGTCAGGTATGCCTTCGAGTACTTGCGCACGCGAAGTCAGATTGAATTGCAACAAGCGATCGACCTGCACGCCCCAATCAGCGATCAACACTACACTCAGCGCCACGAACCGATCCATCCAATCAACGCGATCACAGGTGAGGATACATACTATCTTGGATATCTCGTAAAGGCAGAGATGGATCGATTGTCGGTGAACAATCCAAACGACAAGAGTATTCAACAACAGATTAAGCGTCGGGAACAGATCGTTGAACAGGGGATCGCAAACCATCGTGCGTACTTGGCATCAGATCACATGGATGTTTATGTGGCTACTTCGATGCGCGAGCGACACGAATACTACTTCGTCAATGTGGTTGCGAGGAAGATTTTTGAGCAACCCGAACTCTGCCGCCTCAAGGCTCGCTGGTTTGACCCAACCCAAGCGTATTGTTTCGATCGGATAGACAAGGGTATCGCCGAAGCGTTGATGTTGAAGCGAGCGAAGTGTACTCTGTACTTCGCACAAGAATCAGACACACTGGGTAAGGATTCCGAACTGGCGTCTACGCTTGCACAAGGAAAGGTCGTAGTAGCGTTCGTGCCGGACGTGAAACGATCAGGAAAGTCCAAATATGTAAAGTGGCTGCTTAAGTCCCTCGGCGATCTGTACCCCGGGAAAACTGAGATGGAATTGGTGCTTCAACAACTGCAAGTATTTGCGCCGGGCCTTGCTTGGACGGATGGGGACGTTAAGAAATGGCTATCCAATCCCTCAACCTACGACGCTAAAGCCGCACAAGCCCGCCTCGCCGAAATAGTTGCGAAACACTACGATAGTCGCGCGGAACTGCTAATGAGAACGCACCCCTTGGCCATTCAAGTCAACTTGGATACAGGTGTTGCCAACGGCGTGCTGGTGGCCAGAACGACGCAGCAATGCGCGCAGATCATTCGAGGCGTTCTGTTGAACGCACTAGAATTCGATGTTGAAGAGTGCGAGATTGAAGACCGAACGTACCTGCTGTTGCGCGAGAGGATCTCTGGATCCGTCTTTCGTGTAGTGTCCGGGGACGCAGAATTGACGAATTCGTTCTGGAATTTTTACTTGAGCTAGATCTCCGACAAGGATTTTCCTGCCACGCTGCGGATTCGAGGTGCGACGTGGTTCAACTATCTGCGCGGGAGGGTCTCAAACACTCACTGGAACCACTTGACAACGTTCCGCTGTGAAGGTACACTCAATCCCTCCGCGTGTATGGCGGAGGGATTGAGTGTACCTGACAGCCTGTACCACCCGGAGGGTACGATGACCCCGGAATCGAGACCAAGCCGTTCGTCAGGTGGGTACCAACCTCTCCGAACTCCTAGAGTGATTCACACTCCTCCCGGCATAGCGAACGCGTCGCACCAAGTGAACGCTTACAACTTGGCGAAGCCACAAGGGAATCCCGGTGGCCAAGCGTCGATTTCTCGCCCAAAGCCGAAGAAGTGACAGCACGGCTCACGAGCGCGTTTTCGTTGGCACCAGATCGATCCCCCCCTTGCACAGCGGCTGGCAGCGGAGGATGCGCCAGGCGGTGAGCCAGGTGCCGCGGATGGGGCCGTGGAGGCGGTAGGCGTCGATGGCGTAGTGGCTGCATGTCGGGTAGAACCGGCAGTGCCCGCCCATCACCGGGCCGAGAATGATCTGATACGCCCGGATCGCCAGCAGGAACGGCAGTGACAACCAGAACGTCCGCGATCGCGGCAGCGTCCACAGTCGCACGGCCTTTGCGGCCCGTCGCGCGTCGCGCTGCATCGCCTTGGTGTCATGCAAGCCCCGGCCGTGCGCTTCGCACGGGCCATCCGCGCGGCACGAACCATCCGAGCAGGTTGTTGGGGCCGATGTGGACATCATGTGGATTGTTCCCGCTCCCGGGCGCGGCGTTTCTCCCACAGGCGATGCAGCGCCTCGGCGACATCGCGAAGCGAGCGTCGATACCCCTCCAGCGTCGCCGGCTCTGCGCTACGCAGCACGATCACGAGGTCATACCCACGCGGGAGTTCGCCCTCGTCGAGCCAAGTCGGGAACTGCTCGCGCTCCAGGCGGAACGCCTCACGCAGCAGCCGCTTGCACCGGTTGCGGACCACGGCCTTGCCAATGTGCCGCCCCACGGCCAAGCCAAGCCGCCAGTGTCCGACATCATTCGGCTTGACATGAGCCGCGAACGGCCCCGCGACGCGTTTGGCCCGGGCCTCATACACCGCGCGATACTGCATCGCATGAGCCAGTCGCATGGCGCGGGGGAAGGTGGGCATGACGTCACACGATAGATCCGCCGACACACCAACACGCCGGTCCGCGCTACGCGGGTATGCTCGGTCTCCCCGCCGCCGGCAGCAGGCCAACCAGCAGCAGCAGGACTCCGGCCGCGATCAGCCAGGGGCGCAGTCGCGGGCCGGTTGATACGCGCTCCAGTATGGAGGCATCCGCGATGTGTTCAACCAGTCGAAGCGGCGGCGGCTCGAGCGAGGCGAAGATCGGCGACTCGCGGTCGGCCGCGCCGGGAAGCAGCACATCAAGGCCGATCGGCACGCTGTTGAGTTGCGTCGCGGCCAGGGCCTGAATCAGTCCCGGGTCGCGCGCATCGAGCGCGGCCAGATATCGCTCATAGCGCCCCAGGCGCTCGGCGCGATGCGCCTCCACCGCCAACGCACGATCACGCTGCACACGCGTCGCCTCCAAAGACCGCTGCGCAGGGATCAACACCACGGCCGCGAGCAACAGCAGACCGGCGACCAGGAACGGCCAACCAGCATCAGTCGTGGGCGTGCGTGAAGGGCGAGCGTCCATGCCTGCGCCAGATGGTATCGACCAAGGCGGGCGGACATCACCAATGGTCCGATTCGGACGGGGCGGGCAAGGCGACCCGGGCGCAGCGCGTACCATCTCGCACATGCGTCGGCGCGTCGTCATTACGGGTGTGGGCACGGCCTGCGGCTATGGCATCGGGATCGAGGCGCTGTGGACTGGGCTGATGGAGGGTCGTTCGGCGATCGGCGCCATCGAAGGCTTCGACGCGACGGGGTTCGCCTCGTGTCTGGGGGCGGAGATCAAGGGCCTGGCCGCCAAGGACCATGTGCCCAAGTCATACCGCAAGCATGTGAAGATCATGGCACGCGACACGGAGATCGCGGTGGCGGCGGCGTCGGCCGCGGCCGTGGATGCCGGGCTTGTGACGCGCGCCTCGGGCGAGGGAGGCTTGCTGACCTATCCCGCGTCGCGGACGGGGTGTCACATCGGCGCGGGGTTCATCGCGGCCGAGACGGAGGAGTTGACCGAAGCGCTGGTAACGGCGCGCGGCGCTACGGAGGCCGGATCGTTCGGCGGGTTCGAACTGCGACGCTGGGGCGGGTTGTTCGATGACCTCGGCGGCGGCATGGGCAACCTGCAACCCCTGTGGATGCTCAAGTACCTGCCCAACATGCTCGCCTGCCATGTCACGATCATCCATGGCACCGAAGGCCCATCGAACACCATCACCTGTGGCGAATCAAGCGGACTGCTCTCAATCGGCGAGTCGATGCGTCTGATTCAGCGCGGGGATGCCGATGCGTGCTTCGCGGGCGGCGCGGAATCGAAACTCAATCTCCTGGGCATGGCCAAGTGGACGCTTTTTGGGCGTCTCGCGCCAACCGACAACCCGGCATCCACGGCGGGTGTCATCCGTCCGTATGATGCCGATGCACGCGGCACGCTGATGGGCGAGGGCGGCGCGATTCTGATTCTTGAGGAAGCGGAATTGGCCGCGGCCCGCAGCGCACGCGTGTACGCCGAGGTCGCGGGATTCGGCGCAGCGCAATCGGTCCTGCGGCTCGATGCGCAAGAGGACCATCGCGTCGGCGCGGAAGTGTCGCCGGGCGAGGGTCTGGCCACGGCCATCACGTCAGCCCTGCGCGATGCGCGCCTTGAGCCCGCGGACATTGACGCGATCATCCCCCAGGGGCTTGGCGTGGCGGAGGTGGACCGCGCGGAATGGGCCGCGCTGTCGAGCGTGTTCGGCGAACGCCTCGAGCGCATGCCCATCGTGCTGCTGACGCCGAGCGTGGGCGACACGGTGGCGGGTCACGGCGCGCTTCAGGCCGCGATTGGCGCGCGATGCGCGATCGAGGGCTCGCTCCCGCCGAGTCTGCTGGACCCAGCGCGACAGGGGTCGCCGCGCCCGCGACACATCCTCGTCTGCACAGGCTCCCTCGCCGGGCAGAATGCCGCGATCATCCTCAAAGCGCCCTAGTGTTCCCTGTCACTTCCACACCTTCGGAGAACCGCCGATGAACCAGGACTACGGCCGCGATTCGGGCAACAGGCGACCCCCAAACCAGGGCGGCCGTCACGGCGGCCCGCAGCGCCGCTCCACACCGCTGTCCGACCTTGATCCCGCGTTGACGAGCATCAGCCACAAGGTAATCGGCCTGGCGACGGAGATTCACATGGAACTCGGGCCTGGCTATCCCGAGTCGGTGTACCTCGAAGCGTTCAAGATCGAACTGGACGTGGCGCAAATCGCCTACAAGGCGATGCATCCGGTCGATGTCGAGTTTGATGGGCATGTCATCGGGCAGGTCGTCGCGGACCTGCTCATCGACGACAAGTTCATCGTGGATGTGATGTCAGCGCCGCGCGAGATCGGCTCGTTCGAACGATCGCAGTTGCGGGCGCAACTTCGCGCGGCGGATCTCGTCCTCGGATTGATCATCAACTTCGCGGGGCGACGACTCAAGGACGGCCTCGTGCGCGTGCTCAATCCCGACAAACTCAACGCCGACCGCGAGGGAGAGGATGGGCATGACGATGATGGCGGCGATGAGCATGCCGATGACCAGGGCTAAGCCAGCGGGGGAATGCCGATGAGTTCGCCGCGCGTGGTCATCACGGGCATGGGGTGGGTTACGCCCCTGGGCGAGGACATCGACGGCGTGTGGCGTCGGCTGGTGCGCGGCGACAGCGCCGTCGGTCCCGTCACGCGATTTGACGCGGCGACCTTTCCAACCAACTTCGCGGCCGAGGTCAAAGGCTTCACGCTGTCGCCCGACCTCGCGGCGCGACATGGACAATCAGCACTCGGCACGCAGTATGCGCTGTCGGCGGCCACGGCCGCGTGGCGCGGCAGCGGCTTTGCGAAAACGCCCCCCCCTGATCCGCGCCGCGTGGGTCTGTACATGGGCTGTGGCGAGGGCACGCTGGACTTTGACAACTTCGTCGCAACCAACATCTCAGCGTGGAATGCCGATGCGCGACACGTTGATGGCGCCCCATGGGCGGCAACGGCGCTCCAGCGACTCACCGCCGTCAAGGAGCTCGAGCAGGAGCCCAACATGGCTCTGGCGCGCCTGGCGTCGGAGTTCGGCTGTCGCGGCCCAGCGTTCAACTGCATGACCGCCTGCGCCGCCAGCACGCAGGCCATCGGCGAGGCCTTCGAGATCCTCCGACGCGGCGACGCCGATGTCATGCTCGCCGGCGGCGCCCACACGATGATTCATCCCCTGGGCATGACGGGGTTCATTCGCCTGACGGCCATGTCGCGCCGGCGCGAATCGCCCGCCACGGCCGCGAGACCGTTCGATCTCACGCGCGATGGCTTTGTCATGGGCGAGGGCGCGGGGGTGCTGTTGCTCGAGACGCTCGATCACGCGCTGCGCCGCGGCGCGACGCCCATCGCCGAGATCGTGGGCTATGGCTCTTCGGCCGATGCGTTTCGCGTGACGGACATTCAGCCCGATGGGCGAGGGGCTGTGGCCGCGATGTCCAGAGCGCTCGAACAGGCCGGCATCGATCCGCATTCGCGCGGCGCGGATGGACGGCCGCTCGTTCACTACATCTCCGCTCACGGCACGGGCACGAGCGAGAACGATGCGATCGAAACCGCGGCCGTCAAGGCCCTCTTCGGCGAGGCCGCGAAGGATGTGCCGTTCAGTTCGGTCAAGTCGATGCTGGGCCATCTGATTCAGGCGGCGGGCGCGGTGGAACTGATCACCTGCATCATGGCGATGCGCACGGGGTGGCTTCCGCCGACGATCAATCTGACACACCCCGACCCCGCGTGCGACCTCGACTATGTGCCCAACACGGCCCGCGACCTTCGCGAGAAGGGGGGGGTCGATGTCTGCCTGTCCAACAGTTTCGGCTTTGGCGGGCAAAACGACTCCGTGTGTGTGCGTCGTTATCGGCTGTGATTTCTGCGCGGCTTGTCAAGCCTCGCGTCAATGTGGGGGAGTACCTGGTCGGTCAATTCGCGGCCGCGAGCATTTTCGCACACACCCATGCGATTATGCACGGCTATTTCAGGGACTTTGTGCCCTCAGAGAACCGGTTCGCTCTTGACACACCCACAGGTTTCGGTTAGTCTACCAGTCCCTCAGCCAGCGCGGCCGGGCGCGGGGGTGTGTGTCAGCATTCGTGGGGCCGCTTGTTCGAGGAGAGACAAAGATGAGATCTGCTCTGTGCGCTGGCATCGCGCTGTCGATGCTCGCGGGAACTGCGTCGGCCCAGTTTACGGCCACCATGCCTCCGCACCTTTCGACATTTTCGGGCAGCACCCGTGGGTATTACTTCACGGCCCCGACGAACTTCCGGATCACGGGCGTGCAGGTCATGCTGCCGACGGGTTCGACGAATCAGTTCATGAACTTTTCGATCGTCCGGTTCGATAACAACACGCCTCCGCCGCTGTTCTCAGCGACGACCAACGCGTTCGAGAAACTCGCTGGCGGGCTTGACCTGCCGACGGGTTCATTCGCGCCAGTGAATGTGCAGGTCTTCGCCGGCGATGTGATCGGCATCTATGGCAACTCGATGGCTGCCGCTGGCGGCGCGTCGGGCACCAACTCCTACGGCAACGCCCCAGGTGGCAACTTCACGGAAATTCTCGGCAATCAGGTTGCCCTCTTCCGCTCGGGCATGCAGTTCCACCTCGGCAGCAACAACCCGACCAACTCGGTCATGCATGACATCTGGGCTGAAGGCACGGCCAACACGTCCAACATCACGCGCATCGAGTTCCAGTACATTCCGGCCCCGGCCGCCGCGGGTCTGCTGGGCTTGGCTGGTCTGGTCGCCCTGCGTCGTCGCCGCTGATCGCGGGATCTCGCTTCATCACTCCAAAGGGGACGCCTCAGGGCGGCCCCTTTTTCATGCAGTTCGCGAAATGTGCGGCCGTACACATTCGCCGGCACGTCGCGCGATGCCGGCCTCACACATTAAACAGGAAGTGGCACACATCCGCGTCGCGCATGACATAGTTCTTGCCCTCGACGCGCATCTTGCCCGCTTCCTTGATCGCCTTCTCTGACTTGTACGCCTCAAGTTCGCTGACCGAATAGATCTCCACGCGGATGAAGCCGCGTTCGAAGTCTGAGTGAATCGCGCCCGCGGCCTGGGGCGCGGTCGCGCCTTGCGGGATGGTCCACGCGCGGGTTTCCTTTTCCCCGGCCGTATAGAACGATTGCAACCCGAGCAGGGCATACGCCGCCCGCGCGAGTTTGTGCAGCGCCGGCTCATCAAGTCCCAGCGATGCGAGCATCTCGGCACGATCACCCTCGGCCATCTCCGCGAGTTCAGCCTCGAGTTTCGCACACACGGCCACGGCCTGATTGCCGTTGGCCTTCGCGTGCGCCATCACGGCCGAGGACAACGGCCCCGTGCCCGCGACATCATCCTCATCGACATTGGCGACATACAAGACCGGCTTGGCCGAGAGCATCGCCAGACCGCGCATCGCCTTGATCTCTTCCGGGTCCGTGAGCGGGACGGTGCGCACGGGCTGGCCCTCTTCCAGCACGGGCTTGGCCTTGCTCAGCACCGAGAGCCGTGCGATGGACTCGGGGGTCTTGGTCCGCGCGCTGCGCTCGGCCTTGGGCAGGGCGTTCTCAACGACTTGCAGGTCCGCGAGGATGAGTTCGAGTTCGACGGTTTCGATGTCGCGCGTGGGGTTGAGCGAGCCTTCGACATGGGCGATCTCGGCCCCTCCCGCGCCCCTGGTGAAACAGCGCACGACGTGAACGATGGCGTCAACGTCGCGAATGTGGCTGAGGAACGCGTTGCCCATGCCCGCGCCCTCGCTGCTGCCGCGAACCAGGCCGGGAATGTCCACGAGTTTGAGTTGCGCCGGCACGATCTTTTTGGTGGGGATGTATGAGGCGAGGATCTGCAATCGCGGATCGGGAATCTGCGCGACGCCCACGTTGGGCTTCACGCCGGCCGCGGGGTCCGCAGGCTGGCCCGTCAGGGCGGTGAAAAGCGTTGTCTTGCCGATGTACGGCAGGCCGACGAGTCCGGCTTCCATGGGGGCGATCCTTTGTTGATGCGAGGCGGAGTGTAGGCGAAGGGCGCGTCCCGCTGCGTAGT
Source organism: uncultured Phycisphaeraceae bacterium (assembly GCA_964614515.1). Classification (GTDB taxonomy): domain Bacteria; phylum Planctomycetota; class Phycisphaerae; order Phycisphaerales; family UBA1924; genus CAZTPJ01. The sequence goes on along the minus strand of CAZTPJ010000070.1, from coordinate 10,188 downwards.
GCAGCAGACCGGTGCAGGGCAACCGCAAAGTCAGTTGGATCCGGTGGTGCGGGCGTCTCGCCTGCACCCGATCGCAAAAGACGGCGTGTGCCCCGCCATCGCGCGCGAGCGGCTCAAGCGAAGCGTGCCCGTTTCAAGCGGCGGCCGGGCGAGTTTCGTCGTGGATCAAGTTCTCACCATAGACGCGATGCACAATCAGTCCCTGCGACGTGTACATCGCCCGGCGTGCCCAGATGTCGTCTTCGTGCAGCCAGGAACTGATGACGACATCGGTGGCGCCCAGGCTCGCGGCGCGGGCGGGCGCGATCACGGCATGGCCGAGACACATCTGGCCGTGACGCTGCGGATCGTCATCGGCGATGGCGATGATGTTCGCGGGCGACCGCGCGATCACGTCCGCGAGGCGCTGGGTGTGTCGCCCCGCGCCGTGCAGAATCACGCGACGGCCTGCCAGGGCTGCGAGCACGCCGGACAACCGCACGGCCGCATCCGCGGGAACCGTGCCGCACGTTGTGCCATCGGAGGGATTGAACTCGCAGGCGCGATGTGCGGGCCACGCACGCGGGGACTCTCGCGCGACAGCATCGAGCATGGTCGCCACGGCCGTGGTGTGAACCTCCAGCGAGAATCGTTGTCGCGCTGTGCGCCACGCGGCCGTGCTCATCGACTCGATGTTGCACGACATCGTGCGCGTGACAGCCTCGGCGAGGGCTTCGCCGGCCGTGGCCTCGTCGGCATCCGGCGCGACATCAGCGATGTCGCCGGATTCGCCGGGCGCGATGGCCTGCGCAGCGCCGGAGGTTGTTCGCGTGACGACCGGAACACACCCGCGCGCCATCGCCTCCAGCAGCGACACGCTCAGCCCTTCATATCGCGACGCCAGCACGAAGATGTCCGCGCGATCGAGTTCTGCGACCACGCGATGCGGCGGCTGCGCACCGAGCAGTGTGATGGCGGGTCGCAAGGCCGCGGCCGTATACATCGCGGGCGCCGCCGGGCCATCGCCGACGATGACGAGTTCATGCCGCACGCCGCGCTGCACCAGCGCATCGCTCATATGGATCATCGCGCTGATTCGTTTCTGGGCGTGCTCGAGACGCCCGGTGTAGACAAGTCGCACCGGACGCGACCCGTCGAGCGCATCGCGCTGTGGCGGATGTGCGGGAACCTCGACGCCATACGGGATGTTCACGATGTCGCGAGCGCGCTGCGACAGGCGCGAACGCAGTCGCGATTCGATCGCATCACTCACGCCCACGAACCGCGACAACGCGCCTTCGTAATGCACCAGGACCTGCGTGTCATACGCAATGTCCGAGTGCTGCCAACCGATCAGGCGAACGCGTGAAGACTCGCGCGATGCCACGGCCACGGCCGCACCGTAACACTCGCCGTGCAGGTTTGGACTCACGATGACCGGTACATCCGATTCTTCGGCCATGGCCGTGATGGCCTCGCCGTAGGCACGCACGAGCGCGGCCTGATCCACGGGTTCATCACCCAACGGTGGCAGATCACGGCGATCAAACACGCGGACGTGCGGTGGCGGTGAGATGGCCAGTCGCCGCTGGCCCGCCGGCTCGCGATGAAGCAGCAGACCCACGCGCCGGCCATCGCCCGCCAACGCGCCCGCCAGCCGTACGGCCCACAAGGTGACACCCGACGCGTTCAGGCCGTGGGGCAGGATGATGAGCAGCGGTGCGGGCATGGCGTGAGGCTATCGACCATGCGGGCCGAGGCGGGTCAGGGCGTCGCATGGGCGCGGTGGGGTGGCGCAAAAAGGATTAGCGCAATCCAAACGCGCCGGGCTGGTGACGTGTTCAACGATCGGAGCATCGGGTCGCTCCGCGCGCCCGCTTGTCCGCACGCGCCGCACGAGAATCAACCATGTCCAGACTCGGCCCAGTGTCGCCTAACATCCCCAGCCCCGCCCACGCTGCCGATGGCCCCACCGCTGAGGAACTCACGATGCCCAACACGCCCGAGTCGCGTTCGTCCACCGTTCGCCCGTTTGAACACGCGATCAGTGCGCTGCTTCGCCGACTGACGCAGGAGGCGTCCGCGGCCGTGGCCATGCTCGAATCCGCGCTTGCGGCGCTGTGGGTTCTGGATGCCGAGGCGGCGCAGGAAGTCCGCCAGCGGGACAAGTCGATCGATCAGGAAGAGGTGCGCATCGAGCGCGAGGCACTGCGGATCATGGCCCTGGAGCAGCCCGTCGCCCGCGACCTGCGACTGATCGCGTTCATCCTCAAGGCCAACGCCGACATCGAACGCGTCGCCGATCATGCCAAGTCCATCGCCAAGGTCGCCCGGCTGATGAGCGACGGCCCGACGCCCAGGTGGCCCACGGCCCTGGTCGAACTCGGCCAGCGCGTGCCCATGCTCTGTCATGCGCTGCTTCGCGCGATGCACGATGAAGACGCCCAGGCCGCACGCGCCATCGTCCAGGAGGACAAGAGCATCGACGAACTTGAGAAGCAACTCTTCAGCGAGACCGTCGCCCTCGTGCGCGACAATGAAGAGGACATCGAGCAGGGCATCCTCATCTACCGCCTCGGACGCGAACTGGAACGCATCGCCGACCTGATGACCAACATCGCCGAAGACATCATTTATGTCACCACCGGCGAGATCGTGCGCCACGAGGTCAAGAAGAAGAATCCGGCCTGATCTCCACGCTCAACCGCGCAGTGAGACGTTGCGAGTTCGCCGCGCGCACCACGGCCGTGCCACAGTCATACGATCGTTGTCGCGATGTTCGAACTCGCCTTCATTCTGCTGCTTCTTGGCGTTGTGCTGCTTGGCGCGGGCGTTGTGGGTCGGCGCACGGGGGATGAGCCGCGCTGCAAGGCGTGCGGGTATGACCTTTCGGGCCTCGTGACACCGGGGCAGGAACCTGCCGGGCATGGGGCACCCGTCATCGTCTGTCCCGAATGCGGGCGCGATCTCAAACTCACCACCACCTCGCCGGGAGATCTGGGTTCGCCAATCCGCATCGGGCGCCGCAAGCGTCAGCGCACGGCCATCGTGCTGGGCATCATCCTGCTGCTGCCTTCGGGCGGCCTGTTTGGTTACGCCGGCGCGTTGATCATCGCCGGGCCGAGTTGGAATCATCGCAAGCCGGTGACGATCCTGATGTATGAAGCGCGGAATCTCCGCGGAAACCGCGCTGATGCCGCGATGACCGAACTCTACAAACGCCTGATCGAAACGACCACGACGCCGGCCCAGGAACGCGCCATCATCGACGCGGCGCTCGAGATCCAGGCACGGCCGGACCCGAGCCTGTGGTTCGGCACGCGCTATGGCGTGCTCATCAGTTGGGGCACGCTCTTCGACATCGCCGCGCGGCAGAACGGCAGCGCCACGCCGCAGCAGGCGCGAAAGTACGTGCAGAACTCGCTGGCGATTCGCTTCGAACATCGTTCGCGTGTACGGCCGGGGGATGACTGGCCGTTGGGCGTGGTGATTGATCGCGCCCGCGTGGCGGGGCTTGAACGCCCGATGATCCATCCCGTGCTTGAGGAACTCACGATCGGTCCGTGGACGCTGGACCTCTCGACCGTTGTGGTCACGGGCGCAGCGCGAGTGCCGGCCGGTCGTGCGAGCGAGCGGTTCATCGCGGCCGTGGCACCGCTTGGCGACATCCCGCTCGGTCGTCACGAGGTTCGCCAACGCTGGACGATCAACGCACACGATCCCGCGGCCGGGGGAGTCGGCTTCGGCCCGCTCATTGACAGTTGGAGCATTGAGGTCACGTCGTCGGTGATCGTGCATCCGAGAAACTATGAGACGGTTGAGGTATATGTTGATGCGGAGCAACAGTTCGATTTTCGCGCAACTGTCGTCACGATGCGTCCCGGCGATCCCGCCTCAATGACCGTGGACGTGTTCCTGACGCGCGCACCTGCGAACATCGCGCTCCTCGCAATCGTCGAGGGGGATCATGGCGAGTTGCCCATCGGGCATGTCTACGCTCACGAGGGTCAGGCCACCACGCACTATCGACTCATGGGCGATTGGCCCGCGAAGTTCGGCGCGCCGCGCAGGCTGCGATTGGAAACCAGCACGGATGTGGCTCGTATGACTCCGAATCTTGAGCGAATCGTTGACTTCGAAGTCAAGCTTGATCTCGGTGATGTTCAGCAGCCGCGATAGGCGTGTTCAGTTCCCACCCCGCCGCAGCCGCGCGATGACATCATCCAGCCTGCTCGCGATGCGACTCGCCGCGCCTTCATCGAGCGGGGCGCGAACGACCCCGCGCATGCGTCCCGCCCCAAGCGCATCGTGAAACGTCGGCGACATGTCCACAACCTTCAGCGTCGCATCGCGCAGCGACCCGCCGAACGTCGCATCCCCCGGCCGGCCCTGGGTGAGCAGAAACCCCCCCCCCGCGTACATGCCGATTGCCCCGCGCACGAACACAATGTGCCGCACCGTCACGTTCGAGGCATTGCGATCGATCGGTGTCTTGCCCGCCTTGGGGATCAGAAAGACGTGGATGTGAATCAGGTGGCCGGTGATCGAATCGAGCGGCGTCCCGGGGTCAAGGTCCGCAGGCGAGAGATCCGTCAGATAGATGTCCGCGCTCTCGACGCCTCGCGCCGTGTACGCGATCGTCGTGAACGTCGGCGAAATCATCCCGCCGTGCTCCATCGACCGCACGGCCAGATCCCCACGCACCCCACACCCCCCCACGCCCGCCGCCACCATCAGCAATACGGCCACCCATGCCCTGATTCCCACGAGCCTGACGTGTAACGACATGTTCATGGCCGTGGTTTCCCCAGTCGGGTCGCCCAAATTCCGATCCACGCGGAACGAAACGCGGGCGTCGTGCGTCGATACAATAGAGGAGTGTCGCGCCGAGCGCCTCGGCCGTGACGCACACGCCGTCGATCAACCATGATCGACGCCCCCGGCTGTAGCGCGGCGCACCGCCGCACGGCCGCACAGGAGACACCCATGCCACGCACATCATTGCATCTTCTCGCCGCGCTTTCCGCTGTGGGCCTCGCGACTTCGGCGATGGCGCAGACGCGGGTCTCGCTGCCGATGGTCGGACTCACATCACATCGCACGATCACGCCCGGGCCGCTTTCGCCCCGGCCGTCGAGCGGCTTTGTGCAGGCGCCGGTCACGGGTGTTGTGCAAGGTGGCAAGGCGCCGGTGGTCATCACCGGCGGGGGACATGGTTTCGTCTCGCGCGGCGTGATTTCCTCAGGCTCGGGCCTGCGCGTCTCGGGCGAGTTCAACGATGACAACTTCCGACTGCGCTTCAACCTTGGCAGCGACTTCGGTCACGGGCACATCGTGCATCACACGCGCGGGCCGGTTGTGGTTCCGTGGGGCGGTTCGCCGTGGTATCACGGCGATCCGTGCTATCGCGGTGGTCGTCGGAGCAACCAGTATTATGTGATTGATGGCGCGTTGGTCCACGGGTATCAACCCCCGCCGGCGCCACCGCCACCGCAGGCTGAGCCTCCACCGCCGCCGACAAAGATGGAACTCGCCGCGGCATACTTGCGGGCGGATCAACCTGAGCAGGCGCGAGCGATGTTGCAGGAACATCTCACCGAAAACGCCGACGATGCCGACGCGATGCGGGCCATGGCCATCGCGCTGCTTCGCTCAGGCGAGTTCACGCAGGGCATCGCCGTGATGGCGCTGGCGTATCAGACGAATCCCGCGCTGTGTGAACGGCCGATGCGTGCTGGCGAGTTGTGGGATTCCGAGACGGACCTGCGGCGCGACTTGGTGCGACTCGTGACGTTCACCCATCGCAATCCAAGTGGTTCTGCGTTTCTCTCGATCGCCGCGCTGATGCAGGCCCAGGGGCGTGATGACCACGCTGTGCGCATGGCCACCCGCGCGAGGACCGAGGGCCTCGAGGTCGAACTCGCGGATCGAATGATCGCGGCGTTGACGAGGCCGTAGACGATTCGGCGTTGTGTTCAACTCGCGTTGAATCCCACTCGTGTTGTGTGCCACTGGCGGCTTGACCGCCAGTGCTTGTGACGTCACAGACCACTGGCGGACAAGCCGCCAGTGGCACGCAAGCCGCCAGTGGCACGCAAGCCGCCAGTGGCACGCGATCCAATCGGCTGCACCTACACTTGCCCCCATGTCCGCGTCATTTGATCCCGTCGCCATGCTGGCCGAGCGATTCGCCGTCGCGATCCGCACGGCCTTCCCCGCGCTCGATGGCGATGTTGACCCGCTCATCGCGCCCTCCAAGCAGGCCGCGCTCGGTGACTTTCAATGCAACGCCGCCATGTCCCTGGCCAAGCGCCTCGGCAAGCCGCCGCGCGAGATCGCCACGGCCATCATCCAGCACGCGAAGATCGACGACCTGGCTGAGCCGCTGTCGCCCGCAGCGATCGCCGGGCCGGGGTTCATCAACATCCGCCTGCGCGCCGATGCCCTCGCGCGATTGCTGGCCGCGCTCGATACCGATCACCTCGGCGTGGCGCCCGCGCAGCCGCGGCAGACCATCGTGGTGGACCTGTGCGGCGTCAACCTCGCGAAAGAGATGCACATCGGGCATCTTCGCGCCACGGTGATCGGCGATGCGCTCGCTCGCGTCATGGAGCGACTCGGCCACAACGTCATTCGACAGAACCACGTCGGCGACTGGGGCCTGCCCATCGCGATGGTCGCGGCCAGACTGCAGCGCGAATCTGACGCGGGGCGACTCGATATCAACTCGATATCGCTCGATCAACTCACGATGCTCTATCGCGATGCGCAGTTGGAGTGCCGCGCGGAACACGCGGGACTCACGGCCGCACGAAAATTCGGCATGGGGCCAAAGGCCATCGCAGAACTCGAAGAGCAGGTCGCCGGAGCCGACGACGCGATGGCCCGCGCGAAGGACATGCTGCTGCGGCTTCAGGCGCACGACGCCACGGCCGTGGCGTATTGGAAGCGCATCTATGACGTGACGATGGCGACGTGCCTTCAGGTCTGCGCTCGACTGCACGCGAAGATCACCGACGCGGATTCCGCGGGCGAATCGTCATACGCCGAGGAACTCGCGCCGATGGTGGCCGACCTGATCGCGCGCGGCATCGCCGAAGAGTCCGAAGGCGCGCTGGTGATCCGCCTCGATCGCCCCGAGGATGGCGGCATTGATGTGCCCGTGATGATCCGCAAGCGCGACGGCGGATATCTGTACGCAACGACGGATATCGCGGCCGTGCGACGCCGCGTTCAGAAACTCGGCGCTGATCGCGTGTTGTATGCCGTGGGTGCGCCGCAGATCCTGCATTTGAAACAGGTGTTCGCGGGCGCGCGGAAGGCCGGTTACGCGACAAAGCCGGGGGCGGCTGCGCCGTCGAGCCTTGAACACGCCGCGTTCGGCAGCATCCTCGGTGATGATGGACGCCCATTTCGCACGCGCTCCGGCGAGAATGTGCGACTTTCTGATGTGCTCGATGAGGCGTTCGAGCGTGCGCTGCGTATCGTCGCGGAGAAAAGTGCGCAACTCGACACGGCCGAGCAGCGCGGCATCGCCGAGGCCGTGGCCATCGCCGCGATCAAGTACGCCGATCTCTCTTCGGATCGTATCAAGGACTATGTCTTCAACTTTGATCGAATGCTGGCGTTTGAGGGCAACGCGGGGCCGTATTTGCTCAATGCCCTTGTGCGCATCAAGAGCATCTTCCGCAAAGCCCACGAGCGCGGCCTCTCCCCCACCACGAACACCCCCCCCTTCACCATCACCGAACCCGCCGAAAAGGCCCTGGCCCTCACGCTCCTTCGCTACCCGGCCACCATCGCATCGGTCGCGGCCGCGCTTGAGCCGCACCGCCTCTGCGCCTTGATGTACGACCTCGCCGGTGCGTTCGCGGTGTTTTATGACCAGTGCCCCGTGCTTCAGGCCTCCGAAGACCAGCGCCCCTCGCGCCTGCGCCTGTGCGCCCTGACCGCGCGGGTGCTTGAGGATGGCCTGGCCGTGCTTGGGATCCCGACCGTTGAGCGGATGTGATGTCGCCCGGTGGGTTTCGTTTAATCGTGATGACTGATGTCGTCGGGAACGGGCGCATGGACATCCAGAGCGAAGGCCCCCCGCCGCTTGCCCAGCAATTCCCCGCAGCCCCCAGCACCTGATCCGATCTGCACGCCTCCCCCTTGACACTGCGCTGAACCGGGCCTTTCCTCACCGCTTCGGGAGTCGCGGGGGGTCGATTTGCGAACTCCGAGGGGTCGCGGACCGAAGTACCGGGAGAGATGAGTCCACAAATGGCCAAAAAGTCGGCGTCAAAGCGTTCCACCGCCAAGGCATCACCTGGCACGGCCGGCCGTGAAGCCGGTTCTGAGGCTCCTCGCCGCGGTGGCGCCGCGCGCGGCAAGGCCAAGTCCAGCGCTGCCCCCGCCGGGCGCAAGGGCCGCACCTTTTCCTATTCCGCGGGCTCGGCCAAAGGCAAACACCTGGTCATCGTCGAATCGCCCTCCAAGGCCAAGACGATCAACAAGTACCTCGGGCCGGACTATCTCGTCCTCGCGAGCATCGGCCATGTCCGCGACCTGCCGAGCAAGAACCCCAAGGGCGTCAAGTCGCCCGTGCCCGGCGTGGACCTCGACAAGAAGTTCAAGCCCACATACGAGACGCTGCCGGGGAAGGAAAAGGTTGTCTCTGAACTCAAGCGTGCGGCCAGGGAATCGCTCGCGTCGGGCATGGAAGTCTGGTTCGCAACCGACCTTGACCGCGAGGGCGAGGCCATCGCGTGGCATCTCGCCCAGGAACTGGGCATTGCATCCGCGAAGGCCAAGCGCGTGATCTTCGCGGCCATCACCAAGCGTGAGATCGAAAAGGCGTTTCAGAATCCGCACCCGATCGATGAGGATCGCGTCAATGCGCAGCAGGCGCGGCGCATTCTCGATCGCATCGTGGGGTATCAGGTCTCGCCGCTGTTGTGGAAGAAGGTGGCGCGGGGGCTGAGCGCGGGTCGCGTGCAGAGCGTGGCCGTGCGGCTGGTGGTCGAGCGCGAGCGGGAGATTCGGGCGTTTATTCCGGAGGAGTTCTGGCGGATCGAGGCGAACTTTGCGACGCAGTTGGCCAAGGCCGTGAACCTCGGTCCGGCGTGGGCCAAACTGCTGGCGCAGCGCGATGCAAAGGGGAACCCGCCGACGCTTAAGGTCCAGAACGCGTGGCTGAGCGAACACGGAGGGATTCAGGCTGAACTCGTCGAGGTCGCGGGTGACAAGTTCGAGGTTCGCGCGGCCGGCGGGGCGAAGCCGACCGATCTCACCCCGCGCATTGTCGAGGTCGCGAAACTCGCGGGCATGACGGGGATCAAGACGGGTGTGGAGGAGGACGCCGGCGGCAAGGGTCCGGCGCGATTCCGCCGTCGTGTCGAGGGCGCTGTCGATCCGGCCACGCCGTATGAAGTCGTGTCGCTGGAGACCAGGCGGACGACGACGCGTCCGACCGCGCCGTTTATCACATCGACGTTGCAACAGGCGGGTTCCACGCGGCTTGGCTTCGCCGCGCGGCGCACGATGCGCACCGCCCAGCAGTTGTATGAAGGCATCGACATTCCCGGCGAGGGACCCGTCGGCCTCATCACCTACATGCGTACGGATTCGACGCATGTGTCGGCCGAGGCCATCGACATGGCCCGCGCCTACATCAAGAAGCAGTTCGGCGACAAGTATCTGCCCGAGAAGCCCAACTTCTACTCATCGAGCAACAAGGCCGCACAGGAAGCCCACGAGGCGATCCGCCCGACTTCGCTCGAATACCCGCCGAGCAAGGTCCGAGGCGCCCTCAACGCCGATCAACTCAAACTCTACACGCTTATCTGGGAGCGATTCGTCGCGTGTCAAATGACGCCCGCGCAGTGGGACTTGACCACGGCCATGATTCGCGGCGGAACCGACAAGGCCAGGCCGGTGACGTTCAAGGCAACCGGCCGTGTGTTGGTGTTCGACGGGTTCTATAAGGTCACGGGCGTGCCGTCGGGGGATGAGCAGAATCTTCCGATGCTCGCCGAGCGGCAGCGGATGCATCCGTTCGCGCTCGACGCCTCGCAGCGGTTCACGTCTCCCCCCCCCCGCTACACCGAAGCCTCGCTCATCAAGATGCTCGAAAGCGAAGGCATCGGGCGTCCGAGCACCTATGCCGAGATCATTCAGAAGATTCAGGACCGCAAGTACGTCGAACTGCTCGAACGCCGGTTCCAT